>NZ_CP102830.1:2230454-2549090 GCF_024730785.1 Pseudomonas sp. LS44
GCTCTGGTGCGCCGGGCGTTTCTCTGGAGCCAACTGGAAGGGCTGGGTTACCGCGAGATCGCCGAACGCCTTGAAGTGTCCGAACGCACCGTCAAACGTTACATGGCCCAGGCCTACGAGCATTGCCTACTGGTGGAGCTGTGATGCACTCAGTGCCTTCCAACGAGGCCCGTGAGGTGGCACGCGCGGCGGCCCAGTGGTTGGCGCTGCTGGAATCTGGCGCGGCCAATGAAGACGATCACGCTCGCCTGCAGAACTGGCGCAACAGCAGTAGCAGCCATGAGAGTGCCTGGCAGAAGGCGCAGCTGCTGCGCCAGCGGTTTTCCGGCCTGCCGACGGCTCTGGCGATGGCTACTCTGGATCGCCCGGATCCGGCACGCCGAGCGGTGCTCAAACGCGCCCTCGGGGTCGCGGCACTGGTACCGGCAATCTGGCTGCTGGGCCGGCAGTTGCCGCTGGATGTATGGCGCGCCGACCTGCATACCGGTATCGGCGAGCACACACAAATCCCCTTGGCCGACGGCAGTTCGTTGCAGCTGAACACCTCCAGTGCGGTCAACATCGATCTGGGCGTCCGCCAACTGACCCTGGTCCGCGGAGAAATGGCGCTCAAGGTCCCTGGCAGCGCGCCGCTGACCATCCAGGCGCCTTATGGCCGCATCATCGTCAGTCGCAGCGAAGTTTGTGTGCGCCTCAACGAGCGGGATTGCCAGGTGTCGGTGGTCAGCGGTTCGGTGCAATTGCAGCCCTTGCACGGCCCGATTCTGGTCTTGCGTGAAGGGCAGCAGATCAGCCTGCAAGCTAGCGGCGCCGGATCTGCCGACACCTTCGACACCTTGCTGCCTGGCTGGCGCGATGGGGTGCTGATGGCACAGAACCAACCGCTGGGGGATTTCCTGCGCGAGCTGAGCCGTTATCGCCCCGGGCTGTTGCGCTGGGAACCGGAGCTGGAAAGCTTGCGGGTCACCGGCAGTTTCCGCCTCGACAACACCGATCGTGTGCTCTCACTGCTGGCCGCTAGCCTGCCGCTGGAGGTGCATTCGCGTACCCGTTACTGGGTCACCCTGATCCCGCAAAGAAATGCCCCTCGAAAAAACATTACCTGAAGCCTGTCCCTTTTTTTCAGGTCGCTGGTCATTCCGGGTAAGTGAATAAAATCGAGAATTCCTTCCCATGCCCGCAGTGCCGCCTTGCCGTTTTCGCCCGTTATTCCGCTTGGGTCTCGTGATGAGTCTGAGCGCCAGTCCATTGTTTATCTCGACCAGTTGGGCGGAAGACGCCGCCCGGCGCAGTTATCAGGTGCCGGCTGGCAGTCTGAGCGCGGCGCTGACCCGTTTCGCCGGCCTGGCTGGGGTCAACCTGTCAGTAGACCCTGCGCTGGTCAGCGGGCGCGCCAGTAATGGCCTGTCCGGCGAATACGGCGTGGAGGAGGGCTTTGCCCGGCTGCTGCAGGGCACCGGCCTGCAACTGCAGCCGGTGGGCGAACAGGCTTACACCCTGACCCCGGCCCTGGACGAAGGCAGCCTGCAACTGCCCAGCACCTCGATTCGCGGTGCACGCGGCGTGGTGGGCGACCAACCTTACGCCGGTGGCCAGGTGGCGCGAGCCGGTTACCAGGGCATGCTCGGGGACCAGGATTTCATGGACAGCCCGTTCAGCGTCACGTCCTACACCAAGGAAGCGCTGAAGAACCAGCAAGCCCGCACCCTCGGCGATGCTGTGGCTGCCTACCCATCGGTGCGCACCTCCAACCCGGCCAGCGGGCGTTTCGAGCAGTTCACCGTGCGCGGCTTCAGCCTGTTCAACAGTGACGTCTCCTATGGCGGCCTGTACGGCATCCTGCCGACCTATGCCATCGACATGGAGATCGCCGAACGCGTCGATATCCTCAAGGGGCCGAGCGCGGTACTGTCCGGTATCGCCCCGCGCGGCAGCATCGGCAGCGGCATCAACATCGTGCCCAAGCGCGCCACAGATGCGCCGGTCACTGAGTTCACCGGCAGTTACGTTTCGGAGGGGCAGTTCGGCGGCGCGGTGGACATCGGCCGACGCTTGGGTGAGAACCAGCGTTTCGGCGTGCGCTTCAACGGCGTGCGTCAGTCCGGTGATACCGAGTGGGACCATCAGGCGCTCAAGCGCGAAACCGGTGTGCTCGGCCTGGACCTGCGGGAAGAGCGGGTGCGTCTGTCGCTAGACATCGGCCATCAAAATCGCCGTGCCGACGCGCCGCAGGAGCGTGTCGAACTGGCTCCCGGGGCCAAGGTGCCCAAAGCCGAAGACATCGACCGCAACTTCGCTCAGCCTTGGACCTATTCGCAAACCAAAGACTCCTTTGGCGCCTTGCGCGGCGAATTCGATGTCAGCGACTCGCTGATGGTCTACGCCGCCTATGGCGCGCGCAAAGGCAACTACGACTTTCTGCGCCACGGGGTCCAGAACACTCAAAACAATGGCAATTTCACCTTGGTGCCGCGCACCTTCCGCCGCGATGAAGACGTGAAGACCGCCACCATTGGCGCCCGCCAGTGGTTCAGCACCGGCTCGGTCAACCACACGGTAAACCTGAGCCTGAACCGCTTCGACATGGATTTCGATAACGCCGGCGAGCGCTACCTGCGCAGCATCGGCAACATCTATAACCCGGTGGAAGTCGCTTACCCAGGCCGGCCGAACCGCTTCGATACCAGCACCCACACCGAAGACCGTTTTACCAGCGTGGCCCTGGCCGACACCTTGGGTTTCCTCGAGGATCGCCTGCTACTGACCCTCGGCGCGCGCCTGCAGCGAGTTAAAGTTACCTCCTGGAGCGACGGCGTCCGTGACGAACCGGTGAATGACGAAACCGATACGTCGCCCGCGCTGGGCGTGGTGTTCAAGGCCACTAACCATGTGTCGTTGTACGCCAACTACGTGGAAGGCCTGACCCAGGGCGAGACCGCGCCGACCACGGCAAATAACGCCGACACCGTGTTCCCGCCATACCGCAGCAAGCAGGCAGAAGTCGGTGCCAAGTACGACCAAGGCACCTTCGGCCTGACCGCCAGCCTGTTCCGTATCGAACAGCCGGCCTATCAGTTCGACGATCTAAACAACTTCAAGCCCAACGGCGAGCTGACCAACCAGGGGGTGGAACTCAGCGTCTTCGGCGAGCCGCTTAATGGTGTGCGCCTGCTGGGCGGGGTGATGCTGCTCGACAGCGAGCAGAGTGATACCACCGATGGCGAGTTCGACGGTAACCACGGCACCGGCGCGCCGGAGGTCAACGCCAACCTCGGCGCCGAATGGGACATCGAAAGCGTCCGGGGGCTGACCCTGACCGCACGTGCCATCCACACCAGTTCCCAGTACTTGGACCCAGCCAATGAGCAGGAAATCGACAGCTGGGAACGCTACGACCTGGGCGGCCGTTACGCCTTCAAACTGGGCGGCAGCCCGGTAACCCTGCGGGCCACGGTGGAGAACGTACTGGACAAGACCTATTGGGCCTCTGCCGCGACCTCGTCCGACAGCGCAGCGGGCCTGACCCTGTCGACCCCCAGAACCTATCTGCTCTCGGCAACCGTGGGTTTCTGACCGGATGACTCAAGCATGCGCCACAGGGAAGGGCGCAGCCGCTTTTGTTGATTGATCATGGTCGACTTCGATCAAGGACTGAAGCCCGGTGGTAATGCAGTGCAGCGCAATTGCTGGTCGACTCAGTCCAGTTCAACTCACAGCTGACTGGGCCATGATTTTTCTATTTTTGAACATCGACTGCCGAGGAGCCGTGCGCGAAGGCGAGTGGCTCGAGGCGCATGTCGATGTGCTCAAAGTGGGTAGCAGCTTCGCGAATGCAAGCTGCCTGCTCAAGGTTGGCGAACGGCTGGTGCTGCGTGCCAACGGCATTTTCACGATTTGGAAGGGCAAGGTTTAGCCTCCCATATGAAACCATCCGCAACAGGCGACTGGGTCTGTGCGGAATTAGGCTGGCGAAGACTCGGAGTGCCTGCGCTGTGGATGAACAGCCTGCACTTCGCAGTGCCGAACACCCAGTTGCAGGCCTCGTAGTAACGTCACGCTGCAGCTTCCGAGCAGTTTCTCCCCGACAATAAGAACAGGACCTGACCCAGTGCCTGCAGCGCCAGGCGCAGGGGGCGAGGCGGGCTACGTCGACCAAGGCCCGCTGTGCCTCACCGTACCCGCTGAGCACGGTGGCGGTGACTTCAGCTATGCTGCCGTGCTGGTCGAGGAGCTGTCTTGATCACAGGATGGGCTGCATCGTCTGATCAACCCCTGTTAGAAGTACTCGTCGTCCATGGCCAGTGCCGCGTCGCCGCAGCATCAGCATGGCCTAATTTTTTCGGCCCCCACTCTAAGCAGCGAGCGTTTGAGTGCCGCCACCCTGAGCGGGGGGACGAAGCTCATTTTTCATGCATGACTTCTTGAGACTTTGATATCAGGGCTCTGGCCGTATCTGGAAAGACCTTAAATACAGCCGAGGTCTGTTAGGAGAGTAAGTCGTTATGTCGAGTGGCCCGCAAATTTCTGGATCAGATGGGTCGGGCCGGACACGATTAGCAGATCACCCGGCATGATCAGGGTGCTAGGGGTGGCATGCTGGAAGTCTTGACTGGCGCGTTTCAACCCTACGACCGTCACACCAAATTTTTCACGGATATTGCCGTCGGCCAGCGTGTTGTTGTGGCTCGGCAGGGGGGAGTGAATCTTGGCGATGGCGAAGCCGTCATCGAACTCGATGAAATCGATCATCCGCCCGCTAATGAGGTGAGCAACACGCTCCCCCATTTCCCTCTCCGGGTAGACAACGTGATGGGCGCCAATCCGCTGGGCTATCTGTCCATGCTCGGCAGTCTGGGCCTTGACCCAGATATCCGGGATACCCAGTTCGGTCAGCGTCATGATGGTCAGCAAGCTGGCTGCCAGGTCGGTGCCTATCCCCACAATGGCGTGAGCGAAGTCGGCAACACCCAGTTGGCGCAATACCATCAGGTTGGTGGAGTCGGCCTGGACAGCATGAGTCAAGAGATCGGCCCAGTCATGGACAGGCACGGCGTCCCGGTCGATGCCCATCACATCGTGACCGAGCCGCATCAGCGATTGGGCAACGGAGCCGCCGAAACGGCCGAGGCCGATCACGACCACGCTATCGCCCTTAGAAAAGGCAAACTGCTCGGTGAACAGAAAGTTAGCCAACAATTGGGTGTTCCTCTGGGTAGCGGTAGGGCATGCGGTGCTCGCCCAGGGCCAGTGAAGCCGCAAGCGTGATAGTGCCGACCCGCCCGACATACATCAGCAGCGTCAGCATCAGTTGGGCCGATGCGGGGAGATCGGCGGTGATGCCGGTGGACAAGCCGACCGTGCCAAACGCTGAGATGACTTCGAATATGACTTGGTCTGTGGCGAAATCTGTTTCACGCAAAATAAAGAGCGTCGCCAGCACGATCATGGCGCTGCCCAGAACGAGCACCGTGATAGCTTGACGCTGGGCCGGGGCGCCGACTCGCCGGCCAAATGCCTCGGTGTCACTGTGGCCACGAATTTCGGCGATGACCAGCAAGGCCAGGATGGCGACAGTACCGACTTTGACGCCACCCGCGGTTCCCGCGCTGCCACCCCCTACGAACATCAGGAGGTAGTGCATCGCCCAGCTTTCATGGGTCAACGCGCCAATATCGATAGAGTTGAACCCGGCGGTACGCGCAGAAACGGAAGCAAATGCCGCCGAGAGCATTTTATTGGCCACTGGCATCGGGCCGAGGGTAGTCGGGTTGAACCACTCGAACAGCAGCAGCGTGAAAAAACCGCCCAGAAGCAGGATTGCCGTTCCAGCCAGGGTGAGCTTGGTATGCAGCGACCAACGGCGGGGATCGTTGAACCTGCTGCGCAAGTCATACAGTACGGGAAAGCCAATGCCGCCAATAATGATCGCAACCATGACTGGCAGCAGGATCCAAGCATCTGCGGCGTAGCGCATCAGGCTGTCGGGATAAATGGAGAAACCCGCGTTATTGAATGCCGATACCGCATGAAACAGGCCGCTCCACGCTGCATCAGCCCAGGGAAGGTCATAGGCCAGGCGTAATCTGAGGGTGAGCCACAGGGTCAAGATGAGTTCCAAGGCGAACGTCACCACCAGCACTAGCTTGGCCACGCTGGCGATGTCGCCCAACCCCAATGAGCGTGATTCCAACTGTGCGACCATTTTAGTGCGTAGACGTAAGCTGCGGTTGACCATCAAGCCGAGCAAGGTCGCCACCGTCATGATGCCGAAGCCGCCAAGTTGGAACAGTAGCAGGATCACCGACTGGCCGAAGGTCGACCAGTACGTACCGGTGTCCACCACTACCAGCCCGGTAACGCAGACGGCCGATACCGCGGTAAAGAAGGCTGTCACCCAAGGGGGGGCGATACCCTCGGCTTGGGATATCGGCAGCATCAAAATGGCGGTGCCGGCCAGTATCGCGGCCAGGAAAACCAGGGCGACAACCCTGGCTGGATGAAGCCGTAATTTCATTTGGCATCAGGACTCATGTCGTGACAAGGAAATCTACAGCGCTCGGTAAACATGCCTTAAGGGCTTCGAACCCTAACGGCGGGCCATGTTCAATGCTGCCGTGACCGTATCGGAGCGGTGTTGTAGTGGTCTAATGATTCCGGACACCTTTCTATGGCGAGCATTCTTGCCTAAATGGGTATCCGGAATCATTAGACCTAGACTACCCCCGCTCCGGTAGACATCCCGGCCTATGCTTTGAGCATAGAAGGAAGCGTTCTGTCTGGGCTTTTATCTGCTCATTCGGTGCGTTTGGGGTGTTTGCCGGCGCGGGTTGACCTAGTTGGATGCACCGCTCTGACAAGCTTGAACAAGAAAATATTTGGCAATCACAGCTTGTAGCCGATCTGCCGCAACAAATTCTTGCGCCAGAGGATGTCGTCGTCGCCTTCGATGTCGTTGACCCGCAAGCCATCCACCACGCCGAGTATGCCGCGGCCCTGTTCCGTCTCGGCGACAATCACTTCGGTGGGATTGGCGGTGGCACAGAAAACCCGGCAGACCTCCGGCACCATCTTGATGGCGTTCAACAGGTTCAGCGGGTAGAAGCCGTCGCCGAGGAAAATGATGAAGCTATGGCCGGCGGCAATGGCTTGGGCATTCTTCTGGGCCAGTTCGATCATCGCGGCATCGGTGCCAGACCAGCGCACCAGGCATTTGCCCGAGGCTTCGCAAAAGGCCAGGCCAAACTTGATGCCGGGTACGGCACCGACCAAGGCTTCGTGGATGTCCTCGACGGACTTGATGAAATGCGTCTGCCCCAGAATGAAGTTCGTGGCTTCCGGCTTGTCGATTTTTACCGTGA
Source organism: Pseudomonas sp. LS44 (assembly GCF_024730785.1). Classification (NCBI taxonomy): domain Bacteria; kingdom Pseudomonadati; phylum Pseudomonadota; class Gammaproteobacteria; order Pseudomonadales; family Pseudomonadaceae; genus Pseudomonas; species Pseudomonas sp. LS44. The sequence continues at coordinate 2,237,813 of NZ_CP102830.1, forward strand.
TGAGTTGCATCGCAACCCTCCCTTTTCCGATCGGGTTTAACGGCGCGGGAATCATGCAGTGCCCTGGCCCCGCCCCGCGTTGCCGGGCATCCGGCCCTGCTGGTCCCGGGCGGCACCATCGGTTGCGCTGGCGAATTAAGCATAGCCATGCCTTGGTCATGACCGCTGTTCAGCGGTGGCCGTGCGGATGGGCGGCCAGCCGATCTTGCAGCGGTCCGTGCCGTATGGACGGGCAGGGAAATCGCTGCGGCCGATCCCGACTAGTCTCAGCTAAAGGCACCTCGGCTGGAGCGTGATTACTGAGAACCTGCCCCGGATCTGCCGCGCAGATCGGAAAAGGGTTCCCGGCAGCGCCGGGCTCTCCCCGGTCCAGTCGTGCCGCGGGGCGTTCTTGGCTGTTTGCCACAGCCATCGCCGGCACAGCCTCGATAGGGCCGCACACCGATGCTGAAGATCCAGGGCCTATGCAAAAGCTACCCGACTCCCCAGGGGCCGCTGGCGGTGCTGCGGGGCATCGACCTCGAACTGGAGGAGGGCGGCAGCCTGGCGTTGATGGGCGAATCCGGCAGCGGCAAGAGCACCTTGCTGCACCTGGTGGCCGGCCTCGACCGCTTCGATGCCGGCAGCATCTGGGTGGCCGGGCACTCGCTGGCCGCGCTCGATGAAAGCCAGTTGGCGGCCTGGCGGCGCAGCGGGATCGGCCTGATCTTCCAGCAGTTCAACCTGATTGCCAGCCTGCGGGTCGAGGACAATCTGGCCTTTCAGGCTCGTCTGGCCGGCCGCCATGACCCGCACTGGCAGGCGCAGCTGGTCCAGCGGCTCGGCCTTGGCCAGCTGCTCAAGCGCTATCCCGAACAGCTCTCCTGCGGGCAGCAGCAACGGGTGGCCTTGGGCCGAGCGCTGGCCGCCAGACCGCCGCTGTTGCTGGCTGACGAACCCACCGGCAGCCTAGATGAGGCGACCGGTGACGAGGTGCTGGAGCTGCTGCTGCAACTGCTCGCCGACAGCACCACCAGCCTCCTGATGGTGACCCATAGCCCGCGCATGGCGGCGCGCCTGCAGCGGCGCGTGAGCTTGCAGGGCGGCCGCCTATTGGCGCGAGGCGAGGCCTGACATGCGGATTTTCTACTGGACGCTGAGTGGTCTGTTCAGCCATTGGCGCCGGCATCCCGTGCAGTTCTTCAGTGTGCTGACCGGTCTGTGGCTGGCCACCAGCCTGTGGACGGGTGTGCAGGCGCTGAACAGCCAGGCCCGGGAAAGCTATGCGCGGGCCAGCCAGCTGCTGGCCGACGCTGACCAATACGCGCTCAGTGCCCGCAACGGCGGGCTGTTTGCGCAGCAGTACTTCATCGAACTGCGACGTGCCGGCTGGCCGGTATCGCCACTCCTGCAGGGCCGTTTGCGCCTGCGGGGGCAGGCCGAACAGCGCCTGCAGCTGATCGGCATCGAACCCCTGACCTTGCCGGCCGACACCTCGCTGGCCGGGCAAGCGGTCGAGCGCCTGGACCTAGCAGCCTTTCTCGGCCAGCCCGGGCGCACCTGGATTGCCCCCGACACCCTCGCGGCCCTCGACCTTGCCGCCGGGGCGCAACCGCTGACCGAGGCCGGGCAAGCCTTGCCGCCGCTGGAACTGCGGCCGCAGTTGGCGCCGGGAGTGTTGCTGGTGGATATCGGCGTCGCCCAACGCCTGCTCGACGCACCGCAGCAGCTGTCCCGGTTGCTGCTGGCCGGCGATTTCGCCCGCAGTAATCCGCGCCTGCCGCCGCAACTGGCCGAGCAACTGGTGCTGAACCGTCGCAGCGAAGCGGCCGATCTGGGCCGGCTCACCGACAGCTTCCACCTCAATCTCACCGCCCTCGGTTTGCTAGCCTTTGTCGTCGGGCTGTTCATCGTGCACGCCGCCATCGGCCTGGCGCTGGAGCAGCGCCGCGCACTGTTACGCACCCTGCGGGCCTGCGGGGTGAGTGCCCGCACCCTGCTGGGCGCCCTGGCCCTAGAACTCTGCGGCCTGGCCTTGCTCGGCGGTTTGGCTGGCGTGCTCAGCGGTTACTGGCTGGCCAGCCTGCTGTTGCCGGATGTCGTGGCCAGCTTGCGTGGCCTGTATGGCGCCGAGGTTGCCGGGCAGCTCAGCCTCAGCCCGCAGTGGTGGCTCGGCGGGCTAGCCATGAGCCTGCTCGGTGCCTTGCTCGCCGGCGCCGGCAGCCTGCTCAGGGCCGCGCGCTTGCCGCTGCTGGCCTTGGCCCAGCCCGAGGCGTGGCAGCAAGCCCAGGCGCTCTGGCTGCGCCGCCAGGCCCTGCTGGCGGCGGCGCTCGCCTTGCTGGCGTTAGTCGCGCTGCTGGGCGGCAACAGCCTGATCGCCGGCTTCGTCCTGCTCGCCGCTTTGCTGCTGGCGGCGGCCCTGAGTTTGCCGCTATGCCTGAACCTGCTGCTGGAGGGCCTGCTGCCGCGCTGCCGCTCGCCGCTGGCGCAGTGGTTCGTCGCCGACAGTCGCCAGCAGCTGCCGGGTCTGGCGCTGGCGCTGATGGCCCTGCTGCTGGCGCTGGCGGCGAATATCGGCGTCGGCAGCATGACCGAGGGCTTTCGCCAGACCTTTGCCGGCTGGCTCGATCAGCGCCTGGCCGCCGAGCTGTACCTCACCCCGCAGGATCCGCAGCAGGCACTGGCCATCGGCGCCTGGTTGGCTCGCCAGCCACAGGTCAGCGCGGTACTGCCGAGCTGGCGGGTCGAGTTGCAGTTGAAGGGTTGGCCGGCGCAACTCAGCGGCATACTCGATCACCCGGCCTACCGCGCCCACTGGCCGCTGCTGAGCGCCAGCCCCGATGCCTGGGAGCAACTGGCCCGGCAACAGGCGCTGATGCTCAGCGAGCAGCTGGCGCGACGCTTGAACCTGCAGCTGGGCGAGCGCCTGAGCCTGCCGACCCCTAAAGGCGAATGGCCGCTGGTGGTCGCCGGCATCTATGCCGACTACGGCAATCCGAAAGGGCACCTGCTGGTCAATGCCGCGGGTTTGCAACAGCACTGGCCGGGGCTGAGCCCGAGCAGCTACAGCCTGCACCTGCCTGCTGTCGAGGTCCCCGAGCTGATGCAGGCCCTGCAGCAGACCTTTGCCCTGGGCAGCGACCGGATCATCGACCAGAGCGAACTCAAGGCCTGGTCGACCCGCGTGTTCGAACGCACCTTTGCCGCCACCGCCGCGCTCAACAGCCTGACCCTGGGAGTGGCCGGCGTGGCGCTGTTCATCAGCCTGCTGACCCTCGGCCAGGCGCGCCTGAGCCAACTGGCACCACTCTGGGCGCTGGGCGTGGGCCGAGCGCAGCTGGCCTGGCTCAGCCTCGGCCAGACCCTGTTGCTGGCGCTGATCACCCTGCTGCTGGCGGTGCCGCTGGGGCTGGTGCTGGCCTGGTGCCTGGTCGCGGTGATCAACGTGCAGGCCTTTGGTTGGCGCCTGCCGCTGCATGTGTTTCCCTGGCAGCTCCTGCAACTGCTGGCCATGGCGGTGCTCGCCACGCTACTGGCCGCCGCCTGGCCGCTGTGGAAACTCGGGCGGACCACCCCGGCCGCGTTGTTGAGGACCTTCGCCGATGAACGCTAGGCTGCGCCTGCTGCTCCTCGCGGGCTTGCTGCTCGGCGCCTGCGATGCCGAACCGCCGCCGGGCGAGGGCTTTGCCGGGCTCGGCAGCGCGGCGGCGGGCTTTGCCCAGGTGACCCCCGGCCGGGCCTTCAGCTTCCCGGCGGATCACGGCGCACACCCGGATTACCGCATCGAATGGTGGTACGTGACGGCCAATCTGGAGGATGAACAGGGCCGTGCCTGGGGCGTGCAATGGACGCTGTTCCGCAGTGCCTTGCAGCCCGGCTCCACGAGTGAGGGTTGGAGCAACCAGAACCTGTGGATGGGCCATGCCGGGCTGACCGGCCCATACGGCCATCGCTTCGCGGAAACCTTCGCCCGCGGCGGCATCGGCCAGGCCGGCGTCGACGCCTCGCCCTTCAAGGCCTGGATCGACGATTGGCAGTTCAGCAGCCGCACGCCGGCGGACGCGGGGCTGGGCGAGCTGGAGCTGCACGCCAAGGGCGGCGCCTTCAGCTATCGCCTGCGCCTGGTCAGCAGCCGCCCGCCGGTGCTGCACGGCGAGCAGGGCTTCAGCCAGAAGTCCGGGGAGGGGCAGGCGTCCTACTACTACAGCCAGCCGTTCTTGCAGGCTGAGGGCACCATCCAGTTGCAAGGCCGCTTGTACCGAGTAAATGGCCCGGCCTGGCTAGACCGCGAATGGACCAGCCAGTACCTGGCGCCCGACCAGCGCGGCTGGGACTGGTTCTCCCTGCATCTGGAGACGGGCGAGAAGCTCATGCTGTTCCAACTGCGCCATGCCGACGGCGCCCACTACCGCGCCGGCACCTGGATCAGCGCCACGGGAGAGCCCCGCGCACTGGCTAGCCAGGACATCGTCATGACCCCCTTGCAGTACAGCCGGGTCGCCGGCCGTCGGCTACCGACCCGCTGGTCGCTGCGCATCGCCAGCGAGGGCTTCGAGATCAGCAGCACGCCGGTGCAGGAGAATGCCTGGATGGATACCCGCTTCCCCTACTGGGAGGGGCCGATCCGTTTCAGTGGCAGCCATCGGGGCGTGGGCTACCTGGAGCTGACGGGGTATTGAGGCAATGTTCTTCAGCAGGGCGCGGGCGATCGCCGCGAACAAGGGGACTGCTTTATTTTCTGCTCAACAATCTGCCCCGTCCGAGCCGAAACCGTACCGTCCAGCCGGACGCTCTTGCTCCCGGACTCGCCACCTATACTCAAAACACCGTGGGCGGACGTGCTGGACGTCCCGTTGGAGAGGGGGCTGGCAAAGCTGCAAAAGTCCTGCAGCCGGCCAGGAGGAAGCAAGCAGGCCAGCGAGGTCTGCGGAGCAAGCAAACCCGTATGAGCAGTGTGAAGGGCTCGGTTGAAACCTATTTGTCATCGGTGTCTCTGCGGACGGGAAGGTAAAGTCCGCGCACTTTGCGTGACTACGCTCAGCTTTCTTTCCTAAGCCCAAACCCACCGTCACCACGCCTACTCCGAGTAGGCCGTGAACGGCAGCTAAGGGTCGATTCCGGTCTGTCACGACCGGCAGCAGTCGCCCCATTGCTGCCACTCACCATAGGCAGCAATCGGCCAAGAGCGGACATCGAGATAGCAAACCTCAAAGGGGCCGAGCACTGAGGCCGTTGGATATTTAAGCAGCGGGTCCCTAGAACTTTTCCCTATTTATCGGTCTATGTGGATAGGCACATCCACTCGGTAAGCGCGAACCTGCAGTCTTCCCGCAGCCAGATAGCCACACGTCAAAATGTCAATCAGAGGTTGTCTTCGCTCATGAAATTCCATGACCCACGGATGGTGCTCTTCGGGCTGTTGGCATTCGCGGCAGTGGGCTCGGCATCAGCAACACAGATGAAGACCTCAACTCCTGTTTTCGCAACTGAAGTCGCAGCAGTTCAGGCTCCGGTCCAGGCTGCCGGCAACCCTTGGCCGACCTTGGCCAGTATGGCCGGCAAGCAGCCAGGGCCGTTGCTTGCCCATGACGACCGATACTGGCATGACGGTCGTTGGCACGATCGTAGAGACGATTGGCGCCGAGACGACTGGCGTAGAGAAAAGTGGCGTAGAGAGCAAGCCCGCCGAGAAGCTGAACGTCATCGTGATTGGGAGCGCCACCGAGATCGGGCCATGCGGCAGCGCTACGCGGACGATCACCGCTATTATCGTCGCTAGTGCGAAGCCAGGGGTTCAATCCACATGCAACATGGGCGATGCTCCGCCAACCTGCGAAACTAGGACTCAAACCGGTCCGAAATTAGCAGTGCTCGTCCACTAGGCCGTAGAAATCAGGCTGAAAACGTCGACGAGGTATGAATCGGATGTTTGTTCAGCGCTTCCCAAATAAAATCTGACCGGCATCAACCGGCCAAAAGGAGCCCTTCGGATGCGTCTAGGAAATCAGAGGCAACTCAATGATCGACTATTCGGGGCTGGCTGCTCTCGGTGAGCTCAATCGCAGTTTGCTGTTGCGCGACGTGAAACTGCACCTGGCTGAAGTCAAAGGCCCGATCATGGATCGCCTGCAGCACAGCGAACTGCTCCGGAGTCAGCTCAGCGGCGAGCTGTTCTCCAGCACCACCGATGCTTGCCGCCGGCTCTACCACGCGAACGAAGATTGGCAATGAGCAGCTGCCACTGGTCAGGGTTTCGGGGAGGTAAAGCCTCCTACTGACTAGGGGCAAGGTTATGCCTGGTGGGCTCCGGGCGATGCCATAGCAAATGGGCTAGATTTCAGCACAGCGGTTCGCTCACTCAGAAGGGACGGATGCCATGCTCGATTACTTCGCCTTGGGTCTGCTGATCTTCGTCGGGCTGGTGCTGTTCTACGGGATCATCGTGCTGCACGACATCCCCTATGAAATTGCCGTGCACCGCAATCATCCCCATCAAGACGCAATCCATGCCACCGGCTGGGTCAGCCTGTTCACCCTGCACGCACTTTGGCCGTTCCTGTGGATCTGGGCGATGGCCTATAGGGAGGATCGTGGCTGGGGCTTTGGCGACGGTAAGTCACCGCAAAGCCATGTCATCCATCTGGAGCAACAAGTAGCCGAGTTGCAGCAGCGGGTGGATCGGCTCGAAGGCAAGATGGCGGTAGCTCAGACGCCGGCAGATCCTGGTCCTGATCTTGGCGCGGGAATCTGAGCCATGGATCTCTTGCTCATCCTCACCTATGCCGCGTTGTGCATCGCTATCTTCAAGATCTTCCGCATCCCGCTGAACAAGTGGACGGTACCCACTGCAGTTCTTGGCGGTGTAGTGCTGATCGGCGCGCTGATCTTCACCATGAATTACAACCATCCCTATTCGGAGGTGGCGCGTTCGTATTTCGTCTCGACTCCAGTGATACCGGTGGTCACCGGTCAGGTGATCGATGTCCCCGTACAGACCAACCAGCCACTGGAGAAGGGTGACGTACTGTTTCGCATCGACCCGACCCCCTTCGAGAACCGACTGAAATCCATCGAGGCGCAGCTAATTCAAGCCAGGGGCGACTTGGGCCGAATCAGAGAGCTGATCAAGCGTAACTTCGGCACCCGCCGTGATCTGGATATCGCTACCGCTCGTGTGACGGATCTTCAGGCGCAACTGAATATCGCTCAGTTTGAACTGGATAACACCGTGGTGCGGGCTCCGGGCAAAGGCTTTGTCACTCATGTCTCACTGCGCCCCGGGATGATGGCGACCAAGCTGCCATTGCGGCCTTCCATGGTTTTCATTCCTGACGAGGGCCATTACTTCGTGGCCTGGATGCGGCAGAACAGCCAGCTGCGTCTGACGCCGGACGATGAGGCTGAGATCGCGTTCGACGGGATCCCGGGCAAGGTGTTCAAAGGCGAGGTGAAGAACGTGATCGCCGTGATCGGAGAAGGGCAGATACAGCCCTCCGGCACGTTGATGAGCTACACCGGTTCACCGCCGCCGGGCAGGGTGCCAGTCATTATCGAAATCACCGACCCCAATTTCGCGCAATACAGCAAGCTGATGCCGGGCGGCTCGTATGGGCAGGCGGCGCTCTACAGCAAGCATTTCCACCATGTTGCGGTGATGCGCAAGATTCTTCTGCGCATGGCCGCCTGGATGAACTACATCTTCCCGTTCCACTGAATGGCGAAACGGTGCAGGGAAGAGGTGAAGAACGTATCGATTCCGGTTCGGTTAGCTGCACGCAAGGAGAAACATGATGGCGCCTAGTCCTCTCACTGAATGGATGCTGTCGCGTGGATTGCTGGATGTCCTGATCCGCGCAGGTCTGATTGCCGTACTGGTCGTTTTCTGCTTCCAGATCTTCAATCCCTTCCTCGACCTAATGCTCTGGTCGGTGATCCTCGCCATCACACTGTACCCACTGCATCGAATGCTCAAGGCCCGGCTCGGAGCTCGCGATGGACATGTGGCGAGCCTGATCGTGCTGGTCGCGCTCGCCATCCTGATGGTGCCGTTGTATCTGCTGGCCACCTCGATGGCGGAGTCGGCACAGAGCGCCCTGGAGGTGGTCAAGTCCGAGAGCCTGCATATTCCGCCACCGAGTGAGGCGGTGGCCAGTTGGCCGCTGGTGGGGCCGACCCTGCACGCCTTCTGGCTGCAAGCGTCGACGGATCTGACGAGCGTGGTGAAAGAGCTGACCCCGCACCTGAAAGGCGTTGGTCTGACGGTGCTGGGCAAGCTGGCCGGTGTCGGAATGGGCTTCCTGATGTTTATCGCTGCACTGATCATCGCCGGTATCGCCATGGCCTATGGCGACAATGGCCACCGGAGCGCAGTGCGGATCGCCTTGCGCATCTCCGGCCCGGAACGGGGACCGAAGATCGCCGAGCTCTGCACCGCCACCATCCGTGCGGTGGCCCAGGGCGTGGTTGGTATCGCCTTTATCCAGATGCTGTTGGTTGGTGTCGCCTTCGTGCTCATGGGCATTCCCGGCGCCGGCCTGCTCGCCCTGGCAGTGTTGCTGCTCGGCATCATGCAGCTACCGGTCTTGCTGATCACCGTGCCGGTGATTGGTTATGTCTTCGCCACCGAGGGCGCCACCGTGGCGAGCATCATCTTCGGCATCTACGCCTTCGTCGCTGGCATGGCCGACAACGTGCTTAAGCCGTTGTTACTGGGACGCGGTGTCGATGTACCGATGCCGGTGATATTGATCGGTGCACTGGGCGGTATGGTCACCAGCGGGTTCATCGGCCTGTTCATCGGCCCGGTGATGCTCGCGGTCGGTTACCGGCTGTTCTGGCAGTGGGTGGATGAGCCGGCGCAAAGCAACGAGACAAGTGACCAGCAACCGGCGTGACGCGGTCGCCGCCCTCGCCATGCTGCTGATCCCCGGTCCGAGCCGGCTAGTCCTGCTGATAGCGCTTGGCGTTAGCGGCTGCGTACGCGTCGGGCCGGATTTCCAGGCGCCGGGCGAGGCGTGGGTCGACGGCTGGCACAGCCCGGCACTCGCGCAGGTCAGCCAGCCGCGGCCGTCGCCCGATCCCCGCCAATGGTGGCAGGTGTTCGCCGATCCGATCCTTGACCGGCTGATCTCCGAAGCCGATGCCAACAATCCGGACTTGAGAATCGCCGGCCTGCGGGTGATGGAAGCCCGAGCTCAACTGGGCATAGCCCTGAGCGGCCGTTACCCGCAACTGCAGCAGGCCAGTGCCGACAGCCTGTATTTCGACCACAACGAATCCGGTGGCCGCAACCCGCAGGATCGTCATTTCTGGCAGCACAGCGCCGCTTTCGACGTCGCTTGGGAACTGGATTTCTGGGGACGTTTCAGTCGCGCCATCGAGTCGGCCGATGCCGCCTACTTTGCCGCCCAGGCCAATCATGACGACGCGCTGGTGCTGCTGCGCGCGCAGATGGCGGACAGTTATTTCGCCCTGCGCACCGCCGAGGCCCGCCTGCGCATTGCGCGCGACAACGCCCGTTTGCAAAAACGCAGCTACGAGATCACCGAGCGGCTGTTCACCAGCGGTGAGAGTGCCGAGCTGGATCTGCAACAGGCCAAGACCCAGTACCTGGGCACTCTGAGCACCATCCCAGACCTGGAAAGCCAAGTGCTGCGCACCCGTAACGTCTTGTCCACACTGATTGGTCGTCCTCCGGGCCAACTCCCGGAACTGGCGGAGAAGGAGGGACTGATCCCGCTGATCGACCGCGCCGTGTTGGAGGATGTCCCCGGCAACCTGCTATTGCGCCGTCCAGACGTCCGCGCCGCCGAGCTTCAGGTTGCCGCCCAGTCGGCGCAGATCGGTGTGGCCGAGGCCGATCTGTACCCATCGCTGAGCCTGCTGGGCAGCATCGCCTGGTCCACTACCACGCTGAGCGGCGCTTCCGACACGCTGGATCTTGTCGGCGGCCCCAGTCTGCTTTGGGACGTGTTCGACCATGGCCGGATCAAAGACAACGTGCGCGTACAGGATGCCCGCTTGCAGCAGCTGATCGTCGCTTATCAGGACAGCGTGCGTCAGGCCGCGCGCGAGGCCGACGATGCTGCCATCGGTTTGATCAAGTCGCTGGAGCGTGACCACATCCTGAGCGAGGCCTCGGTGGCCGCCGAGCGCTCGCTGACCCTGGCCAGCGCCCAGTACCGCGAAGGCTATTCGGATTTCCAGCGCGTACTGGATGCCCAGCGGGCGCTATTCGCCCAGCAGGACGCGTATCTGGTCAACCGCAGTACCGCCGTGAGCAATCTGATTGCCCTGTACAGGGCTCTTGGTGGTGGTTGGTACAGCGAGCAACCACTGGTCGATCCCGCCACCCGCCAGCAGATGCAACAACGCACCGACTGGGGCGAATTACTGGATGAGCCAAGCCGTCCGCCCGCCGACACCAGTCCACCTGAGACAAGGTAGGTTCCGATGAATGACAGCCAGCAAAAGCCTGCAGAAGAAGCGCCGCCGAGCGAGCCGACGCCCGCCGCCGACGCAGTGAAGAAGGGCGCCAACTGGGTAGCTTTGCTGATCGGCCTGATCCTGGTCTGGTACCTGCTGGCCGATCGCTTCACGCCTTACACGCAGCAGGCGCGGGTACAGGCTTTCGTCGTTCCGGTGGCGGCGGAAGTGGCGGGGCGGGTAACCCAGGTGCACGTGCGCAACAATCAGAACGTCAAGGCCGGGGAGGTTCTGTTCGAGATCGATCAGCAGCAGTATCGGATCGCCGTTGATCGCGCCCGCGCCGACCTTGAGTCGACACGCCGGCAGATCGGCGCCAGCACCGCAGGAATCGAATCGGCGCAGGCCAACTTGCGCGCCGCCCAGGCCAACGAACTCAAGGCCCGTCAGGACAGTCAGCGCCTCGAACGCCTGTACCGTGAAGACCCGGGCACCATTTCCCTGCGCCGTCTCGAAGTGTCGCGTGCCACTCGCGAAGAGGCCGTCAGTCAGGTCGCCGCGGCGCGGGCCGAAGTGCAACGTGCACGCGAACAGCAGGGCGGCAGCGATGAAGAGAATGCCCTGTTACGCAGCGCCGCTACCGCCTTGGCGAAGGCTGAGCTGGATCTGACCAATACCCAGATACGCGCGCGCTCGGATGGCCTGATCACCGATTTGCGCACTGAGGCCGGTCAATATGCTGCCGCCGGCAATCCGGTCATGACCCTGATTGCAATCCACGACGTGTGGATCAATGCGGAAATGACTGAGAACAATCTGGGCCGGGTCGAGCCGGGGACTCCCGTGGCCATCGTGCTGGATGCACTGCCCGGCAAAATATTCAAAGGCCGCGTGCGCAGCGTTGGCTATGGCGTCAGCGTTGGTCAGAGCACCGCGCCCGGCACCTTGCCGAGTGTGGAGAACAGTCGCGACTGGTTGCGTCCGGCCCAGCGTTTTCCGGTGGTGGTCGAGTTCGCCCCCGGCGAGCTGACCACTCCGCGCGACATCCGCGCCGGAGGGCAAGCCGAGGTCATGGCGTTTCCCTCCGAAGGCAACCCGCTGAACCTGCTCGGCCACCTGTTCATTCGCGTGATGAGCTGGCTGTCCTATGCCTACTGAGCGCGATCCTCGCAGCCAGCGCGCGCTACGCCTGGCCAGTGGCGTTGCGCTGTGTCTGGCCGTCAGCTTCGGCCTGGATCTGCCGATTCCCTTCCTGGCACCGATGCTGGCGCTGTTCATGCTGGCCTCGATGAACCGGCCGCTGCCCCTCAAGGCCGGATTGGGTCTGGCGCTGATGGTGATGCTGACCACCGCAAGCGGTTTGCTGGTGATCCCGCTGCTGCAATATGTTCCTGTGAGTGGGGTATTGCTGGTTGGGTTGTGCCTGTTCCATTGCTTCCGTTATGGGCTGCGTGGGGGCAATCCGTTGGTGGGGACTTTCCTGGTCATCGGCCTGACCCTTATCTCCGCCGCCGGTACCAGTGTCTTTTCCCTGGCCCTGATGGTCATCGAAGCGTTGAGCAAGGCAGTGCTGCTCGCCGTGCTGGCCCTGGCGCTCGGCCACTGGCTATTTCCCGAGCCGGCCAATGCGCCTGTCGCGCCTGCCCAGCCCAAGACGCCACCCGCCAAGGCAAGCTGGATTGCCCTGCGCGCCGCCCTGGTGGTGATGCCGGCGTTTCTGCTGGCGCTGATCGACCCGGCCAGCTACATGCCGCTGATCATGAAATCGGTGAGCCTCGGCCAGCAGGTATGCAGCACCAAGGCGCGCGATGCCGGGCGCGAACTGCTGGGTTCGACCCTGCTCGGCGGCCTGTTGGCCATGTTGTTCTGGGGAGGGCTGAGCATCCTGCCGAACCTGTGGATGTTCTTTCTGTGGATGCTGCTGTTTGGCCTGCTGCTGGCGCGCAAGTTGTACGCCCTGAGCCCGACCCGGCAAAGCCCTGGATTTTGGCTGAGCAGCATGGCCACGCTGATCATCCTGCTCGGCCAGTCGGTACAGGACAGCGCCGCCGGCAAGGATGTCTACAGCGCTTTCGCCGTGCGCATGGGGCTGTTCATCGCTGTCACCCTGTATGCCTGCCTGGCGGTTTACTTGATCGACGCACACCGCCTTCGCCGGCGAGGGCGCGTCGCAAGCTGAGGAGAGGACCGTATGCTGCTCAACTTTCTGGTCGGCCTTCCCGTGATGCTGCTCTGTTTGCTGTTGCAGGCGCTGTTCGTGACCCTGAGTTTGCGTCAATACGTACGCGGGAAGGGCGCACACGGGCCGGACTCATGGGTATGGAACACAACCCTGCTGTCGCTGGTGATGTTGATCATGCTGCTGGGCAATTTCGTGCAGATGGGGATATGGGCGGCGCTATTCATGCTGCTCGGTGAGTTCGACAGCTTTGCCACTGCGCTGTATTTCTCGGGCGTGACCTTCGCCACGTTAGGGTATGGAGACGTTGTCATGTCGGCTCGCTGGCGCCTGCTCAGTCCATTGGAGGCGGCTAACGGCATCCTGATGTTCGGCGTCTCCACAGCAGTGATGACCGCAGCGGTGATGGATGTCATCAAGCGCCACACCCCGCGGTCACAACAGCATCCCGACGACTAGCTCAATCAGGCGGTGGCTGTTCGCTCGCGCCTGCCTGGGCTGCGGTGCTAGGGCAGCGCATAGGCCTTGAATAGCATCTTGGTCGTATCACTAGCCCCACCCAGGTATTTGCCGTACGCCTGTTCGATCTCACCCGAGCGGTACATATTGCTCAACACGCTATCAACCAGCAGGCGAAAGTCTTCATCGCCACGCTTAAGCACCAACGACGCCGGCGCCGAAGTGAAGGTGCGGTCGAGCACCATCAACTGCCCGGCCACGTCTTGGGTCTGCAGCAGGTTATTGAGCAGCATGCGTTCGGCGAAGAACGCATCGGCCTTGCCCTCGGCCACCTGTTGCACGCCCTGTTGGTTGTTCTCCACGGCGACCAGGGTCGCCACCACACCGAGGCGATTCATCTGCTGGCGAATCCAGTCCACCGTGATGCTGCCGGCGACGGCGGCGTAGGTCTGGTTGGACAAGCCGCGATTGACCGTCGCCCGCCAGGTCGGGCCGACGTGCGCCTCCTCGCCGTTCAGCGCGCGGCGCAAGGCCTCGGGCGCATCTTTGCGCAGCAGCGCCGAGAGGCCGGCGGTATACACCGGCACCGAGAAGCTCACCGACTTGCGCCGCTCCAGGGTCTCCGGGGTCGGCGTGCAGAGGATGTCGACCTGGCCCGAGCTGACGGCGCTGATCTGCTCGCTGGGTGTCAGCGGCTGGTAGCGCACCTGCAGATTGGGCAGCGCCAGTTCGGCCTTGAGGCGCTCGGCGATCTTCAGGCACAGGTCGATGGCGTAGCCGCTGACCTGCTCGCCCGCCGCGCTGCTGAACGGGACGAAGTCAGGCAGATAACCGAGGGTGAAGGTGTTGCTGCTGCGCACGCGCTCCAGCGTGTTCGCGGTAGCCAAGGTCGGTACGGCGAGCAGGCCGGCGAGCAGCAGACCGAGCGATGTGCGGAAAACCGGATTCATAGGCGGATCCCTCCGGCGTCCGCCAGCCTGGGTGGCGGTGTGGTGACGAAGAACTTGGCGATCGAGCCGTAGAACAGGTAACCGATGGCCAGCACCAGGGTGCCGCCGAACACCGCGTCCTTGCCGCAGGAGTACAGGGCGTAGAACGAGTAGGCCAGCGCCACCATCAGGATCAGGCTGTTGCGGATGTAGATCGTCGGGCCGACGCCGACCTTGTACATGATCACCAGCAGGCCGGTGAGGGCGGTCACGTAGGGAATCAGGTTGGTCACCGCGGCCAGGCTGACCAGCTTGCCGAACTGCGCGCTGGCGTTGGGTGAGATGGTCGATAGCGCCATAACGGTCTGCAGCACGCCGCAGACGAGCATGCCGAGCACCGGCGCCTGCATGGCGGTGAGGCGGCCGAAGATTTTCGGGAACATGCCCTCATCGGCAGTCATCTTGGCGGTCTGCGCCAGGGTGAACTGCCAGCCGAGCAGCGAACCGATGCAGGCGATCACCGCCAGCACCATGATGATGTTGCCGACCGTAGGGTTGAACATCTGCGCATAGACCAGCGCGAACGGCGCCGAAGAGTTGGCCAGCTCGGGGTTGGGGATGATGCCCTGGATGACGGTGGTCGACAGCACGTAGACCACCGCCGCACCAAGGGTGCCGAACAGGCAGGCGAGCGGCACGTTGCGCTTGGGATTCTCCACCGCATCGGAGGCCTGCGCCGCCGATTCCATGCCGAGGAACGCCCACAGCGTCAGCGGGATGGTCTGCCCGACGGCTTCGGCGATGGGCAGCTGGTTGGGGTTCCACGCCGCGACGAACACCTCCGGCTTGAACCAGAACCAGCCGATCAGGCTGAGCCCGGCCACCGGTATGATCACCCCCCAGACGCTGATCGCGCCGATCTTGCCGGTGATGCTCGGCCCGCCGAAGTTGGCGACGATGGTCAGCCAGATCAGACTCACCGTGCCGACGAACAGCGGGATCGCGTCGCTGCCCAGCCAGGGAATGAAGGCAGTCATGTAGCCCACCGCTGATATCGCCACGGCGACGTTGGCGATGGCCAGCGACAGGAAGTACAGGTACGAGCAGAGGAAGAAGCCCGACTTCGAATGCGCCTCTTCGGTGTAGGCCGACAGGCCGCCCGAGCGTGGGCAGTAGATGCCGCACTGGGCGAAGCTGTAGGCGATCGCCATCGAGCCGATCGCGGTGATCACCCACGACAGCAGCGACACCGCGCCGAGCTGGGCCATGCTGGTCGGCAGCATGATGATGCCTGAGCCCATCATGTTCACCGCCACCAGGGTGGTCAGCCCGGCGAGGCTCATCTTCTTGCTTGATTCAGCCATCGCAGAATCCTTGCGTTGTAGTCCGGGGTTCGGCGGCGATCGATGCGTCGTGCCAGGTCGACTATCAGTCTGGCTGAAATTGGCCGAAGTGAAGGCGATCCCTGCGAATCACGACATCGGCGTGCCATTCACGGCAAATCGCCGTACGCAAAAAGCCCGGCACATGTCCGGACTTGGGTTTCTTCGGGCTACACCTACCAGAGGTGGCGGTAGCCCAGATTCACCGCCGAGGACTCTTCGAGGTCATCGCCGCTGGCGTGCTCGATATCTAGGCAAACCTTCTGTGGCGGCTATGTGCAGCAGGTGTTCGGTGCCGATCAGGCCTTCCTGACCGGGGCGGTGGCCGCCAGCCTGGTCACCTGGTTCACCTTCCTGCCGTCCTTCCTGTTCATTCTCGCGGGCGGCCCGTTGGTGGAGTCGACCCACAACGAACTGAAGTTCACTGCGCCGCTGACGGCTATCACTGCCGCCGTGGTCGGGGTGATCCTCAACCTGGCGTTGTTCTTCGGCTACCACGTACTCTGGCCGCAAGGCTTCGAGGGGACTTTCGACTGGCCGTCGGCGCTGATTCCCCACCGGCAGCTAAGGGTCGTCTGCTGCCAGTCATCACCGGCCGGAATCGACCCGCAACGGACGTTCGCGAGAGACAGAGATCGGCCAGAAGCGTCCGATTGGGCATCGCTGAGTGATCAATTCTAGTGGTGACCCCGCATATATCCGCGGCAATCAATCCCGGCACTGGACGCATCCTTCCTGCCCGGCGGTGCATGCCTACCCCGCTGCGCCGGCTCAGTCGCGCGCGCGGCTGAGCACGTAGTCGTGATCCTTTTCGGTGGTGGCGCTAGCTGGCGCTCGGGTTCGCGAGAATGCGGTACGTGCAGCGGCGGTCGCCGGCGAGGAAGTGCTCGACGCGTTCGACGGTGACGGCGTCGCCGAGCACCTCGCGAAACAGCGTCAGCTCGCCGCCGCAGAGCCGGGGGCAAAAGTGCGCGGCCTTGGCGATCGCACAATGGTTTTCCACCAGTTCGATGGTCCCGTCCTGAGCCGGCCGGCACTCGGCCATGAAACCTTCCTCGCAGCGAATCCTGACCAGGGCGGCCACCCGCTGGTCGAGCGGCAGGTCCTGGCGGGGCATCTGCGCGCGATAGGCGGCCACTTGCTTGCGTGTCCAGCCGTCGGTCAGGCGTTCCAGGCCTTCTTCACCGAAGGTGCTCTGCACCACCTGCAGCATCTCGACCGCCAGCCCCGCGTGGTGATCAGGGAAACGCGCATTGGCCTTCGGCGTCAGCCGCCAGATGCGCGCGGGGCGGCCAATCTTGCGCTGCTCATCGCTGAACTCGACCAAACCCTCGCCGTAGAGGACGGAAAGGTGCTGGCGCACGGCCATGGCCGTCACGCCTAGTTGCTGTGCGACCTGCGCCGTGGCCTGGGGGCCGTCCCGCTTGAGCAGGAAAAGGACCCGATCCCGACCGGAGCCGGGCGCCTCGGCATTCTTGCTGGCCACGCGCATCGCTGCTTCCATTTCCATACTTAGGAAAGTTCATTATTGACATTCGAGGGGCGACCGTCTAGCAGTGAAGTTTGGCGGCTCGGCAGCCCTGCCGGGGGCCTCGGCCGTAGCCTGGAGTGGCGCCATGAGTGAATTCGTCAGGGTCGCCCGCGTGGGCGACATTAAGCCGGGTAGCGGCAAGACCGTGTACCTGGGGGCTACGCCCGTCGCGCTGTTCAACGTCGCCTGCCAGTACTTCGCCATTCACAATAGCTGCCCGCACGAGGACGGCCCGCTGGGCGAAGGCACGCTCTGCGGCTGCGTGGTGACCTGCCCCGTGCACGCCTACGAGTTCGACGTGACCAACGGCGAATGCCTGACGGAATCGGCCTATCGGGTCGAGCAGTTCGAAGTGCGGGTGGAGGGCGACGACATCTTGCTGCGGCCCTCGGCGGAGGCCTGACGCGGGGCTGGTTTCGCTGCCCGGCGCTGCGCCCCGCGCCCCCCGCGAGCCGTAACCGGCGCGTGCGCGACCGCCCCCGAGTCAGCGAATTTTCCGAGTATCTATACTTTAAAAAGAATATAGTTGCTAAACATGGAGCTGCGCTTCACGGATGAGCGATCGAATCCTCCGTCATGGGTGACGAGGAGGGCAGTGATGAGCACTGATAATGCGAAGATCCGCGAACTCAGCAGTCGAGCGTATAAGTACGGCTTCGTCTCCGACCTGGAGAGCGACGCCGCCCCGCGCGGGCTCAACGAGGACATCATCCGCCTGATCTCGGCCAAGAAGAACGAGCCGCAGTGGCTGCTCGACTGGCGCCTGAAGGCCTACCGTCACTGGCTGACCATGCGCGAGCCGAGCTGGCAGAACGTCCACTACGCCCCCATCGACTACCAGGACATCATCTATTACTCGGCGCCCAAGCCGAAAACCCCGGGGCCCAAGAGCCTCGACGAGGTCGACCCCGAACTGCGCACGATGTTCGGCAAGCTCGGCATCTCGCTCGCCGAGCAGGAGCGCCTGACCGGCGTGGCGGTGGACGCCGTGGTCGACTCGGTATCGGTGGCGACGACCTTCAAGCAAAAGCTGGCCGAGGTCGGCGTGATCTTCTGCTCCTTCTCCGAGGCCGTGCAGAACCACCCGGATTTGGTGCGTAAATACCTGGGTTCGGTCGTCCCCTACAGCGACAACTTCTTCGCCACACTGAACTCGGCGGTGTTTTCCGACGGCTCCTTCTGCTACGTGCCCAAGGGGGTGCGCTGCCCGATGGAGCTGTCGACCTACTTCCGCATCAACGCCGCGGACACCGGCCAGTTCGAGCGCACGCTGATAGTCGCCGAGGACGACGCCTACGTGAGCTACCTCGAGGGCTGCACCGCGCCGATGCGCGACAAGAATCAGCTGCACGCGGCGGTGGTCGAACTGATCGCGCTGGATGATGCGCAGATCAAGTACGCCACGGTGCAGAACTGGTACCCGGGCGACGCCGAAGGGCGCGGCGGCATCTACAACTTCGTCACCAAGCGCGGCAAGTGCGCCGGCAGAAACTCGAAGATCTCCTGGACCCAGGTCGAGACCGGCTCGGCCATCACCTGGAAGTATCCGGGCGTGATCCTCCAGGGCGACGACTCGGTCGGCGAGTTCTACTCGGTCGCCCTGACCACCAACCACCAGCAGGCGGACACCGGCACCAAGATGATTCACATCGGGCGGAACACACGCAGTACCATCCTCTCCAAGGGGATCTCCGCCGGCCATGGGCAGAACACTTACCGCGGCCTGGTGAAGATCCAGAAGGGGGCGGCCGGCGCCCGCAACCATACCCAGTGCGACTCCCTGCTGCTGGGCAGCCAGTGTGGCGCGCACACCTTCCCCTATCTCGAGGTGAAGAACCCCAGCGCTCGGGTCGAGCACGAGGCCTCCACCTCGAAGATCAGCGAGGAACAGCTGTTCTACTGCCGGCAGCGTGGCATCCGCGAGGAAGATGCGGTGCCGATGATCGTCAATGGCTTCTGCCGCGAGGTGTTCAAGGAACTGCCGATGGAGTTCGCGGTAGAAGCCCAGAAACTGCTGGGCGTGAGCCTGGAGGGTTGCGTCGGCTGAGGGCCGAGGTTTGAAGGCTGAGGTGGAGCATGCTCGAGATCAGGAATCTGCACGCCAATGTCGAGGGCCGCGAGATCCTTCGGGGCATCACTTTGAGGATTGGCGCCGGCGAGGTGCACGCGATCATGGGGCCGAACGGCTCGGGCAAGAGCACCCTGGCCCAGGTGCTGGCGGGCCATGAGGCCTACGAGGTCAGCGGCGAGGTGCTTTATGAGGGCCGGGATCTGCTCGCCATGGCGGCGGAAGAGCGCGCGGTCGCCGGCATCTTCCTGGCGTTCCAGTACCCGGTGGAGATTCCCGGCGTCGGCAACCTCTACTTCCTGCGCACGGCCCTCAACGCGGTGCGCAGGCAGCGCGGGCTCGAGGAGCTCGACGCGCTGGACTTCCTCACGCTGGCCAAGGAGCGCATGGCGCTGGTCGAGATGGACCAGAGCTTCATGAGCCGCGCGGTCAACGAAGGCTTCTCCGGTGGCGAGAAGAAGCGCAACGAGATCTTCCAGATGATGATCCTGGAACCCAAGCTGGCCATCCTCGATGAAACCGACTCGGGCCTGGACATAGATGCGCTGCGCACCGTCGCCGCTGGCGTCAACGCGCTGCGGCGTGAAGACCGCGCGCTGCTGGTGATCACCCACTACCAGCGCCTGCTCGACTACATAGTGCCGGACCATGTGCATGTCATGGCCAACGGCCAGATCGTGCAGTCCGGCGACAAGACGCTGGCCGTTGAGCTCGAGAAGCACGGCTATGCCGGCTTCGAGCAGGGGCCGACAACCGGAGCCAGGCCATGAACGGCGAAGCGAGCACGGCGTTCCTCGCCCGCCTCGAACCCAGGGTCGACGGTCGCCAGCCGGTCTGGTTGGGGGATCTGCGTCGCGCGGCGTTCCACTGGGTGGCCGAACAGGGCTTTCCCACGGCCAAGGACGAGGCCTGGAAGTACACGCGAGTCGCGCCCATGCTGGCCATCCCGTTCCAGCCGGCCGGGCCCGGCGCGAGCCGGCAGCTGTCCGCCGCGAACGTCGAGCAGCTCTGCGGCGACCTCGGCGGCCCGCGGATGGTCTTCGTCAACGGCTATTTCGCCGCTGAACTCTCTGCGTTGAAGGGCCTGCCCCCAGGCGTCCAGCTGGGCAGCCTGGCCGCACTGCTCCCGGCCGACAGCGGGGCGCTCGAGGACCTGTTCGCCCGTGCGTTCCGCGCGCAACCGCAGGCCTTCACCGCGCTCAATGCGGCCCTCGCCGAGGACGGGGCCCTGGTGCGGATCCCCGCCGGCACCCGGGTCGAGGCGCCGATCCACCTGGTGTTTCTGTCGGCCCCCGGCACTACGCCGCTGGCGGCGCATCCGCGCGCCCTGGTGCAGGTGGGTGCAGGGAGCCGCGCGACCGTGGTGGAAAGCCACCTGGGTAGCGGGGTGGGGGTCTACCTCAGCAATGCCGTCACCGAACTGGTGCTCGAGGCTGGCGCGACGCTCGAGCATTACAAGCTGCAGGACGAGAGCACCTCGGCGTTCCATGTTGCGCTCCTTGGCGTGCGCCAGGCCGAAGACAGCCGCTTCGTCGCGCACTCCTCGGCACTCGGTGCGGCGCTGGCGCGGCAGGAGGTGCGGGTGCTGCTCGAAGGCCCCGGCGCCCAGGTCGTTCTTGATGGTCTTTACCTGCCCCGCGGCGAACAGCACCTGGACAACCAGACGTGCATCGAGCACCTGGCACCGCGCTGTACCAGCCGCGAACTCTATAAGGGCGTGATCGACGGGCGTGGCCACGGGGTCTTCGACGGGCGCATCATAGTGCGCCCGGGCGCGCTGAAGACGGATGCCAGCCAGACCATCAAGACGCTGCTGTTGTCGGCGTCGGCCCAGGCCAACACCCAGCCGCGGCTGGAGATCTTCGCCGATGAAGTCAAGTGCGCCCACGGCGCCGCCGTCGGCCAGCTGGATGAACAGGCCGTTTTCTATCTGCGTTCGCGCGGGATACCCGAGGCGGCGGCGCGGTCCCTGCTGACCTATGCGTTCGCCAGCGAGATGCTCGAACTGATTCGCCTGGAGCCGCTGCGGGCCCGGGTGGAGCGCCTGGTGGCCGCGCAGCTGCGGGGCCTGGAGGTGGCGGCATGAGCAACCTGGAAACCAGCCTGCAGACACCACCGCAACGGCTCGACCTCACGGCCGGCTACGACGTCGAGCGGGTGCGCCAGGCCTTCCCGATTCTTGCGGAGACGATCTACGGAAAACCCCTGATCTACCTCGACAGCGCTGCGACCAGCCAGAAGCCACAGGCGGTCATAGACGCGATGTCGCGCTTCTTCCTGAAGGAAAACGCCAACGTGCACCGTGGCGTGCACTATCTCTCGGTGCGCGCCACCGAGGAGTACGAGAAGGCGCGGGCGAAGGTCCAGCGGTTTCTCAACGCCGAGCACGTCGAGGAAATCGTCTTCGTCCGCGGCACCACCGAGGCGGTCAATCTGGTCGCGCAAACCCTTGGCAAGACCCAGGTCCACGCCGGCGACGAGGTGCTCATCAGCGCCATGGAGCACCACTCGAACATAGTTCCCTGGCAGATGCTCTGCGAGCAGACCGGCGCCCATCTGCGGGTGGCACCCATCGACGATGCCGGCGAACTCTTGCTGGATGAGCTGGAACGGCTGATCGGGCCCAGGACCAGGCTGGTGGCGGTCGCCCATGTCTCGAACGTGCTGGGGACCATCAACCCGATCCAGCGCATCGTCGAGCTCGCCCATGCCCGGGGCGCGCGCGTGCTGGTCGACGGCGCCCAGGCGGCCCCGCACCTGAGGCTCGACGTGCGCGCCCTGGGCTGCGACTTCTATGCCCTGTCGGGGCACAAGATGTACGGCCCCACCGGCGTAGGCGTGCTTTATGGCCGCCGCGAACTGCTCGAGGCGATGCCGCCCTACCAGGGCGGCGGCGACATGATCCTTTCGGTCAGCTTCGAAAAGACCCTCTACAACAAGCCGCCCTACCGCTTCGAGGCGGGCACGCCGAACATGGCCGGTGCGATCGGGCTCGGCGCGGCGATCGACTTCCTCGGCGAGCTGGGGGCGGAGGCCATCGCTGCCCACGAGCAGGCCGTGCTGTCCTACGCGCAGCAGGCACTCGCCGCGGTGCCCGGCCTCCGGCTGATCGGCACCGCGCCGGAAAAGGTCGGCGTACTGTCTTTCGTCCTCGACGGCATCCATCCGCACGATATCGGTACCGTCCTCGACCGCGAGGGTGTCGCGATCCGCACCGGGCACCACTGCGCCCAGCCGCTGATGCAGCGATTCGGCCTGGTCGCCACGGCCCGCGCCTCGCTCGGCTGCTACAGCACGGAGCAGGACATCGATGCGCTGGTGGCTGGCCTGGCCAAGGTCCGGGAGCTGTTCCAATGAACGGCGAGCTGCGCGATCTCTACCAGGACGTGATCATCGACCACGGCAAGCGGCCGCGTAATTTCCGCCCGCTGGAGGGCGCTACCCATACGGCGGAGGGCTTCAATCCGCTGTGCGGCGATCAGCTCAGGGTTTATATCCAGCTCGCGGACGGGGTGATCGAGGACATTGCCTTCCAGGGGGCCGGCTGTGCTATTTCCCAGGCTTCGGCGTCCTTGATGACCATGGCGGTCAAGGGAAAACGGCAGGAGGAGGCGCTGGCGCTGTTCGACCGGGTGCATGCGTTGCTCACCGAGGGTCCGGATGCCCAGGCGGCACCTGCGGAGCTCGGCAAGCTGGCGGTGCTCGCCGGGGTCTGGGAATTTCCGGTGCGGGTCAAGTGCGCGACGCTGGCCTGGCACACGCTGCGCAGTGCCCTTGAAGGGGGCAGCGCGCCGGTCACTACGGAGTAAGCCATGGCAACCGAGCGGCGTATTCCCGGCATCCGCCTCAGCGACGCGGCGCGGCAGGTCCTGCGCGACGCCCTGGCGGACGGCCGCAGCGGCTTGCTGCGGCTGAGGATCGACGAGCGCTTCGAGCATGAGCTGCTCTTCGGGTCCGGCACGGAGGGGGATCTCGCCGTCGAAACGGACGGCATCAGCCTGTGGCTCGACCCCGCGAGCGCGCGCCGGGCCGATGGGCTGGCCATCGACTACGTGCAGGAGCTGCGCGGCGCCGGTTTCACCTTCGACAACCCCAACCAGCCGGGCCACGCCCAGCGGATAGCGCTCAAGCGAGATTGCACGGCCACGCTGATTCCGCGCGGGGAGCCGCTACGGCTGGCACGGGGCGAGTGGGTCGTCGTGACCCAGGCGCTCGGCGGCAGCTTCACGATCAGGACCGCCAGCGGCCAGCTCGCGCGGATCGCAGCCGGCGAGGCCGACGCCCTGGGGCTGAGCATGCCCCAGGCGAGCGCCCAGCCGGCGTCCGGTACTTTGAACGTCCAGCAGGTCCTCGACGTGCTGCGGACCGTCTACGATCCGGAGATCCCGGTCAACGTGGTCGATCTCGGGCTGATCTACCAATGCCAGATCCAGCCGCTGGAAGGCGGCGGCCAGCGAGTCGCGATCAGGATGTCGATGACCGCGCCCGGCTGTGGCATGGGCGAGGTGCTGAAGGAGGAGGCGCGGGCCAAGGTCCAGGCGCTCCCCGGCGTCAGTCAGGTCGAAATCGAGCTGGTCTGGGAGCCGCCCTGGGACCAGAGCCGCATGTCCGAGGCGGCCCGCCTGCAGCTTGGTTTGTTGTGAGGGGCCCGAAGGAAGCAGTTCCAGAGAACCCATTGTGAGGAGCCAGTCATGAGCAACCGACTCGCCAATGAAACCTCGCCCTATCTGAGGCAACACGCAGAGAACCCGGTGGACTGGTATCCCTGGGGTGACGAAGCGTTCCGTCGTGCCCGCGACGAGGACAGGCCGATCCATCTGTCGGTGGGCTATGCCGCCTGCCACTGGTGTCATGTGATGGCCCACGAGTCGTTCGAGGACCCGGACCTCGCGCGCCTGCTGAACGAGCACTTCATCAACATCAAGGTCGACCGCCAGGAGCGGCCCGACCTCGACGACATCTACCAGAAAGTCGTGCAGATGCTGGGGCAGGGCGGTGGCTGGCCGCTGACGGTGTTCCTCACCCCGCAGCGCGAGCCGTTCTTCGGCGGCACCTATTTCCCGCCGCAGCCGAGCCACGGCCGGCCCGGCTTCGCCCAGGTTCTGCTCGGGCTGAGCGAGGCCTGGCGGAACAACCGCACGGCGCTGCGGCAGAACGTCGAACAGATCCACCAGGGCTACCGCCTCATGGCAGACCTCCAGTTGCAGGGTGATACGCCGCCGGAGCAAGACCAGCCGGCCGCGGCAGCCCGGTTGATTGCCAAGAGCACCGACCGCATCCACGGTGGCCTGGGGCAGGCGCCGAAGTTCCCCAACCCCTCCTGCCATGACCTGGTCCTGCGGCTCCATCAGCGCCTGGGCGAGCCGGACCTGCTGAGCTCCCTCGAGCTGACCCTTGAGCGCATGGCGGCCGGTGGCCTCTACGACCACCTCGGCGGCGGCTTCGCCCGCTATTGCGTGGACGAGCGCTGGGCCGTGCCGCACTTCGAGAAGATGCTCTACGACAACGGCCAGTTGGTGAAGCTCTATGCCGACGCCTATCGCGCGACCGGCAATCCCTCCTGGCGGCGCGTGTTCGAGGAGACGATCGACTACATCCGGCGCGATATGACCCATCCCGAGGGCGGCTTCTACGCCAGCGAGGACGCCGATAGCGAGGGTGAGGAAGGCAAGTTCTACGTGTGGACTCCGGTGCAGGTGCAGGCCGTCCTCGGCGCTGCGGACGCTGCCTTGGCCTGCCGGGCCTACGGCGTGAGCGCGGCGGGCAACTTCGAGCATGGCAGCACGGTGCTGCACCGCGCCGCCGCGCTGGACGCGGGGGAGGAGGCGCAACTGGTGGGCCTGCGCGAGAAGCTGTTGGCGGCGCGGGCCCAGCGCATTCGTCCGGGGCGCGACGAAAACATCCTCACCAGCTGGAACGCGCTGATGATCCAGGGCCTCTGCGCCGCCTACCAGGCCACGGGAAGCGCGGGCCACCTGGACACCGCGCGGCGCGCCGCCGAATTCCTCCAGGACCACCTTTCGACCCCCGAGGGTGGCCTGTACCGGGCGTGGCGCGAGGGCACGGCCAAGGTCCCGGGCTTCCTCGAGGACTACGCCTTCCTCGCCAACGCGCTGCTCGATCTCTACGAGTGCGACTTCGACCCGCACCATCTCGCCCGGGCCACGCGGCTGGCCGAACTGATCCTCGAGAAGTTCTGGGATGATGGCCTCTACTTCACCCCCGGCGATGGCGAGCAGCTGGTGCACCGGCCGCGCGCGCCGCACGACAATGCCTGGCCTTCGGGTACCTCGACCAGCGTGTTCGCCTTCCTGCGGCTCTTCGAGCTGACCGGTCGCGAGCTCTACCGCGAGCATGCCGAGCAGGTATTCGCCATGTACCGCGCCGCAGCCGCGCAGAACCCCTTCGGCTTCGCCCATCTCCTGGCCGCGCAGGACTTCGCCCAATGCGGCCCGCTGAGCGTCGTCATTGCAGGCGAGCGCGAGGCCGCCAGCGCCTTGCTGGCGAGCCTGCATCGGCGCTACCTGCCGGCACGGGTGCTGGCCTTCGCCGAGGACGTTCCCTTGGGCGCGGGCCGCACGCCACTCGCCGGACAAGCCACCGCCTATGTGTGCCGCAACCGCACCTGCGCTGCCCCCGTAACCAGCGCTGCGGCGCTGGTTGAGCGTTGCCTGGGTAAAAGCGCGTAGCCGAACCAGCGATGGAAAGCGCCAGGATGTCGAGCGCCTGGTACACCGCCGAAAAGCGACTGATCGCGTCGATCACATAAGTGCTGACGGAGACAGCGGTCAGTACGCCCAGTAGCAAGGTGACCGAATGGCCAGCCGCGGCCAGGGTGACATTACAGCCCCACATCCTCGTCGGTGTGAGCCTGGAGAGGATCCCCGGCGACACCACGATCTTTGATCCATGGCGCTTTCGTGACAGTGCAGGGTCTTATTGCCGCCGAGAAGCCGATAGGGAGCAAGGCAAACAGCGAAAGTCAGGCGCATAGTTGGACACTGAGGAGCCGAAGACATGAAGTGGGATATTCCGTTTCGTGACCGGGTGGAGGCGGGCCAGACCCTGGCCGCGGCGTTGGCGGCGTGGCGCGAGCAAGCCGATGTGCTCGTGCTGGCCTTGCCACGGGGCGGCGTGCCGGTCGCCTATGAAATTGCCAGCGCACTGGCCCTGCGGCTGGATTTGATGCTGGTGCGCAAACTAGGCACGCCCGGTCATAAGGAGCTGGCGATGGGCGCCATTGCCAGCGGCGGCGTGCAGGTGTTGAACGATGATGTCATCCGTCACCTGCACATACCCCCAGCGGCCATCGACGCGGCCGTGCAAGAGGAAGTTCTGGAGCTGCAGCGCCGTGACCTGGCCTATCGGGGCGAACGTCCCGCGCCAGCCGTGGCCGGGCAACGGGTGATACTGGTCGATGACGGACTGGCGACCGGTGCCACCATGCGTGCGGCGATTGCGGCGGTACGCCAGCAGGCGCCGGCGCGCATCGTAGTCGCCGTACCGGTCGCGCCCGTGGAGACGTTGGCGATGCTGCGCCCTCTGGTCGATCAACTGATCTGTCCGCTCGCCCCAGAGCCCTTCTTTTCCATTGGCCAGTGGTACCTCGATTTCGCCCAGACCACGGATGAGGAGGTGAAGACCTTGCTGAGCCAGGCTTGGCGGAGGGAACTGCGTGACGCTGCGCAATAGCCCTGCGCGCAGTCGCTGGAATGCCGGGTGACAGGCCGTAGTGCGTGATCGTGGAGGGCTGTTCTGTCTGCAAAGCAAAGACCTGAGTCTTGGCTAGTCGTGAGCCGAGTCAGGGTCTGTAGTGGACTCGCTGCGTTCCGAACAAGTCAGGATGACTTGCGAGGAGCCCGCTTAATTGGAGCCTATCGACATGAACCAAGAACAGTGGCTGCAACACCGGAGTCTGAGCTTGCCCCTGGCGGATGCCGAGTTGGACGCCGATCTGGCTCTGCCTGCCGACGCCAGCGGAATCGTGCTATTCGCCCATGGCAGCGGGAGCAGCAGGTTCAGCCCGCGCAATCGAATGGTGGCGGATTACCTCAATCACCTTGGGCTTGCCACGCTGCTCCTCGATTTGTTGACCGAGGACGAGCATCGCATCGATATGCTCAGCCGTGAGTTTCGGTTCGATATCGCGCTGTTGACGCGGCGGCTGCTAGCCGCGATCGACCACCTGCGCCACGACGAGGAGTTACGCCAGCTGCCAATCGGACTGTTCGGCGCCAGTACCGGCGCCGCCGCGGCCCTGAAGGCGGCTGCGGAGCGGCCGAGCGCTGTCGCGGCGGTGGTTTCACGCGGTGGCCGCACCGATCTGGCCGAGCCGGCACTGCAACAGGTCAAGGCACCCACCCTGCTGATCGTTGGCGAGTGGGATGACACCGTGCTGGCGCTGAACCGCGAGTCCGCCCGGCAACTGCAAGGCCCGCAGCGCTTGGAGGTAGTGCCGGGCGCGAGCCATCTGTTCGAAGAACCGGGCAAGCTCGAGGTGGTGGCCGAACTGGCCGGCAGTTGGTTGCTGAACCACCTGCAACCTCAGCCCGAATGAGGGGCGAGCCGCAGCACATCGATACGAAAATCCGTCTCGTAGGGGGGCACGTTGCATTCGATGATATCGCTAGGCGCCACCTGCAGACGCAGCCCGATGATGTCGGCCTGTATCGGCTGTTTGCACACGCAACGATCGACTAAGACCGCAGTGCGGATCTCGTTGGCACCCAGTTGCGCCAAGTAGCTGCTCGCGCGCAACAGAGAATGGCCCTCATACAGGACGTCGTCGACCAGTAGCAGGCGGGTTCGGGGCAGATCCAGTGTCGCCAATGCCGGGTTTTCGGTCAGCGCGGTTTGGGCATACAACAGCGTCAGATCATCGGCGTAGCGCTTCAATTTGAGCGGGTAGAGCGGCAACTCGGGCAACCTGAACTGTTGCACCAGGCGCTGTTGCAGCATGCGCGCCAGTGGCTCGCCGCGCCTTAGGATGCCGATCAGTACCGTTTGCCGCTGAGGGGAGAGTAGGGCGACTGTCTGCCTGGCCATCGCCTCCATGATGTTGTCGAGCTGCCGGGTTTCGGCTCCATAGTGGCCCCCAGGGGGATAGGCTGGTCTGTATAACGTTAGCTCAGCTCGGCGGGCTGCAGGCGACGTGCGGGAAGACAACCCTGTGCTGGTCGAATTTTCTCGGACGGCTCGAACAAAGAAGGGCCGCTCGATGAGCGGCCCTTCTTTGTTCCGCATCCAGCCAGTCGGTGAACGCCTCGAAGTTAGCGAACGAGGTGACCGGCTCACCGTCGAGCAGATTGACGATCGATGCCTTGAGGCCGTCTGCCAGCTCGCGAAAAATGTGGTTAGGCCGCTGGGTTGCCCTGTTAACGATTACGCTAAACCTCATTCTCGTCTGAGATTAGCTGCAAGGTGGTCGCCATCAGCGATGGCGACCACCTTCACCTGCCTTGATGCGTCACGATCCCAGATCAAAGTACGCATGACCAATATCGACACCCCCGAAAGCAAGCAGCCTTACGGCCAAATACAGGCCACCTTCGGGTGGCCTTTTAGCATTAGCGGGTAATACTTCTCTGTATAGGTGGGCGTGTTGCTGGTGGCGCGCGCCGCGGGGAGGTGTGAGGTGAACAAGCTATCAATTGTGGGTGCCGGTATGGTGGGTGAGGCGGCGGCTCAGATCATCGCCCGGGATGAGTTCTGTCGTGAGTTGATGTTGATTGATGTGCAGGGTGAGTTGGCACAGGGCAAGGCGCTGGACGTCTGGCAGGCGGCAGTTGAGTCAGGTTCTGATACCAGGGTTTACGGCGGGTCCAATGCCGAATTGCTGCAGGATTCTGACCTGGTAGTGATTACGGCGGGTGTGCCCCGCAAGCCTGGTCAGTCACGTCAGGATGTATTGAGTATCAATCTGCCAATTCTCGATAGCATCATGCTGGATATTAATCGTCATGCTCCGGCGGCGACGGTGTTGGTGGTGTCGAACCCCGTCGACGTGCTGACCTATCGGGCTTGGTGTCTCAGTGGGCTGGGACGCGACAGGGTGTTCGGGCAGGCGGGGGTGCTGGATACAGCGCGCATGAAGTGTTTTATTGCCGAGGAGACAGGGTTTTCTGCTCGGGATATCACGGCGCTGGTGCTGGGAGGGCATGGCGATAGCATGGTGCCGCTGATGCGATACTGTGCGGTCGGTTCGGTGCCGCTGTCTCACTTCCTGTCCAGTCAGCAGATAGAGCGGATTGTGGAGCGCACACGTCAGGGTGGCGGCGAGATTCTGGGTTTGAAGAAGCTGGGGAGCGCCTGCGATGCGCCGGGCGTGGCAATTTCACAGATGGTGGATGCTATCGCCAATGGGCGAAACCGCATTTTGCCGGCGGTCGCGATTCTCGAGGGCGAGTACGGGCGAACAGGTATTGCCATGGGTGTCCCCTGTGTGCTGGCAGAGGAGGGGGTTGCGCGGGTGATCGAGTTGTCTCTGGATGCGCAGGAGCAGGCGATGTTCGACCGCTCTGCAGATCAGGTGGTGCGTGATATTGCTGAAATGAATGCTTTGTGAGCGGGGGTATATGAGGGGGTTTGGGGCGCAAGGGGGGAGTGGAGCGCCGGTCCCTGGCGCTCGGGGTCATGGTGTTACCACGGCATGACGCCGCTGGGCGAGAGCCAGCGGACATTATCCGTTGTGTGTTTCGACTGTCCCCTTTCCCTATCAGGCCAATCCTGTTTGATCGTCCTCGCAGCTCCGGTTATGGCCGCTGCCCAGACAGGCTGGTTGATCATGGGTGCCGAATGTCCCGCATGTCGTTCTCCAGGAGGCGCGGCAAACGTACGCAAACCTCCAGCCCGCCCAGCGGCGACTCAACCAGTTGCTGCCGCGGTGCAGCTCGACCACCCGGCGCACGATCGACAGGCCCAAACCGGCGCCCTGACCCTCAGTAATTATTGACATGCAGCCAGGAACAAAAAGCTTCCTGCCGCTGAATCGGGTGACTGATGCCTGGGCGTCTCTTGAAAGCGCTGCCGCAGATGCTCTTTGCTATCTACGGCGCCATTGCGACACCCTCGAGGAAGCTCAGCTGGTTGGCCTGGAGGTGATTCCTGTGGAGCCGCTCGAAGGGGAGGCTGGCTACCCGGCCGCACCTGCCGACCGTCATAGGCTGAGCACAAGAACAGACCAGTAGGAAGGGACGCATGCGGCCCTTCCTACTGGTCAAGGCTGTATGCCGGCCCTACGCGGGCGAATAGTCGCCCCGTCCAGCCTTGGCCTTCACAAGGTCGCCGTCGTCATCTGTCGTCCGTCTTGGTTGACGATGGCGGCCGATACTCAGCGCTTTCCTCGGAGTTGGGCGCTTCGGGGAAATTCCCCGTGAAGATATGGGTCTGCAAGTCGCTGGCATCGATTTCGATGACGCCATGGACCGAACGGGCCAGCTCTATGGCCTGATCACACTGTTTATGGGTGTTCACTCGACCGCTCAACGTCACCATGCCGGCATGGGTTTTGACATTGATATGGTGGCTGCGTGTCGATTCGGAAAATGCCAGGGTCGACTTCACTTTGGCGGTAATCCAAACGTCGTGAACAGCCATGCCCAGATCATGGGAGTAATGCTGGAAGGATTGAATTTTCATGGCAGGATCCTCAATCGCGGAATCAGGCGTAACTTCGGTCCCGCCTGCTGCGCTGCCCTCTGCCCTCCAAGGCGAGTACCACGTATAACCTGGTTCGCCTTGGGGTCTCGCCACGCAAGCAAGCGCGCGGATTAATTATAGTACGCCCCTCGCTTGCGGCCGGGGCGCAGCGCCTTGCCGGCTAGGCTGGCAAGGACAGCCTGGCCGGCAAAACTCTGCCGGCGGCCAGTGCTGCCGTCCGGCCTAACCAGCAATCGATGCCCGTGAGAGATTGAGTGTTTGAAACTGACACTGCGAGGGCTCCTAAGAAGTGCCCTGCAGTTTGCAATTCGTATTCGGTGGCGAGGTGGTGTATCAGCCCCTTGTAGGAGCACCCAACTGAGGGAAGGAGTAGGGGAAGACTGAATCGCCCCTCGCTGGGTAGTAAAGCGGCTACTGCGCCACTATCCAGACGCTGAGACGGTACTCAGCCTTGGAAAATTTGAGAGTTCCTTGAGTCCACCTCACCGGACGACCCTCGGCGCGAACTCGCAATTCAGGTGCACTCGGCGGTACTGAGTTCTCGCATTGATAGATGAGCCCAAAGGCATCACGCATCTGTTCAGGCTCACAGGTTCCAACCAATCTGGAGCCACATGGGGAGATCGAACTGGAGTACGCGACGAGGCTCGCTGTGGGATGGCAGGAGGAGTGCAACTAAATCTTCACGAAAGTGCGGCATGCGATTTTTCAAAGAATTAGTTCTCGAAATCTCGACTTTTTAGTTCTGAGCGCTGCAAGCAATAACCACCGCTAGGCGTCCATAAATAACACTAGATTTAACATAATATTCATTATGCGAAGCCTAAGGATCGCAAGGCAGGCGCCCTGGATAATGAATCAGCACGCGTACGCCTCGTGTGGGTATGTCGCAGTTTCTTAAAAACAAGAAATTTTGCTTAAAAGAAATAATCTAAAAAAAAACAATAAGCTACGAAAACTTCATCGATTCTTGCTTGAGTATTCTCGTTTTAAGCGTGCGGTAGCTACTGGCGGTTTTCTCCAGCGTGCTGGCCTCATCACTCTGGCGATAACGCACCTTGGCCGTGGCAAGCAAGGCGTCGCTGGCGTCTTTACCGCCGATCCCCAGGCCCTTTCGGTGTCTGTGAGGCATGCACGCTCTAGAGCTACTGGCGCTACGCACATGGCTGCTGTGCCACCGGCGGCATGCCGAGAGAAACGATAGCTGATTCCGCCTGCTGCTGGACGAGGTGCGTCAGACCCTGGCCGAGGAACTGCTGGCCACCGGCGGCCTGACTCTGGAGGGAATCGCCGAACGCCTGGGCTATGGCGAAGTCTCCAACTTCATCCACGCCTTCAAGCGCTGGAAAGGCATCGCGCCGCACCGTTTCCAGCGCGGCACGGCCTGAACCTTACTCGGCGCGGGCCGGCGTCTTGGCCGCGGTGGCGCCCGTGGTGTTGTGCAGCAGGCTCTGGGGCGCCACCTGCAGGAAGGCCTCCAGACGTTTCTGAAGCTCCGCCTGCTGCGGCTCTCCCTCAGAACCTTTTGCTGGGCGCCAAGCTGGTACTGATAGAGACAGCCGCGACTACGGCCCCATGGCATTTCCACTCTCAGAGCACTGTGGGCACATCTCTACGCTCAGCAGCGAGACCGGCCACGAGGAGCTGCCGGACGTTTCCGGCAACGAACCCAGGCGCGCTTTCATTTCTCCGATTTTAAAGTTCGAACCACAAGCATAACTGGCTGTTTTTGTCTGATATTTTTCGCAAGGATAGCGCCACAGCTGCGTCAGGGCATACACTTTCTCGCGATATCACCTTCCAGGCTGCGAGGGTTACCGGCAATGCGGTGGAGCGGTTCGTGGATATCGGAGACGTAGTCGGCATGAGTTCCTGCTTCGTACTGGTTCATCCGCGCACTGGCTGATATCGGATCAAGCCCAGCCAGGATTCCTAGTCGCTCTTGGGACAACGTGGGGTTATGCCGGCTTTATCGACCTGCTAGAACGACTTACCCAGCAGCGCAAGCACGGCATCCCTCGACCTCCTCGGCGAATCAATCGATCAGGTGCTGCAGATAGTCGCCATCCGTGATTTATCCGTGCTGGGGCTGTTGAAGCTCGCCAGAGGAGCGGAGGAAAGGAGCGAACCCGAAGATGGCTTCGCCCTCCTCCCTTGGTGACATCCAGCAGGCGATCAGGACTCTCCCAACGACGCCATGTCGATGACGAAGCGGTACTTCACGTCGTTGCTCTCCAGGCGCTTGAAGGCGACGTTGATGTCCTGGATGCGGATCAGCTCGCAGTTCGGCAGCACTTGGTGCTCGGCGCAGAACTCGAGCAGTTCCTGGGTCTGGGCAAGGCCGCCGATCAGCGAGCCGGAGATCGAGCGATTGTTGCGGGCCAGCAGGCCGCCATGGATTGGCTCCAACGGCTCCAGCGCGCCGACCAGCACCAGCTTGCCGTGGCGGCCGAGCAGCATCAGGTAAGGGTTGACGTTGTGCTTGCGCGGAATGGTGTCGAGGACCAGGTCGAAGGCGTTGCCGGCGCCCTTCATCGCCGCCGGGTCGGTGGACAGCAGCACGTGGTGCGCACCCAAGGCGCGGGCATCGTCGGCCTTGCCCGGCGAGGTGGTGACCACCGTGACTTCCGCGCCCAGGGCCGCCGCCAGCTTGACCGCCATGTGCCCGAGGCCGCCGAGGCCGACCACGGCCACCCGCGTACCCGGTTTCACGCCATGGTCGCGCAGCGGCGCCCAGACGGTGATGCCGGCGCACAGCAGCGGGCCGGTGTAGCGCAGGTCGAGCACCTCGGGCACGCGCAGGACGAACTTGTCGCGCACCACGATGTGCTGCGCATAGCCGCCCAGGGTGGTGTCGCCGGTCTGGCGGTCGCGGCCGTTGTAGGTCGGGGTTATGCCCTTCTCGCAGTACGACTCCTCGCCCTGCTCGCAGGCTGCACACTGTTGGCAGCTGTCGACCAGGCAGCCGACCGCCACGCGGTCGCCCACCCGGTAGCGGCTCACTGCGCTGCCGACAGCCGTCACGTGGCCGACGATCTCGTGGCCGGGCACGCAGGGGAACACAGTGTTGCCCCAGTCGTTGTGGGCAAAGTGCAGATCGGAATGGCAAACGCCGCAGTAGGCGATCTCGATGGCCACGTCGTCGTCACGCAGCACACGACGCTCGATGCGCATCGGGGACAGCTCGGCATGGGTCTCATGTGCACCATAGGCAAGGCAGTTGGTCATGGAAGTTCTCCAGGTAGTTAGCAAAGGGCCGCCACAGCTGGTGCATTTGCGGCCTGCTGTCTTCAAACGTTGTGATAGGGGCGGTGGTTCATAGCACTAGACCGAGCGTTGCTCGTCGGTGAAGGTGCAGCACCGACGTTTTGCAGGGATATGGCCTACGTCTGCAGCACCTGTGGCGATCAGCTTGTCGCCTCAGGCTGGGTGATGGACTGGCCTTGCGCCGCCCACTCAGTCGGATCAGCCTCACTGGCGAGCTTGAGCCGACAGGAAACTCCCTGGCTTGTCCTTCGGCACTGCAGTTCACGAAGACAGGGATAGAAGGACGGTCGCCATGGGCCGACGTCCCGCAAGCGGGACGTCGGTGTGCTCGGAGGGGCTGGAGGTTAGCGGACGCCTGCGTTGCGCAATGCCGCCGGGGTGTAGTCGGACATTTTGCTGGTGCCGCCGTAGACCGGTGCGTGCTTGGACTCGTTGGTCATCGCCAGCACGTTATAGCGGCCGGCGATCAGGTCGTAGATACCCATCATCGCGTAGGTAGCCGCCTGACGTTCGTAGTCGCTGTACGCATAGCCCTCTGCGACCCGCCACAGCTGACCGCGGCCGTCATAATGATCGACCTCGGCCAATTGCCAGGTGTCCTCGTCGAAGTACATGTCGCGCTTGGCATAGATATGCCGCTCGCCGGCCTTCAGCGTGGCGACCACATGCCAGACACGGTGCAGCTCGTAGCGGGTCAGGTCCTGGTTGATGTGCCCAGCCTGGATGATCTCGGCGTACTTATGCTTGGGCAATGCCAGTTCATAGTTGTTGTAAGGGATGTACAGCTCCTGCTTGCCGACCAACTTCCAGTCGTAGCGGTCCGGAGCGCCGTTCATCAGATCGGCGTTGTCGGCAGTGCGCATGCCGTCAGCCGCGGTGCCCGGACCATCGTAGGAGACCTGAGGGGCCCGACGTACGCGACGTTGGCCAGCATTGTAGAGCCAGGCCATGCGTGGGTCATTGACCTGATCGATGGTCTCGTGGACCAGCAGGACGGTACCGGCCATGCGCGCCGGCGCAGTCACCTGCTGCTTGTAAAGGTACTGCAATTTGTCGGCGCGGCCCGGCTCGACGCCATCCATGTGCTGCGGATAACTGAGCTCATCCTCGTACCCCACGATGGTGTAGGAGCCATTGGTCTGCGGCGCGGCCTGGGCAGCCTGGCGGACCATGTTGCCGCCGCGATAGCGGTTGGTGTGGTTCCAGTACACCTCTACGCCACTTTTCGGCAGCGGGAAGGGGTAGTAGCGGGAAGCCGCGAAGTTAGCCAGGCCGTTGCCGCCATCCGTCAGCGTGACGTTGACCGCGCTCTTCTTGGCTGCCTCGTAGGCTGCCCCTGGAGCACCGCCGGTGCGCTGGCTCTGGTACACCGGGATCTTGTAGCTGTCCGAGTAGCGCTTGAACATCGCCAGCTGGCCGGGGGTCAGCTTGTCCTTGTACTGCTCGGCGTTGGCCGCGGTGATGACGAACAGCGGCTTCTCGCCTGCGAACGGATCGCCGAGGAAGCCATTGGCATCCACTGGCGCCGCGCCGGGTTTCAGGCCGCCAGTCCAGGCCGGGATGCTGCCGTCGGCGTTGCCTTCCTTCTGCGCGCCGAGCGGGGTCAGGATGGTGCCCAGTTTGTTGGCCTCCTCCTGGGAGACGGCCGCCATCACGCTGCTGGCCAACAGGGTCAGCGCCAGGGCACCCATTTGCATCATTGTTTTTGTTTTCATGCTGTGTTTCCTCTTGCAAGTGCCAATCAGAAGTTCACGCCGAAGCTGAGTGCCACGAAGTCGCGGTCACCGTTGCTGTTGAATTCACCGCCGAAGAAATCGGTGTAATTGAGGCTCGCGGTATAGGTGTTGGCGTAATCCGCATCCAAACCGAGGCTGATGGCTTTGAGGCCTTCCTCGAAGTTCGGGCCGTTGCCATCGACGTCATGCGACCAGGCCACGCTCGGCGCCAGGTTGATGCCGGCGAACATGTTCGGATAGTCGAGACGGGCGCGAGCGCGGTATCCCCAGGAGTCGGTGGTGTAGAAGCCCTTGTCGTTGCACTCTTGCTGCGGGTTGGACGGTCGCACGACGTTGGCAGGCTGGCCCGGTACCGGGTTCAGGGTCCCGGCACAGGTCGCCGGACCCGCTGCGGTGGCTAGCTGGCCGGCGCCCCAGACAGTGCTACGGCCGAAGCGCAGATCGGTGCCGTCGGCATCGCCCAGACCGTTGATGCGGTTGTAACCGACTTCGCCGACCAGGGTCAGACGGCTGGCACCCATGACCTGATCGAAGAACTCGGTCGCGGTCATCTGCGTCTGCAGTACCGGCATCCGCTCGTAACCCTGCAGTGCCGAACCCGGCGCATTGACGGAATGCCCGCTGACGAACAGCGGCGAAGTGGCGTTGCCTACGGCTGCCAGGTTGAGGTCGGCACCATTGAGCTGCAGCGGCATATTCGGCCGGAAGCTGACTTCACCACCCAGCGAGGTGCCTGCGATATTGGTCTGGAAGCTCAGGCCGTAGAGGCGGATGTCTTCGGGATAAACGACGTGATAGCTGGCGCTGCGTACCGCATTGATGGCGCCGGAGGTGGCGCCCAGTCCTGTGCCGGTCGCGGCTGTCGTCGTGGCCCGAGTAAAGTCGAGGTTCGGGTTGCGAGAATGGTAGTCCAGGTAGTAGGCACCGAGCTCGGTGTCGTTCAGCTCCGGGATGAACCAGCGCAAGGCTACGCCGAATTGACCGTCGTCTCGGGCATCCTTGGTTTTGGTGCGCGGGACAAAGGCGTCATCAGTTCCGGAAAGAGGGTTATTGAGGAATACCCCCGGCCCTACCTGAACCGTCGAGCCGGCAACCGTCGCCAGGTTGTTGCCACGGTTCGCCGCTCCCGGCGGCAGATCCAGGCCGGCGATCACTGCACGATCGGTGCAGCCTTCCGGAACCGCATCGCTGCCGAAGAAGGTGCCGCAGTTGTCGAGAACGCTGCTTTCCCATTCGAGCTGATAGAAGGCCTCGGCCGTGATGTTCTCGCTGAGGTTCTGCGACAGGTAGAACATGTTGACCGGGATCAGGCCTTCCTTGACCTCGGAGCCCGGACGGCGCAGCGCGGCGACGTCGATTGGGTTGATGCTGTTGATCGAGTTACCGATGAAGGTGCTCTCACCCCAGCTGACTACTTGCTTGCCCAGACGCACGTTACCCGGCAGCTCGCCGATGTTGTAGTTGTGGTAGACGAAGGTGTCGAGGAACATCGCCCCGGACGACTTGGCAGCGCGGTCACGGCCGCTGTCGTCGATGTCGTAGAACAGGCGGTGCTCGTCCTTCAGCTCGAAGTCGTACCAGTACTTGCCGCGCACGAAGACGCCGCTGTCGCCGTACTTCAGCTCCAGGTCGTGCAAGCCTTTGAAGATTTTCGAGAAGGTCTCGCCCTTCTTGAAGTTCAGGCGGTTGTCGTCAGCGGTCCGCGCCGAGGAATTGCCACGCACACCTTGCGCGTTGAAGTTGGAAATGAAATCCGGATCCGGGCCGCGGGTTGCCCAGCTGGCACCAACCGACAGCGATGAATCGAACTGCCCTTCGACTTCCCCGATATTGAAAATAATGGCGTGAGCAGGTGCACTCAGGCCGACGGCGACGGCTGCAGCCAGCAGATGCGGCTGGAAGACTCCGCGCTTTGTTGTTGTTGTCATGCGGCGCTCCAAAAAAATGGATCAAGTGGAGGCCCCATGCTAGGTCGCGCATCGGAGGGTCAAAATTGCCTGTTCAGACAATTTGCCGGGTTACCCGAAAGGTTGAGACGAGCGAAAATCAGCCTGCCGCTGCGCTCGCCTTATGCCCGCGCGTGGCCGCCGGTAACAGCGTGCCCGGCGCACCACTGTTACCACCCCACCGTCTCCTCGCGCGCGAGGTAGAAACCGGGCGATACCTCTACCTCGAACGGCTGATTTGGCGACTGCGGAATCGGACCGACAATCGACGCGCGCGCAGGGCCAGGCCTTGCACCCGATCGACTGTCGCCCGTGCCGAGGAAATCATGCCTGCCTGCCCTTCCCTGACGCCCGGCACCGCCTTCGCGGCGGCCACGCCGCCGCCCCTGCCCTCGCTTCACCAGTCCCGTCCGCACCTCATCGACGAGCTGGGAGCCAAGCCCTACCGCCTGCGCCTGCTTTATGCGCCAGCCGGTTACGGCAAGAGCGTGCTATTCAATGAATACCTGCGTCACCTCGCGCCCACGCCACGTTGCCTGTGGCTGAGCCTGCGCGGCCAGGCCCCCAGCCTGGACTGGCTGTGCGCGCAGCTGACCATACTGCTGCCCGGCCCGAGCGAGCCGGCAGCGCTGCTGGAACGACTGCGGCTCCCCGGCGAGCCGCTGGTGCTGGTGCTGGACGACCTGGGGGCCAGTAGCAATGACGCGCTCAACGTCTGGATCGATCAACTGCTGAGCCTGCCGGAAACGCCGCTGCAACTCTGGGTCAGCTGCCGCCAGCGATCACCTTGGCGGCTCGCTCAGTTGATGCTCGACGATCAGCTGCTGGAGCTCGGCGCCGAGCGCCTGTCCTTCTCCCGCCGCGAATACGACGACCTAGTGCCTCTGTTCGATCCGGCGCCCGGCAGCGAGGCAGCGGAGTCGGCCTGGCAGCAGACCCAGGGCTGGTGTGCCGGTGCGCGCCTGCTGCTGGGCACAGCGAACGGCGCCGACTGGTTGCGTCAGTACCTGGGTGACGAACTGCTGTCGCGGGTCTCGGCGGAGGAGCGCCAGCTGCTGATCGGCCTGGCGCACCTGCCGCGCGTGTCTGCCGAATTCTGCGACCAGCTGTGGGAGCTACAAGATGGCGGCACCGTGTTCCGTCGGCTGCTACGCGATCACCCCGTCTTCCAGCCAGTAGACTCCAGCGCCACCTGGTATCGCCTGCTCCCGCCCGTGGCCAGAGCGCTGCAGGGTGAGCTGGGTGCCTCCGAGCTGAGCCGCTTGCGGCTGCATGCCTGTCGCTACCTGAGCGGCGCCGGCTTCCTCGACGAGGCGATTGAACTGGCGTTGAGCGCCGGCCAGGTCGAGGTGGCGGTCAGCTACATGCACCAGCTGACCCTCGACTGGCTGTTCAGCGAGCAGCACCTGCGCACCTGGCTCGACTGGCGCTCGCGCCTGCCCCTGGAGCTGCTGGAAAGCACGCCACTGCTTATCTACCTGAACGCCCGTGCGTTGCTGATGACCTGGCGTCTGGATGAGGCGGCGACCTGCCTGGAGCGCCTGAACCGGGCGATGCCGCAGGTCACCGCGCGCCGCCACTGCCGCGTGCTGAGCAACTGGCAGGCGCTGCACGGCACCCTGCGCGGGCTGCTCGGCGACGTCGCAACGGCGCGCGAGCACTGCAGCTCCGCGCCCGACCATCTGGATCTGCGTGACTGGCAGTCAGCGGTCCTTTGCCATTCCACCCTTGCCCGCGTGGAGATGGCCGCCGGACAACCGGACCAGGCCCGCCAACGCCTGCAAAACGCCGTGGAGCTGAGCCGGCGCCAAGGCTGCC
Organism: Pseudomonas sp. LS44; assembly: GCF_024730785.1. NCBI lineage: Bacteria > Pseudomonadati > Pseudomonadota > Gammaproteobacteria > Pseudomonadales > Pseudomonadaceae > Pseudomonas > Pseudomonas sp. LS44. The sequence goes on from NZ_CP102830.1 coordinate 2,277,190, forward strand.
TGGCCAGCGAGGTGCTGATCGACACCGACCGCATCCGTGGCCTGCTGCTGAGCCACGAACTGTCGCTCGCCGAGGCCCTACTCGACGAGGACTTCGCTCTGGTGGCCGCCAGCGGCAGACAGCACGCGCTGCTGCTCGGTCGCCTATGGATCCTGCGCGGCGAGCTGCTGCTGTTGCGTGGCAATCTGGACACCGCCGAAACGGCACTGGTGAACGGCGTGAAATATGCCGAGCTCAGCGCAGACCCTTGCGTCCTGCATGGCAGCCTGGGCCTGGCGGAAGTGGCGGCCTGTCGCGGTCAACACGAGCGGGGCCATCGACATCTGCTCGAGGCGGAACGGCGCATGCAGCGCGCCAATGTGCACGCCGACTGCTACCAGGCCGTGATAGCCCAGTTCCAGCTGCGCATTCTGGCGCGTCAGGGGCTCTGGCAGCAGGTGCTGCCGCTGGCCGCCAGCCTGGAGGAACAGGCCCATACGGCAGCGGGACGTCTGCCACCTCTGCACGCCCCCTCCATGCATCAGCGCAATCGCTACCTGCTCGCGCTTGCCGAGTTCGGTACGGGCCGCGCCGCGGCAGCGGAGTCGCGCCTGCGTCGGCTGGCCGATGAGTGTGAGCGTATGCAGTTCCGCGGCCTGCTCGCCGAGGTGCGCGTGGCGCTGTTCCGCGTGGAGCTGACACTCGGCCGAACGCCTGCCAGAAACGCCGAGGATGGCGCGATACTTCCCCCTTTCAGCCTGGTTGCCGGCTGGGACGAGAGTCTCGGGACGAGCGGCAGCACCGTATCGCATGCAAAAGAGCTGACCGCTCGCGAGTTCGGCGTGCTGGAGCTGCTCGCCGAAGGGCTGTCCAACCAGGAGATCAGCGAACGACTGTTTATCTCCTTGAATACCGTCAAGGCGCACACCGTCAGCATCAACCACAAACTGGGGGTCAGACGACGCACCCAGGCGGTAATGCGCGCACGCTCGTTCGGCATGCTGTCCTGAGCGCAGGCCAGTGACATCGTCCGGAACAGTTCTGATGTTTGTGTAGGAGCGAATTTATTCGCGAAAGGCGGTAAATCCATCGCGAATGAATTCGCTCCTACGGGCTTTTGTGGGTTAGCCTCGTAGCGGTGTAACTCACCAGCGGCATCGCCCGGAACACCGGCGTCCAGCCGGGGCGGTGGATTACGCCTACGGCTAACCCACCCTACGAGTCCGTGCGGCTAATTCAGTTAGCCAAACAGGCCACTAGTCCAGCAGCTGTAGCGCCCGGGCAATGGCGATCGCAGCGGTACGGCCATTGGCGCCGAGCTTGGCGTTAATATTGCGCAGGTGGGTCTTAACCGTGTGTTCGGACAGACTCATCCGCTCCGCGATGTTGCGGTTGCGGTGGCCGGCAGCCAGCAGGCGCAGGACGTCGAGTTCGCGCGAAGTCAGATGGGCGGCCGCCTCGACAGCGCCGGACACGCCAGTGACCGCCGCAACGCCGAAGCGGCGTAGCAGGCCGGCGAGAAACTCGGGCCGCACACCCAGGCTGCTGGCCTGCGTCTGGTGCACGACCGCCCAGCGCTGCAACAGCCGAGCGAGGCCGGCGCCTTCGTCGAGAAAGCTGCGGATGAAACCTTCGTGCGCGGCGAGGCGCAAGGCTTCGGTCAGCTCGGTGAACGCCTCGCCGTCGCGATCGAGGCCGGCTAGCGCCATGGCCAGCAGCAGCCGCAGCTTCAAGGCCCGGCGCTGACGGTGCTGGCGCAACGCAGCGGCGAGCGCCGCCGCCAACTCGTCGGCCGCCTCGGCAAACTGACCGCGCGCGATGCCCAGACGCTGCCGGGCGACGAAGGTATCGTCCACGTCGCTGGCGTACATGCGCAGCTCCGGACGCATCCAGTCGGCGTGGTTGTCGGCACTGTGCAGCGCCTGTGCTGCCAGGTCGAAACGTCGCTCCAGGGTGGCCACGCGAGCACGCTCCAGCCACACCGCGCAGATCACCCGGTGCAGCCCGCAACGGCGACCGGCCTGCTCCAGCTCGGCGAGGTGACGCTGCCAGGCCGGCCGGTCGCCGTCGAGCAGGGCCATGCGCGCCAGCAATACCTGGGCACTGATCATCGCATCGGCACCGTTGCTGAAACGGCCGCCGCGTGGAATGCCCGTCAGTATGCGCCGCGCTTCTTCGAGCTCATCAGCTTCGTACAGCAGAGCGGTCCGCACGATATCTCGCGCCAAACTCCCCGCCTCCCATCTCCTGCAACCGCCGGCCCGCGGCCGGCTGGCAAGCGTGCGCAAACGGACGAGGGCACTGCCCAACCGGCCCTCGGTCAAGTCGAGAATGCTGTCGAGGGTGTCAGCGAGGTTATCGACGATCGTCGCCCGCTTTGTCGTCGCCATGCCGACCAAGCGACTCAGTTGCAGGCGCGCCTGCCCGTGCTCACCCAGGCCGATCTGACAGTAGGCCAGGCTGATGGCCAACAGGCCATGGTGCAGTGAGTCGCCCGGCGGTAGGCGTTCGATGTGCTGGAGACAGGCGGAGTGGGCGGCTTCGAACTGGTCGGTGAAGACCAGCAGCAGGCAGCGCAGGCTTTCGCTCTCGAGGCTGAACGCCTGCCGATCGATCAGCTGTAGGGTGTCCTGGTAACGCTGTTCGAGCACCCGGATCCAGGCCTGCACCAGGGCCAGACGCGGACGCCTGGCCACGGCCGCGGCTGGCAGCTGGTCAAACCAGCGCGCCAAGGTGCGCAACCGCCCCTCGTCGATCAACTGATCGAGGATCGGCTCCAGTCGATCGAATACCGCCTCGTATTCGCGCGCCTGTAGCAGGTGCTCGATGGCGGCAGCCGGCTGGCCATTGTCGAGTGACCAGCGCGCCGCTCGCAGGTGCAGTTCGTGGAGGCCATGCGGCTGCCGGTGCTGGAGCGTGGCGCGGAGAAATTCGGCGAACAGCGCATGGTAGCGATACCCGCCGTCGCCGAGGGGAAACAGGAACAGGCCGGCACGCTCCAGGCGCAAAAGCATGCTCCGCGCATCGCCGCTACCGGTCAGCGCCTCGCACGCGGGCACGCAGAGTCGGTCGAGAACGCAAGTTTGCTGCAGGAATTCGCGAGTTTCTGCGTCCACACCGGCCAGCACCACTTCGCTGAAGTACTCGGCGAGCGCCGGGGCCATGCAGCCGTCGCGCCGCGATAGCGTCGCCATCTGCAGCGCGACCGGCCAGCCTTCGGTACTGCGCAGCAGCTCGGCCAGCGCTTGCTCGTCGAGGTCCAGGCACTCCTGGTCGAGCAACTGACGGGTTTCCTGCTCGCTGAACGCCAGCGCGGTGGCGTCGAGCTCGCACAGCAGGCGCTGCGCGCGCAGCCGGCCGAGGGCTATGCCTGACGCGGCACGCGAGGCGATCACCAGTTGCATGTGCGCGGGCAGCACCACCAACAGCCGCGAAACCAGCTCATCGACCGCCGGCGTGCGAATCGCCTCGTAGCCGTCGAGCAACATCACCAGTGGCGTGGCCGCGCGCGCGATTCGCGCCAGCAGGGCCTGGCCGCTATCGGCAACCGCCACCTGAGGCAGGTCCAGCGCATCCAGGCCGGCATGCAGGTGTGCCAGGAAACACTCTGGGTCGTTGTCTGTCGCATCGAGGCTGAGCCATAGGGTGCTCTGCCCACGATCTTCGCAAGACTGGCGGTACTGCTGCAGCAACGTGGTCTTGCCGAAGCCGCTGGCGGCGCGGAGCAGAATCAGCCGGGCCTCCTGATCCTGCGTCAACTGCGCGAGCAGCCGTTCGCGCGGTAACGACTTCGCCGAGGCTTCCGGACTGCGCAACTTGCGTGGATCGATCGATACCGGCGACGTCGCCCGGAGCATCGCGACCCGTTCATGCATGACCGGCAGCATGATCACTGCAGGCGCTTGAACCTGGGGTAATGACAGCTTGGAGCCTTCGAACATAGTGCCCTCCACAACTGGCCGACAAGCGCAGAGCCCGCCACCCGCCGCCATCCGAGCGATTAGTAAAACCTAGGGCAAAGCTAGGCCCCTTTGCCCTGTCGTTGTCCCCTCCACGAGAGTGGGAGGCAAGCCACCCCTCCTCCCTCGTTCGAGCGATTGCCCATCCTCGCCCCACCACAAAAGCCCGTAGGAGCGAATTCATTCGCGATGGATTTACCGCCTTTCGCGAATAAATTCGCGCCTACACGAACAGCAGATCCTAGGGCCGTAGGGTGGGTTAGCCGCGTAGCGGCGTAACCCACCATGGATGCCGGCAGGCATCCCCGTGGCCGGCCCTCCGGCCGGTCGGGAGAGGGTTCTGCTCTCCCTCTCCCCGCTGGGGAGAGGGTCGGGGTGAGGGGAAGAAGCCTCGTAGCAACGCAACCTCTTCGCCTGTATTGGCTGCGCCCCCTCACCCTGACCTCTCCCGGCGGGAGAGGGTTCTGTCCGCGTGGCCTGCCTGTGGCACCAAAACCTAAATGAACAGCATTGCGGCTAACCCTACAAAAGCGATGCGCAGCACCTAACCGGTGCATAGCCAAAAAATATCGAAATGGGCGTGTGCTTCGCGCCAGTACTGGACTTCGACGAAGCGCCGCACCACCCACACAACCAGGCGCGCGGCACCTTCATGGCGACCGCCGGGGTACCCCCCCACCCTTTTCCCACTCTTTGTGAGCGGAATACTTAGCCCGCCAGCCGAGCAAATATGACTTCACGAGTTCCGCTATCGCGGTGATCTGACCACTGTCCCAGGAGAACAAGATGTCGCAGAAAACTTACGTCGCCGGTGTCGGCATGATCCCTTTCGCCAAGCCTGGCCAGAGCGGTAGCTATATCGAGATGGGGGCCGAGGCGGTTCGTCTGGCTCTAAAGGATGCCGGCATCGACTACAACCTGGTGCAGCAGGCGTATGCCGGCTACGTCTATGGCGACTCCACCTGCGGCCAGTCGGCCCTGTACGAAGTCGGCATGACCGGTATCCCGGTGATCAACGTCAACAACAACTGCGGCAGCGGCTCGACTGCCCTGTACCTTGCCCGCCAGGCCGTGGAAAGCGGCACGGTGGATTGCGCCCTGGCCTTCGGCTTCGAGCAGATGCAGCCGGGTGCATTGAAGAACTTCTGGACCGACCGCCTGCCCACCATGGGCAAGGGCCTCGATGCCTCCGCCGTGGCCTTCCCGGAAGGCATCGGCATGCCGGGCGCGCTGATGTTCTTCGGCGGCGCCGGTAAAGAACACATGCAGAAGTACGGCACCAAGATGGAGACCTTCGCGGCCATCCGCGCCAAGGCCAGCCGTCACGCCGCCAACAACCCGCTGTCCGTGTTCAAGAAGGTCGTCACCACCGAAGAAGTGATGGCCGACCAGGTCGTCTGGGAAGGCGTGATGACCCGTCTGATGGCCTGCCCGCCGACCTGCGGTGGCGCTGCGGCGATCCTTGTGTCCGAGCGCTTCGCCAAGAAGCACGGCCTGCGCACCGACGTGGTGATCCTCGCCCAGGCCCTGGCTACCGACAAGCCGGACGCCTTCGATCCGCCGTCGATGATCAGCGTGGTCGGCACCGGCATGACCCGCCAGGCCTCCCAGGAAGTCTACGAGAAAGCCGGCGTCGGCCCGGAAGACATCCGAGTCTGCGAACTGCACGACTGCTTCGCCCACAACGAACTGCTGACCTACGAAGGCCTCGGCTTCTGCAAGGTTGGCGAGGGCGAGAAGTTCGTCCTGGACGGCGACAACACCTACGGCGGCCAGGTGGTCACCAACCCGTCCGGCGGCCTGCTCTCCAAGGGCCACCCGCTGGGCGCCACCGGTCTGGCCCAGTGCTACGAGCTGACCAACCAACTGCGCGGCACGGCTGGCGCACGTCAGGTCGAGAACCTGCAGCACGCCTTGCAACACAACCTCGGCCTCGGCGGCGCCGGTGTCGTGACCCTCTACGGTCGCGGTTGATCGCCCTCCATCCCGCGCCTGGCGCGGGCCCCAGCCTTACGACAGGAAATAACTGAAATGGCAGACAAGAACCTGATCGGCCGCTCCCTCGGCGTGACCCGCAGCGAAGTAGAGAAGGGGCGCCTGCGCTTCTTCGCCAAGGCTATCGGCGAAACCGACCCGGTCTATACCGACGAGGCCGCTGCGGAGGCGGCCGGCTATCCGTCCCTACCGGCGCCGCCGACCTTCCTCGCGTGCCTGGAAAGTGAAGGTCGCAACCCGCAGTCCATCGTCGAGGACGTGATTGGCTTCGATCTCGGCCGCATCCTGCACGCCGAGCAGAGCTTCGACTACCACCGCATGGCCTTCGCCGGCGACGTGCTGACCTTCGATACCCGCATCGTCGACGTGTACGACAAGAAAGGCGGCGCCCTGCAGTTTGTCGTGCAGGAATGCCGTGTCACCAACCAACGCGGCGAGCACGTCGCCGACCTTCGTTCGTCGCTGGTCCAGCGCTGAGGAGCCCATGATGTCCATTCCTAAATACAGTGATGTACAGGTCGGCGACGAGCTGTCGCTGATGAAGCTGCGCCCGGTCGACCGCACCATGCTGGCCCTGTACGCCGGCGCGTCCGGTGACCACAACCAGGTCCACATCGACACCGACTTCGCCCGCAAGGCGCGTCAGCCGGACGTGTTCGCCCAGGGCATGCTGTCGGTCGCCTACCTCGGCCGCCTGCTCACCGCCTGGGTACCGCAGCCGCGGATCCGCAACCTGTCCGTGCGCTTCGTCGGCATCACCTGGATCGGCCACATCCCGCACCTGACCGGCCGGATCACCGAGAAATTCGAAGAAGGCGGCGAGCAGCGCGTGCGTCTCGAAATCCAGTGTGTCAACCAGCACGGCGAGCCCAAGCTGGTCGGCGACGCCGTGGTCGCGCTCGCTTAAGTCTTCCTACCGAACAAAAAAACTTAGGGAAACCATCATGAAAAAACTTGAAGGCAAAGTTGCCCTGGTCACCGGTTCCGGGCGTGGCATCGGTCGCAGCGTCGCCCTGAAACTGGCCGCCGAGGGCGCCAAAGTGGTCGTCAACGACCTCGACGCCGCACCGGCCGAGGAAGTGGTCGCCGAGATCCGCGCCGCCGGCGGTGAAGCCGTGGCCTGCGTGGGCAGCGTCACCGCGGTCGACTTCGCCGATCGCTTCATCAAGACCGCCGTCGACTCCTTCGGCGGCATCGACATCATCGTCAACAACGCCGGTTACACCTGGGACAGCGTGATCCAGAAGATGTCCGACGAGCAGTGGTACGCGATCATCGACTGCCACCTGACCGCGCCGTTCCGCATCCTCCGTGCCGCCCAGCCGGTGATCAGCGCCCTGGCCAAGCAGGAGCTCGCCGAAGGCCGCGTGGTCTACCGCAAGGTGGTCAACATCTCCTCCATCGCCGCGGGCGGCAACGCCGGGCAGACCAACTACTCCGCTGGCAAGGCCGGCATCCTGGGCATGACCAAGACCCTGTCCAAGGAGTGGGGCCGCTACAACATCAACGTCAACGCCGTGGCCTTCGGTCATATCGATACCCGCATGACCCAGGCGCTGGCCGGCGACGAGAGCAAGACCGTGAATATCGAAGGCCGCGAAATCAAGGTCGGCATCCAGCCAGCCACCATCGCCGCCAGCAACCAGATCTGCCCGCTGGGCCGCCCGGGCACTCCGGACGAGGGTGCCGGTTCGGTCTACATGTTCTGCATTCCCGAGTCCGACTTCGTCTCTGGTCAGGTTCTGGTCTGCGGCGGCGGTTACGGCAACATCTAAGCCTGCGAGAAACCATCATGCGTGTAGAAAACTACCGTTCTCCCTGGGAAGACGCCGATCTCACCGCCTTCCGTGACAGCATCCGCCGTTTCATTCGCGAGCAACTGTTGCCCCACGAAGACAAGTGGCGCGCGCAGAAGCGCACCGACCGCAGCGCCTGGCTGGCCTGCGGCGAGATGGGCATGATCCTGCCGGACATGCCCTCCGAGTACGGCGGTGTCGATGGCACCCCGGCGCACTACGCCGTGGCCACGGAAGAGTTGATCTATGCCGGCGCGACGAGCATCGCGCTAAGCGTCAGCCACGTCGTGGGGCACTACATCCTGGGTAGCGGCACCGAAGCGCAGAAGCGCGAGTGGCTGCCGAAGATCGCTTCCGGCGAGTGCATCACCTCGATCGCCATGACCGAGCCGGGCACCGGTTCCGACCTGCAGGGCGTGCGCACCCGCGCGGTGAAGAAGGGTGACAAGTACGTCATCAGCGGCTCGAAGACCTTCATCAGCAACGGCCAGAACAGCGACATGGCGGTGGTGATCGCCAAGACCGACCTGGAGGCCAAGGGTTCGAAGGGCATTTCACTGTTCATCGTCGACACCAAGACCCCCGGCTTCCAGCGCGGCAAGTGCCTGGACAAGGTTGGCCTGCCGGGCCAGGACACCTCGGAAATGTTCTTCGAGGACTGCGAAGTGTCGGCCGACTGCCTGATCGGTGGCGTCGAGGGTCAGGGTTTCATCCAGCTGATGCAGCAACTGCCCTACGAGCGCGCGGATATCGCCATCCAGGCGGCCGCCTCGCTGGAGCGCGCGCTAGCGCTGACCGTCGACTACACCAAGGAGCGCAAGGCGTTCGGCAAGTCGATCCTCGACTTCCAGAACACCCGCTTCACCCTGGCCGAAGTAAAGGCCACCGTGCTGGCTTCCCGCCTGTTCGCCGATCTGGTCGTGCAACGCTGGGTCGACGGTACGCTGGACAGCACCCTAGCCTCGATGGGCAAGTTCTGGCTGACCGACCGTCAAGGCGAGGTGATCGACACCTGCCTGCAGTTCTTCGGCGGTTTCGGCTACATGAACGAGTACCCGATCGCACGCATGTTCTCCGACTCCCGCGTGGCCCGCATCTATGGCGGCGCCAACGAAATCCAGCGCGAGCTGGTCGGGCGTTCGTTGTAACCCATGGAGCGTGAGGATGCCGCCTTTCCACGGAGGAGGCGTCCAACACGGCCAGGGATGGCCGTACCCATGGCGCGGCACCAGCCGGCCGTGAAGATCAATCACGAGGCATCGTCATGAGAAGTGAGGCCAACGGCCGCATGGCAACAGAAATTGGGCGGCGCCTGCTGCACACCCGCCAGGTCATCTGCAAGGGCTACCTGCGCGACGACGGCCTGTTCGAGTTCGAGGGCGTGCTGGAGGACAGCAAGACCCAGGCCCACTCGCTGAACTACAAGCACATCGCCGTCGGCGAACCGGTGCACCTGATGCGCATCGTCATGACTGTCGATGCCGAACGGGTGATCCGCGAGATCCAGGTGAAAACCGAAGCGGCGCCGACACCCTTCTGCGCCGAGGTCAACCCTGCCTATACGGCCCTACAGGGCCTGAAGATTGCGCCAGGTTTCAAGAAGAAAGTCGCCGAATGCGTGGGCGGTGAAGCCGGCTGCACCCATCTGACCGAATTGCTCGGGCGGATGGCGACCACTGTGTACCAGACCATCGCGACCTTGAAGTACGAGAGCGAGCGCCGCTCGGAGGCGGTCATCGGCACGGACAACCGCTGGGTAATCGGCGGCTGCCATGCCTATCGGGTTGGAAGCGAGGGTGCGCGCCGGCTGGCGGTCGATCGGGATGGCGCCGGCAAGTCAGGCGACGACCTATAACTACAAGAGAGGAGATTCCCCTATGTACATCACCCAAGGCCTGCACCGCCACATGAAGGAACGGCCTGACACGATAGCCGTCCGCTACCAGGGGCGCAGCATGACCTTCGCCGAACTCGGCGACCGCATCGCCCGCCTGGCCGGCGCGCTCAAGACCCTCGGCATGGCCAGTGGCGACTGCGTAGCCATGCTCTCGCGCAACTCGCAGCGCTACATCGAATACGTGTTCGGCGTACCGTGGGCCGATGGTGTGCTCAACCCCGTCAACACTCGCTGGAGCGTGGCCGAGATCGTCTACTCGCTGGACGACTCCGGGTCCACTGTACTGATTGTCGACGACACTTTCGCCGAGATGGGCCAAGCCATCCTCGAGCAGGCCAAGACCATTCGCACGCTGATCTACGCCGGCGACGGCGAGACACCTGCCGGCATGCTGTCGTACGAAGCGCTGCTGGCCGCCGCCGAACCGATCGCCGACACCCGTCGGGGTGGCGATGCGCTGCTGGGCATCTTCTACACCGGCGGCACCACCGGTTTTCCCAAAGGCGTGATGATTAGCCACAACAACCTGGCATTCGCCGGCTTCTCGAGCATGAGCAAGGGTCTCTTCGACCGCCACTCGGTGTACCTGCACGCCATGCCGATGTTCCACCTGGCCGACTTCTCGGCCCTGTACTGTCTGACCGTGAGCGGCGGCGTGCACGTGCCGATGCCGGCCTTCAGCGGTGAGGCCGCGGTGCAGGCCATCGTCGATGAGCAGATCACCGAGATGCTGCTGGCGCCGACCATGATCCAGATGATGCTGGACGCGCGCATCGCCAGTCCGGCGCTGGCCACGGTCGACCTGGACTCGGTCCGCCACATCGTCTACGGCGCCTCGCCGATCTCGCCGACCCTGCTCGACCGTGCCTGCGAGGCCTTCCCACGCGCCGCTTTCTTCCAGGGTTACGGCATGACCGAGCTGACCACCATCGGCACCACGCTCGCCCCCGAATACCACAACGAAGAACACCACCACAGCGGCAAGATGTACTCCGCCGGCACGGCGGGCGCCTGCGTCGAAGTGCGCATCGTCGATACCGATGACAACGAAGTGCCGCGTGGCACGATCGGCGAGATCGCCGTGCGCGGGCCGAACGTCATGCTCGGCTACTGGAACAAGCCCGAGGCCACCGCCGAGGTGCTGCGCGACGGCTGGATGCACACCGGCGACGGCGGGTATATGGACACCGAAGGCTTCGTCTTCATCGTCGACCGCCTCAAGGACATGATCGTCAGCGGCGGCGAGAACATCTACTCCGCCGAGGTGGAAACCGCCATTGCCAGCCACCCGGCCGTGGCCCAGTGCGCGGCCATCGGCATTCCCCACGACAAGTGGGGCGAAACAGTGCATGCGGTGGTCGTCCTCAAGCCTGGTCATAACGCCAGCGAAGACGATATCGTCAACCACTGCCGCGAGCGCATCGCCGGCTACAAGTGCCCGCGTAGCGTGGAGTTCCGATCCTCGCTGCCGCTTTCCGGGGTCGGCAAGATCCTCAAGAACGAGCTGCGCAAACCCTACTGGGAGGGTCGCAAGCGCAATATCGCCTGAGCTCCGCGATACCGACGCCACGCTCGCGGCTCACCGCCTGCGTGGCTTTTGCGTTTGCGTTTGCTTGCAATTGACGGTCAAGCTTAACGAATTACCCGCGCACTGGAGTCCGGATTCCCCATGAAGCCCACCTCTCTGCTGATCACGACCAAGTTCGCCCCGCCGCGCATCGGCCGCTACTCAGTGCACCGCGAGGCGCTGCTCGACAGTCTGCATCAGGCGCGCCACAGCCGGCTGGTGGTGCTGTGTGGCAGCGCGGGGTTCGGCAAGACCACGCTGCTGGCGCAGTGGCGTCAGGACCTGATCAAGAACGGCGCCACGGTCGCCTGGCTGTCGCTCGCCCAGGAAGACGGCGAGCCGGAACAGTTCTGCGCGAACCTTATCGGCACGCTGCAGCAGGCCGGCCTGTCGATGGATGAGCTGAGCACTATCAGCCTCAACGAAGACCTGCAGCTGCTGCCGCCACTGATCATCAACACCCTGGCGCGCTGGCCCAGCGAGCTGTACCTGCTGATTGACGACTTCCAGCACATCACCTCGCCGCGCCTGCTGCTGATGATCCAGGCGCTGCTGGACAACGCCCCGAACAACCTGCATCTGGTGCTCGCCTCCCGCAGCAAGCCGGGGCTACTGCTCGGTCGCCTGCGCGCGATGGACGAACTGTTCGAAGTCGGCGACAGCCACCTGGCGTTCAACTTCCATGAGTCCATGGAGCTGCTCAAGGCCTATCTGGATGCCGGTATCGACTTGGAGCTCGCCCGCTCGCTGCATGACAAGACCGATGGCTGGCCCATCGGTCTGCAGCTGATGTCGATCGCGCTGAAAAACAACCCGCATAAGCGCAGCAGGACCGAGGCACTGCTGCCAACCAGCGCCGCCCTCGGTGATTACCTCGACGAGGACGTGATCGCCGACCTGCCAGCGGAGCTGCTCGAATTTCTCTACCAGATATCCATCCTGCTCCGCTTCAATGTCGAGGTCGCCGGCTACGTCACCGGCTCGCCGCGCGCGGCGGAGCTGATCGCCATGCTCGAGGCGCGCAACCTGTTCCTGCTGCCGCTTGATCTGCCCGGGCGCTACCAGTGGTACCGCCTGCACCCGCTGTTCGCCGAGTTCCTCAGCCAGCGCCTGGCGCTTTCGGGTATCGACACCCAGCCGCTGCATCGGCGCGCCGCCCACTGGTTCGAGGAAGCCCGGCTGGTGAGCGAGGCCGTGCGCCATACCCTGCAATGCGCCGACGTCGACCTGTTGGTGCAGTTGCTCGAGCGGGTGCAGCCCTCGCAACGCAGCATCAGCAATCTGCGGCAGTTCCTGTGCTGGCTGGATCAGGTGCCGCTGGCGGTGCTGCTGCAGCATCCCAACCTGCTCTTGCTGGGGATCTGGAGCTGCGTCCTGACCCTGCTGACGGACAAGGCCGATACCTGGATCAAGGCCTTGGAAACGGGATCGAAAGTCGCCGAGTGGGCACCCCAGCTCGCCCTGCTGAAAGCCGCCATCGCCCTGCAGCGCGACGACATTCCGCGCTGCTTCGCCTACCTCGAGACACTGACTGACACGGCGCTGGACAACAATTTCCAGGAACAAGCGCGCGTGAGCCTGACGCTCGGCTGTCTTTGCCAGATGGGACGCTACGCGGAGGCGCGCGGCCTGTTCCAGTCCCAGGCAGGCCGCGTGGTGCGCCATGGCGACGAGGAAATGGCCCTGGTCGGCCACACCAGCCTGGCCACCGTCGCCCTGTTCGAAGGCGCGGTGCTGGAGGCCGAACGCATCGCCGCGCCGGTGCTGCTGCAAGCCGAACGGCTGTATGGCCGGCGGGCGGTCAGCACCTGCTACTGCGCCATGGCGATGGCCGAGGTGTTCTATGAACAGGATCGCATCGACGAGGCGCGAGAGGTGCTCGCCAATCGCATGGACGTGCTGCGTTTCTCGGTGCCCGATCGCATGATCAGCGTTGCCCTGTCCCATGCCCGCGTGCAATACCTGCAGGAAAGTCCGCGCAAGGCCCTGGATTACCTCGCCAAGCGCGCCGAGTATTTTCGCGACGCCGGCCTCGATCGCGGCCTGGCTAACATGCTCGCCGAGCAGATCCGCATGGGCCTGCAATGCGGTGACTGGCGGCATGCCGAGACGCTGTTGGCGGCGCTGGATGTTATCAAGGACCGCGACTACGAGGCGTCACCGCGCAACGCCGAAATCGTCTCGCTCGCCGCGCTGTCCCGAGCCCGGCTGGCGCTGACCTGGAAACACCCGGAAGCGGCGCTGCTGGAGTTGCAGGTGGTCGCCCGGCTGGCCAGCGAGTTCGACCGGGGCATCGTCAAGGTTCGGGTGGATATCTTGCAGGCACTGGCGCTGCAAGCACTCGGCCGCGATAGCGAAGCGGCCGAGCGTAGTCATTCCGCCCTCGCCAGCGGTTATCGCCTGGGTCTGAAGCGCTCACTGCTTGACGAGGGCGAGGCGTTTCAGCAATTGCTGAAAGACCTGGATCTCGACGACCTCCCACTGCTCGATGAGTATCGCGACAGCCTGTTGCAGCAGGACGAGCAACCACCGGAGACGAGCGCCAGCGAGAAGCTGCCGAAGGACAGCCAGGGGTTGCTGACCAAACGGGAGCTGGAAATTCTGACCCTGATGAGCCAGTCGATGTCGAACAAACACATCGCTCTGACGCTGAGCATCAGCCTGCAGACGGTGAAATGGTACGTGAAGAGCATCTTCCACAAACTCGGCGTTTCCCGGCGTTACGACGCGGTGGTCGCCGGGCGCAACCGCGACATACTCCCCAAGCAGATCTGAGCGGCGGAAAGCACTTATTGCCGGCTAGGCCAACCTAGCCTCAGCCATACCGCATTCCGGCAGAGAGGTAGTGGGCGATCCGCCCACTCAGCCATCAGCCTTCGCCTCGGGGCGTAGCGCCAATGCACGCCTGACGCGCAGGCGAGCGCGAAAGCCTGATATCCGTCAGCGATGATGAGAAGCGAAGCCGAGCCTTCTCCAACAGAGAAGGCTTGGCTCTGGCTCAGAGACTGCGGGCGACCAGCTCGCGCATGATGTCGTTGGCGCCGCCATAGATGCGGTTGATCCGGCTGTCCAGGTAGTGGCGGGCGACCGGATACTCGAGCATGTAGCCGTTGCCGCCGTGCAGCTGCAGGCATTGGTCGACGACCCGTGAGTACAGCTCGGTGCACCACAGCTTGGCGGCCGCCGCAGCTTCGGGGCTCAGAGTGTGCTCGAGGCACAGCTCCATGCAGCGGTCCACGTAGGTCTGGCCGATGGCGATCTCGGCCTTCAGATCGGCGAGTTTGAAGCGCGAGTTCTGGAAATCGATGATCGGCTTGCCGAACACGGTGCGGCCACGGGTGTAGTCGATGGTCTGTTCGAGCACCGCCTGGCTCGCCGCCATGCTGAGAATGCCGATGCTCAGGCGCTCCCAGGCCAGTTCCTTCATCAACTGGTAGAAGCCCTGCCCCGGCACGCCACCCAGGACGTTCTCCTTCGGCACGCGGCAGTCCTCGAAGAACAGCATGGTGGTGTCCTGCGCGTGCTGACCGACCTTGCGCAGCGGCTTGGACTTGGTCAGCCCGACGCGGTCGGCCTCGACCAGGATCAGCGAGATGTCGGCAGCGCCCTTGCCGCTGTTGCCGGTCTTGGCCACCACGATCACCACATCACAGTTGGTGCCGTTGGAGATGAAGGTCTTGGCACCATTGATCACGTACTCGTCGCCGTCCAGCACGGCGCGGGTCTTCACCGCCTGCAGATCGGAGCCGGTGTTCGGCTCGGTCATCGCCACCGCGCTGATCACCTCGCCGCCGGCCATCTTCGGCAGCCACTGCTGTTTCTGCGCCTCGGTAGCGAAGTTGATGAAGTAGCCGGCGCAGATGTCGTGGACGTTGAAGCCAACCAGCCCGGACAGCCCGGCGCGCGCCACCTCCTCTACGGCGATCATGGTTAAGCGACGATCCAGCCCGAGGCCGCCATAGGCCTCCGGCGTGGTGGCGTTGAGCATGCCCAGCTCGCCGGCGCGACGCCAGATCGCGCGCGGCACCACGCGGTCCTCCTCCCACTGCTCGTGGAGCGGCGTGCACTCCTCGGCCAGGAAGCGGCGAACGGTGTTGCGGAACTCTTCATGTTCGTGGTCGAACAGGACACGTGGAATCATCGGGCTTCCCCTGGATGCAGGTTAATCGTACCGGCGGCATCGCCGGCGGCGCTTCGCGTCACCATAGGCCGTTGCCCGCCTGCCACACCCCCCGTGGCGAGTAGGTATTCGTCCCCGCCTCCCTCCCCACTCGTAAAGAGGGATGGTTCTGTGGGCAATCGCCTCTTTACTGTGCGCCTGCCTTGACTGCCGTTCGTGCGCGTCGGGCGCTGCCTCTTTCGCCACATATTTTCGTCGACGAGAACACCATGACCGATCAGCTCCTCAACGAACGCGAACCGAGCTTCCAGCTCTACGAACTGTTCGACACCGAGGCGCTACTCGAACGTCCGCGCTACGCCGAGCACGATCGCGCCGTGTTCGATGCGCCCCTGGATACCGCACGCGGCATCGCCGCCGAGTACCTCGCCCCGCACAACCAGAAGACCACCCAGTGCCGTATGCAAGCGCTACAAGGAGTCACCATGAGCACTCTGATTAACTATCGCGTCGAAGACAGCCTGGCCCTGATCGGTCTCGCCCGCCCACCGGTCAACGCCCTCGGCCAACCGCTGCGCGCCGCCCTGCTCGATGCCTGCGAGCGCGCCGCCGCCGACCCGGCCGTCCGCGCCATCGTCCTGCACGGTGCCAACGGCCTGTTCAGCGCCGGCGCCGATATCAGCGAGTTCGGCAGCGCGGCGTCCTTCGCCGCGCCGGACCTGCCCGACCTGCTGGTGCGCCTGACCGAGATCGACAAACCGCTGATCGCCGCGATCGGCAAACTGGCGCTCGGCGGCGGCCTGGAGCTGGCCCTGGCCTGCGGTTACCGTATCGCTGCACCGGCGACCCGCGTCGGCCTGCCAGAAATCAACCTTGGGCTGCTGCCCGGCGCCGGCGGCACCCAGCGCCTGCCACGCCTGCTGGGCGCCGAGTCGGCACTGAATATGATGATGTCCGGCCAACAGATCAGCGCTAAGCGCGCACAGATGCTCGGTCTGCTCAACCGCGTCACCGACAGCGCCGAGGGTCTGCTCGATGAAGCCCGCGCCTACGCCCGCGAGCTGATCGCAGCGCAGGCGCCGGCCCAGCCAGCGGCACCCTACCCGCACCCAGCCGTCGACCTGCCGAACGACTTCTTCGCCCAGTATCGCGCCGAGCACGAGCCACGCTGGAAAAGCCGCCTGGCCCCACGCCTGGTGCTGGCCGCCGTCGAGGCCGCCTGCGAACTGCCGCTCGACGAAGGGCTCGCCCGTGAACTTGCGTTGTTCAAGCAAGCCGAGACCTCGGCGCAGTCGACCGCGCTACGCCACGTGTTCTTCGCCGAACGCGACGCCGGCAAGATCCCCGGCGTCGACGCCAACACCCCGCTGCGCCCGATCAACAAGGTCGCGGTGATCGGCGCCGGCACCATGGGCGGCGGCATCGCCATGAACTTCGTCAACGCCGGCATCCCGGTGACGCTGCTGGAACGTCAGGGCGACGCGCTGGATCGCGGCCTGACGCAGATCCACAAGAACTACGCAATCAGCGTCCAACGCGGCAAGCTCAGCGAGGCGCAACTGGAACAGCGCATGGCCCTGCTGCAGGGTACCCTCGACTACGCCGACCTGGCCGACGCCGACCTGGTGATCGAGGCGGTGTTCGAGAAGCTGGAAATCAAGGAAGACGTGTTCCGCACCCTCGACCGGGTGTGCAAGCCGGGCGCTATCCTCGCCACCAATACCTCTTCGCTCGACGTCGACCAGATCGCCGGAGTGACCTGCCGCCCGCAGGACGTGATCGGCCTGCACTTCTTCAGCCCGGCCAACGTCATGCGCCTGCTGGAAGTAGTGCGCCCCCGCGAAACCGCCCCGGACGTGCTGGCCACCACCCTGAAGATTGCCAAGCGCATCGGCAAACTGCCGGTGGTCTCCGGCGTGTGCTTCGGCTTCATCGGCAACCGCATGCTCGAACCCTACAACCGCGAAGCGCACCGCCTGGTGCTCGAAGGCGCCACCCCGGCGCAGGTGGATAGCGTGCTCACCGGCCTCGACCTGAACATGGGCGTGCTGAGCATGACCGCCCTGGCCGGCGTCGACGTCAACTTCCTGGTGCGCGACGCCAACCGCGCGGCCTTCGCCCACGACCCGAGCTACTACATCGTCGGCAACGAGCTGTATGCCCTGGGCCGTTTTGGCCAGAAGACCGGTCACGGCTTCTACCGCTACGAGGGGCGGCAGTGCCAGGACGACTATGAGGTGGCGGCCATCGCCGAACGCCTGGCCGGCGAGCTGCATGTTCCCCGCCGCCATATCAGCGACCAGGAAATCCACGACCGCTGCCTGTTCATGCTGATCAACGAAGGCATCCAGCTGCTCGACGAGGGTATCGCCCTGCGCGCCAGCGACATCGACCTGGTGTGGATCAACGGCTACGGCTTCCCGGCCCACCTCGGCGGGCCGATGCACTACGCCGAACAGCTCGGTCTCGACAAGGTGCTGGCCGGCATCCAGCGCTACCGCAAGGAACTCGGCGTCTATGGCGAGATGTGGTTCCAGCCGGCGCCGCTGCTGGAACGCCTGGTCGCCGCCGGCAAGACCCGCATCGAACCGCTGTGGCCCTACGAACTGCAAGCCGCAGTATTCATTTCCCACTGAGCGACCTGGATCACTCCATGAAAGAAGCCGTCACCCTCGCCACCGCCCGCACGCCGGTGACGCGCTCAACAACCTCAAGTCGCCGGGCATGCCCAGCGCCGCGGTCGAGCGTGCCGGGATCGACGCCAGGGAAATCGAAGGCCTGGTGATGGGCACTGCGCCGAGACGCTCCGCATCGCCCCGGCCAAGTTGAACGTCAACGGCGGCGGTATGGGCGCGACCGGCCTGTTCGAGGTGCTCGTGATGAGCGATCTGAGCGTATTTTCCCTGATGAGCAAGACCGTGCTGGCACCGGCGCATCGAGCGGCTGGCGCAGGTTTCCAAGGGCAACTGTCTGACCGGCGGGCAGGTAGCTCTGCGAATGTCGCCTCACCCACACCCGCTTTCACCAATACGACAGCGCTTTCCAGCACCACCCTGCCCATTCAAAGCAGAAATCGGCTCCTCGTCGGCGGAAGGAACGCTCGCTAGACGTTCTGCCGGGCCCATCGCCCCATCATCAGCATGAGCGCCTGAAAAGATCCGAGGTCGTTACCCCCCCACCCTGGAAGAGTGGACCACTGCGCTGGATGGAAAGGCATAGTCCACCCATTGATTCCCTTTCATCTCGGAGCACCTATGCAAGACGTCGTCATTGTCGCCGCCACTCGTACTGCCATCGGCAGTTTCCAGGGCTCGCTGGCCGGTATTCCCGCGGTCGAACTGGGCGCCGCGGTGATCAAGCGTCTGCTCGAGCAGGCCGGCCTGAACGGCAGCGAATACGCCGCTACGCGGCTAACCCGCCCTACGACTGCTCGCCGTGGATGCGCAGCGCATCCACGGCGAGCTGATCGGCGGTCCTGATCCGTGACGCCATGCGCCGGCGAACCGGCGCATGGCAGGGCTATTTCACTTCCTCGAAATCGTATGGCTTCCAGCGTCCGTCGAAGGCCGCTGCCTCGGGGCCATAGATACGGAAATAGGTAAACCAGCCCTTGCCCGACAAGGTCTTGATCCATTGTTTCTCGTGACCGGCCGGGGCGGTGGGGCCGAAGTACAGCTCGGTCACCCCTTCCTTGGCGACACTCTGAAGTTCGATCATCGAGCGCAGGGCCGCATGGTTCTGCGGGTTTTCGATCTGCGAGCGAGTCTCGCTGTCGTACACCGTCACCGACCAAAACAGCTTGGCCGGCACCGGCTGGGGCACGCTCAGCTTGTAGGTCTTGCTGCCATCGAGGAAAGCGCCGTGATTGTCGCGACTGCCCAGCCAGTAGAGCGAGCCGGCGCCGGGGGCGCGGCGGAACATCGCCGGTGAGGCGATCATCGCCTGGTAGAACCACTTTTCCCGCGCTTCCAGATCGACGCGGCCATCGACTTCGAACTTGCCGTTCTCCGGGCGCAGCACTGCCCATTCCCACTGCCGGTCTGGCCAGGCCAGGCGGTCGGCGCGACGGTCGGCCAGCGACTGCACGCGCATTTGCGCGTTACCGCGCTGCGCGGCCTCCGTGAGGATGCGCTGCATGCGTGCGTCCGGGTTGAAGGGCTTGCCCTTGGCGATGCCCAGCGCGGCCAGCTCGCCGTAATAGTTCTGGTACTCGGCGAAGGCCGGCTCGCTGTCGATCAACTCATGTAGCTCGCGCCAGTACTGCAGGGTGCTTTCCATCGGCACAGTGGAAATGTCGCTGGCCTTACCGGCCTGGTCCAGCCATTGCGGCGCCGGCCAGGCGGCGGCGTTGTCCAGCGGATGGATCTTGACCGATTTCATCAGCGCGATAGCCGCCTGCTGGCCGTCCTTGGGCAAGGCGCGCAGCATTAGAAGCAAGCGATTGGTGGTCGACTGGGCGGTGAAATAGCCCGCCGGCACCTCGCCCTGATAGCCCGGCGGCAGGAACAGGTACTTGCCGCCCTGGCCCTTGTCTGGGCCAGGTAGGCCAAGGTCGGCGACCCAGCGCTGGTTGAGGTCGTTGACCACGCTCATGATCGGTCCGACGGGCAACTCGACCACCACCGGGCCGGCGGACAGGTCGAGCATCGCGCCGGCGTAAGGCGTATCGGAGTTGGCAGTGAACACGCGTTTCTTGGGCGTGCCCTCGAGAATGGTGAATACCTTGTTGGGCACCTGACCCAAGGCCAGGTTGGATTTCCACAGATGCATCATCGCCACGTTGGGGTAGAAGAACCGATAGGTCTGCAGGGCCCGGTTCAGATCAACGTCGTCGTATACGCGCTGCACGGTTTCGGCAGTTGGATAACCGTTCTCGAAGGCATAGGGTCCAGGGGCGTCCTGGGCCTGTACGGCCGCGGCCAGCGGAGCAAGGCACAACAAGATGGCAAGGCCGCGGGGTAGCGTTAGGGTGCGCGACATAGAGAGTTTCCTTGTGATGATTCGATATACCTGGATGCTGCGAAGCAACGGCGAGATCAGTCGAGCTGTTCGATATCGTTCAACACCCAGCTGCGCTCGGCCATGGCCTTGTCCGGACCGTAGATGCGGAACAAGATGAAGAACGGCTGGCCCGCTTTGGTGCTGATCCAGTTGCTCTCATTCCCGGCTGGTGGCTTGGGTCCGAAGTACAGATCGACGCTGCCGTCAGCGTTCTTCTTCATCTGCTGGTTGTAGGAGTCCAGCCCCACCACCTTGGCTTCACGGATGAAACCGGCCGTGTGCCCGTCGTAGGCGTCTACCGCCCAGAAATCACGCGCCGGGGGGTTGGCCGGAATGGTCAGCCGGTAACTGTGGCTACCATCGAGCTGCTGGCCTTTATCGGTTTCGTAGCTCTTCATGTATACATGCGGACCCGGCGGCACGATCGGCCCGAACATGGCGAACCAGGCGTAGGCGCGCTGATCGAGATGCATCTCCTGCGCTGGATCGATGAACGACAATTTCGTCGCCATTGCCTTCGGTCCTGCCAGCGAGCGCCATTTGCGCTTGTCACCCCAGATCGCGATGCCCGACTTGGCATAGCCATCCATCATGTAGGCGTGCGCTTCCTCGATGCCACGCTGAAGCAGCGCCTGACGTTGCGCGTCCGGTTTGAAGCTCAGCGTCTTACCGATATCCAACGCACTCAGCTGGCCCATGATGGCCAGGTCGCGCGCCTGCACCGGCTCTTCGGCGACCATCCGTGCCAGCGACTCGTAGAAGCTGGCGTCGTATTTGACGATGCCGTCGTAGACCTTGTCGGCCACGTCGATATAGCGATTGGCGGCCGGCGCCGCCGCTTTGGCCAGCGGATAGACCTTGAGAGTCTTCAGGTAGTCGACGCCACCGGCCAGATCCGCGTCGCTGGTGGTCTTGGTGATCACCCGTAACAGCGTGTAGTTGTTGACGGTACTGCTCGGGATCGCGATGTAGCCGGCCGGCACTTCGCCCTTGTAGCCCGGCGGCAGTACCAGATAACGGCCACCCTTGCCCTGATCTTCGCCGCGACTGCCGACGTTGAGCAGCGGAATGGTCCACGAATCGACCACGGCGCCGTACAGGCCGGCGTTCTTGGTCGCCGGAATGTCGAGCACCACCGGGCCGTCTTTAACATTGACGAAGACCATCACGTAGATGGTCGAGTGGTTCGGCGTAGTGGTCTGGTTCTTCCAGTCCGACGGGCGCGACCAGTACATGACGTCGTTGTACTGCGCGCCGGCATCGCGGAAATAGGCCTGGCGCATGGCGTCGAAGTTGACCAGTGGGATGCCCCAGACGGCCGCTTCGACGGCGCGGCGTTCGAGCATGCGGCTTTGCAGTTGTTCCGAGGTGAAGGACGTCTCGGCGCGCGCGGCGAGCGGCAGCGCGGCGCTGGCCAGACCGAGGCTTAACAGGCAGGCGGCGAACAGTCTCTTGCAACCCGCGGACAGAGTGGTAGCACAGCGTGTTTCCATGGTTTCAGTTCTCTGCTGGTTATTGTTTTTCATGGCTCGCCGCGAAGTAGCGACGTGCCCGCAGGCTCCGCCCCCTCACCCACTCCCCAATGGGGCGAGGGGATAGAAGCGAGCCAGACTCGTCGGGTGGGTTAGCCGTAGGCGTAACCCACCGACCAAGCTGGCTCAGGCCACGCCGCGTTTGCGACCTTCCCAGAACGGCGCGCGCAGGTCGGTTTTCAGCACCTTGCCGACACTGGACAGTGGCAACGTGTCGCGGAACTCGACGCTGCGCGGCACCTTGTAACCGGCGATGCGCTCGCGACAATGGGAGATGATGTCCTCTTCGCTGACGCTGTGCTCCGGCTTGCGGATAAGCACCGCGTGCACCGTCTCGCCCCACTTATCGCAGGGAACGCCGATCACCGCGGCTTGGGCGACGGCCGGATGGCTGGCGATGGCGCTCTCGACTTCGGCGGTGAAGATGTTCTCCCCGCCGCTAACGATCATGTCCTTGAGGCGGTCGCAGATGTAGATGAAGCCGTCCTCGTCCATGTAGCCGCCGTCGCCGGTGTGCATCCAACCACCACGCAGCGCTTCGGCGGTGGCTTCCGGCTTTTTCCAGTAGCCGAGCATGACGTTCGGCCCACGCACGAGAATCTCGCCGACGGTGCCGCGCGGCACTTCGCGGTCTTCGGCGTCGGCGACGCGCATTTCAATGCAGGTGATCGGCAAGCCGGCCGAGTACATCTTGCCGCTGCGCTGATGCGCCTCACAGTGATACTCGGCACCCAGGATGGACGCGCCAGGGGCCAGTTCGGTCATGCCGTAGCCCTGGATGAACTTGGCCGCGGGGAAAGCCTGGCGAGCGCGGTCGAGCAACGCCGGGGAGATGGCCGAAGCGCCATAGGTGATTTCCCCGAGCGCGCTCAGATCGAGTTCGGCCGCAGCCGGATTGGCCTCGCGCCAGTCGATGAGCATCTGCAGCATGGTTGGCGCCAGCAAGGTGTTGCTGGGCCTCTCCTGACTGATCTGCTCGAGCACTTCCTGCGGCTTGAACGCAGGCAATACCACATGCACACCACCACTGATAAACAACCCGACCATCGACGACAGGTCGGCCACATGGAACATCGGCATCGCATGCAGATAGACGGTATGCGGACCGTAGCCGGTCTGGTTGATGGCGGCCAGGCCCGAGAAGCCCATGTTGTTGTGGCTGAGCATTACCCCCTTGGGGAACCCGGTAGTGCCGCCGGTATAAAAGATCCCCAGCAGCGAATCGCCACCCCGGCGGGCGTCTTCCACCGGTTCGCTACCAGCGAGCAACGCTTCGTAACTGAGCATGCCCTCAGGGGTTTCACCGTCGCCTGCATAGATCACCAGGCGCAGGGTTTTCGCCGCCTCGATGACCTTGCCGGCCAGCCCGAGGAAGGCGTCGTCGACGATCAGCACGCTGGTTTCCGAATCGTCCAGCGAGTAGACGATCTCCGCCACGCTCCAGCGGATATTCACCGGGTTGAGCACCGCATCCGCCCAGGGCACCGCCTGGTAGTACTCGATATAACGCTGCGAGTTGAGCGACAGCATCGCCACTCGCTCGCCACTGGTTACGCCCAGATTTTTCAGCGCGCCGGCCAGACGGGCGACGCGCTCACCGAACTCGGCATAGCTGACACTGCGACCCCGATAACGAATGGCTGTGGCATTCGGGCGGCTCTGAATATGACGGTGCAAACCTTGAGTGATGTACATCGGAAACTCCAATATCTTGTTGTTTTTGGTCACTGGGTCGAGGTACGTCGCAGACTCAAGTCATGCAAACGTGCCGGCTACGTCTCTTTGCGTGGTTCGCGCTATTTCCGTGCCGGTCATCAGGCGTACCGGCTCGCTTGCTACCTGGTGAGCATCTGGCCAGCGCATGCGTGCCGCTTCGCCGTCAGCCCGGTAGACCTGGCAGGTATCGATAACCCAGAGCTTCGGCGCGACATAGTCCGGATCACTGGCAGCACGCTCGCGCTCGGCGTCCTGGAGCAGATCGAAGGTGCTCTGATACAGCGTGGTAGCCATGGGGCCGAGCAATTCGGTGAGGTGCGTACAGCCCTTGGTGCCACCGACGCGCTGGGCGACCTGTTTCTTGAAGCCCGGGCCGATCTTCAGGCCGATCAGGCTGGCATAGATCGCCGCGACTCCTGGACAGAACGGTGACGGTGCGTCTTCGGTGACGGCTTTGATGTCATGAATCACGAACTGCAAATCGACGGTCATCACCACGCGCATCCGATGCACCGGCTCACCGGCCAGGATCATCTTGTAGTAGGCGTCGTGATCGTGGTGCTTGGTGTCCAGCAAGCGCCCTTCGATATCGATCAAGCCGTCGCTGCGCAAAAAGCCGGTGCATTCGACCTGGCGGGTATGCAGTCGCTGCCGGGTCGAGGCAGCCGATACGTTTTCCTTCATTTCACTCATCTCGTACCACGTATAAAAAAACGGCATTCGAACGGCAGGCAAGCCTGCCGGAGTGCCGTTGGGAAACAGATCCGTAAGGCGTAGAGTGGGTTAGCCGTAGGCGTAACCCACCGACCCTGCGGGGCACTGATGTTCAGGTCGGCAGCGCTGGTGGGTTACGCCGCTACGCGGCTAACCCACCCTACAAAAGCGATGCGCACCCGCGAGACCATGACTAGTGGGTTACAGCGACCGACCGACCACCTCGCGCTGGATCTCGTTGGCGCCGCCATAGATACGCGCCACGCGAGAGTCGGAGAACATCCTCGCGATCGGGTACTCGTTCATGTAGCCGAAGCCGCCGAAGAACTGCAGGCAGCGGTCAACCACTTCCCCTTGGCGATCGGTCAGCCAGAACTTGCCCATCGAGGCCAGTGTGGTGTCCAGAGTGCCGTCCACCCAGCGTTGCACGATCAGGTCGGCGAAGGTCCGCGACGCGGTGACCGTGGCCTTGATCTCGGCCAACTGGAAGCGGGTGTTCTGGAAGTCGATGATCGCCTTGCCGAAGGCCTTGCGCTCCTTGGTGTACTCGACGGTCAGCGCCAGTGCGCGCTCCATCTGGGCAGCGGCACCGATGCCGATCTGCGCGCGCTCGTAGGGCAGTTGCTGCATCAGCTGGATGAAACCCTGACCCTCAACGCCACCGATCAGGCAGTCGGCCGACACTTCGCACTCCTCGAAGAACATTTCCGAGGTGTCCTGGCCCGGCAGGCCGACCTTGTCCAGGCACTTGCCGCGCTGGAAGCCCGCGGTCTTGGTGTCGACGATGAACAACGAGATACCGCGCGAACCCTTGGCCTCCAGATCGGTCTTGGCGATCACCACCACGATGTCACTGATCTGACCGTTGGTGATGAAGGTCTTCGAGCCGCTGATGACGTATTTGTCGCCCTTCTTCACCGCCCGAGTGCGCACACCCTGCAGGTCGGAGCCGGTGCCCGGCTCGGTCATGGCGATCGAGGTGATGCACTCGCCGGAGGCGATCTTCGGCAGCCACTTGAGCTTCTGCTCTTCGGTACCGCTGTCCAGGATGTAGTGGCCAACAATATGGCTGATCCCCAGACCCAGGCTCGTCACGCCGGCATAGGTCAGCTCCTCCAAGGTCACGGCATAGTGCGCCGGGGTGCCATCGGCGCCGCCGTACTCGGAGGGCATATCCGGCAGGATCATGCCCATCTCGCCGGCGGCCAGCCAGGCCGAACGGTCGGAGCGGTGCTGTTCGCGCCACTTGTCTTCGTGCGGCATCAGTTGCTCACGGACGAAGCGGCGAATGCTGTCGCGGAAGGCATCCAGGTCGGAGTCCATCCACGGGGAGCGATAGTTTTCCAGTTGCATATCGATTTCCTCGTAGGATTAAACGTTGCCGTAACCGCCGCCGCAGACGATGGTCTGGCCGGACACGTAGTTGGCTTCCGGCAGGCACAGCATGACCACCGCACCGGCTGCTTCTTCCGGAGTACCTGGGCGACCCAGTGGGATTATCTGGCTGGCGCCGTCGACCAAAGACTGCTGCACGCCGACCTTGATCTCGCGACCCTCGATGTTCACGGTCTTGCTCTCGTCGCCGGCCAGCGCCTGAGTCAGACGGGTTTCGATGAAGCCGAAGGCCACGGCGTTGACGTTGACCTTGAAGCGGCCCCACTCCTTGGAGAGGGTCTTGGTCAGGCCGAGGATGCCGGCTTTGGCCGAGGAGTAGTTGCTCTGGCCGGGGTTGCCGCCAGCGGCGCCGGAGGAGATGTTCACCACTTTGCGGAACACTTCGCGGCCTTCGGCGGCTTCTTTCTTGGCAGCGGCGCTGATGATCGGCTGAGCGGCGCGCAGGATGCGGAACGGCGCGGTCAGGTGGCAATCCATGATGGCGTACCACTGCTCGTCGCTCATCTTCTGGATCACGTTGTCCCAGGTGAAGCCGGCGTTGTTGATGATGATGTCGATGGCGCCGTAAGCCGTGACCGCGGTTTGCACCAGGCGCTCGGCGAAATCAACAGCGGTAACGCTGCCGACGCAGGCCACGGCTTCGCCGCCCGCAGCACGGATCTCGGCGACCACTTCTTCAGCCGGGCCGGCGTCCAGGTCGTTGACCACGACTTTGGCGCCGTAGGCAGCCAGTTGCAGGGCGACTTCACGACCAATGCCACGGCCAGAGCCGGTTACCAGAGCGACTTTACCTTCGAGCTTTTTCATTTAACTGTTCCTACGAGTGGGGGGATGGAATATCAGGCCAGGGCGACCACGGCTTCGCCGGCGAGCTTTTCTTCGCCGTACTGATTGCCGCAGCGGATCGCCAGACGCACACGCTTCTCGCCGTTTTCTTCGAACTTCTCGGTGACTTTGCCGGTGCAGGTCGGGATGTGGCCGAGCTGGGTGATGCCGGTGAAACGGATCGACAGGCTGCGCAATTGGCTCTGTGGCACCCAGCGGGTCAGCAGGCGGCCGAGGTAGGCGGCAGACAACATGCCGTGGGCGAACACGTCGGGCATCCGCGCCTTGCGGGCGAAGTCGATGTCGATGTGGATCGGGTTGTGGTCACCCGAGGCGCCGGCATACAGGGCCAGGGTGGTGCGATTGATCGGTTGCAGCTTGAGCAGCGGGATCTCGTCGCCAACCTGGATATCGGAGTATTGAACGGTAGTCATTTTGCTGGCTCCTTAACGCTGAACGACGGTGCCACGGACATCGGCGATGTGCTCGCCGTCCTGGTTGGTCACACGGGTTTCATTGACCACGAACTGCAGCGCGCCGCCTTTCTTGTCGTAGACGTCGGCGATCTTGGTGTCGAAGGTCAGCACATCACCGGCCACCGCGGGCTTGTGGTACACGAACGACTGTTCGGCGTGCAGGATGCGGCCGAGATCGAAACCGTAGATGTTCAGCTGCTCGACCAGGTCGCGACCTTCGCCGCCGAGGCACATGAAGAAGCTCGGCGGCACCGGTAGCGACTTGTAGCCGGCGGCTTGGGCAGCGGCTTCGTCGGTATATATCGGATCGGTTTCACCAATGGCCTTGGCGAAGAAACGCAGGCGGCCTTTTTCCACTTCGACGCTGGTGACGCCGAGCGAACGGCCGATCAGACTTTTGTCTGCCATTTCACATGTCTCCTATAAGAACTTTTCGAGAGGCGCGCCCGAAGACGCGCACGCAGTCGTAGGGCGGGTTAGCCGCGCAGCGGCGTAACCCGCCATGGATGTCGCCAGGCATCCCTGTGGCCGGTCGGTGGGTTACGCCTACGGCTAACCCACCCTACGAAATCAAGACATCAATGGGCCGGATCAATAGTGATCCGCCAGGCGAGCTGTTCATTGCGCGGGCTTTGCTGGAGGCGCCTTCTGCAGACTCATCATCGCCTTCTTCACCGCCAGGCTCTGATAGTTGATGTTGGCCACATTCAGGCTGACGCCTTCCTGGAACGGGTACTGCGACAGGCTACCCATGAAGGCCTTGACCTTGGCCTGGATCGGCACGAACAACCACGCCTGATCGAAGGCCCAGCGCCGCGCCATGTCCGATTCCTGGCGCGCGGTCTGGAACGGGTCAGCCAGCAGGTTGGTCAGCACCGGCACGTTGGCAACCCTGCGGGAAGCGTCGCCGAAACCGCCTTCCATGGTGGCAAAGCTCAAGCGCCACTCCTTCCAACGGATCGCATCCAGATCGCCACCCATGCTGAAGTAGAAGTACTCCTCGCGCGGGCTGTCCTTCGCCTCGCCCTTGAAGAACGGCAGGAAGTTGTAGCCGTCCAGGTGCACGCGGTATTGCTTGCCGCTCAGTTGGCTGCCCTTGGCCATATCGGCCACCAGGCTCGCGTTGCCGGCGGCGGCTGCCAGGGTCGGCATCCAGTCGTTATGGGCGATCATGTTGTTGAAGCGGCTGCCTGGCTTGATCACGCCCGGCCATTTCACCAGCAGCGGCACACGGTGGCCGCCTTCATTGGAGGTGCCCTTTTCGCCATGGAACGGTGAGGTGCCGCCATCCGGCCAGGTGAACTTCTCGGCGCCATTGTCGGTGGTGTAGATGATGATGGTGTTGTCGGCGATGCCGAGGTCGTCGAGCTTCTTCAGCAGCTTGCCGACGTGGTCATCGTGTTCAACCATGCCGTCCGGATACAGGCCAATCCCGGTCTTGCCGTCGTACTCTTTCTTCAGGTGGGTCCAGACATGCATGCGCGTGCTGTTGAACCAGACGAAGAAGGGTTTGTCGGCCTTGTTCGCTTTATCGATGAAGTTCTCGGTGGCCTGCACCAACTCGTCGTCGATGGTTTCCATGCGCTTGCGGGTCAGCGGGCCGGTGTCCTCGATCTTGCCGTCGGCGTAGGAATGGATCACCCCGCGCGGACCGTATTTTTTGCGGAATTCCGGGTCTTTCGGGTAGTAGTAGGTCTCCGGCTCTTCCTCGGCGTTCATGTGGTAGAGGTTGCCGAAGAATTCGTCGAAACCGTGGTTGGTCGGCAGGTGCTGGTTGCGGTCGCCGAGGTGGTTCTTGCCGAACTGGCCAGTGGTGTAGCCCTGCTGCTTCATCACGTCGCCGATGGTCGGCGCCCAGTCCGGGATGCCGTGCTCGGAGCCTGGCATGCCGACGGTCAGCAGGCC
Source organism: Pseudomonas sp. LS44 (assembly GCF_024730785.1). Taxonomy (NCBI): domain Bacteria; kingdom Pseudomonadati; phylum Pseudomonadota; class Gammaproteobacteria; order Pseudomonadales; family Pseudomonadaceae; genus Pseudomonas; species Pseudomonas sp. LS44. The sequence continues at coordinate 2,306,067 of NZ_CP102830.1, forward strand.
GGTGCGGAACGGATGCTGGCCGAGGGCGAAGGCCGAGCGACCGGCAGTGCAGGACTGCTCGCCGTAGCCGTGGGTGAACAGCGCACCCTCTTTGGCGATACGGTCGATGTTCGGCGTCTCGTAGCCCATCATGCCTTGGTTGTAGGCACTCAGATTGAAGATGCCGACGTCGTCACCAAAGATCACCAAGACATTGGGCTTTTCGGCGGCAAAAGCGCTTAGCGCCGCACTCGACAGGCCGATAGCCAGGACCAATCTGGCGAGCTTTTTTCCTATGTAGGTCATTTTGCTATCTCCTTTTTGTGAGTCTGCAAAGTGGTCAATGAAGCCGTAAGTCGTAGGGCGGGTTAGCCGCGTAGCGGCGTACCTGCCATGGATGTCGGCAGACATCCCGCTGACCGACCCTGCGGCCGGTCGGTGGGTTACGGCCTGCGGCCTAACCCACCCTACGAAACCTGATCAATAACCCGACGTTAGCCGCGACCGTACAAGGTCACGACGCAAGCGCCGCCCAGGCCCAGGTTGTGTTGCAGGGCGTGATTCAAGCCTTCGACCTGACGCGCCTCGGCAGTGCCACGCAGCTGATGGGTCAGCTCATAGCACTGCGCCAAGCCGGTGGCGCCCAGCGGGTGGCCCTTGGAGAGCAGGCCGCCGGAGGGGTTGGTGACCACTTGGCCGCCATAGGTGTTGTCGCCATCGAGGACGAATTTCTCGGCGCCGCCAATCGGGCAGAGACCCAGCGCTTCATAAGTCAGCAGCTCGTTGTGGGCGAAGCAGTCGTGCATCTCGGCTACGCGGATGTCCTGCGGGCCGATGCCGGCTTTTTCGTAGACTTCACGCGAGGCGCGCTCGGCCATATCGCGGCCAACCATCTGGATCATCGACGGCGGCTCGTAGGCGATCGGCGCGTCGGTGGTCATCGACTGGGCGAGGATCACTACGTCGGTGCGCAGGCCGTGCTTCTTGGCGAAGGCTTCCGAGCAGACGATCGCCGCCGCGCCGCCGCAAGTCGGCGGGCAGGCCATCAGACGGGTCATCACGTCCGGCCAAACGACCATGTCGTTCATCACGTCTTCAGTGGTGACGACTTTGCGGAACAGCGCCAGCGGGTTGTTGACGGCATGACGGCTGGCCTTGGCGCGGATCGCGGCGAAGGTGCTCATCTGCGTGCCGTACTTCTGCATGTGCTCGCGGCCGGCGCCACCGAACATTTTCAGGGCCATCGGCATTTCCGGCACATCGCTGGCCAGTTGCGCGGCGATATCCATACATTTGCCCGTCACGCCAGGACGGTCATCCCAATGATTCTTCAGGGCGCCCGGTTGCATCTGTTCGAAGCCCAGGGCCAGGGCGCAGTCGACCGCGCCGCTCTCCACCGCCTGGCGAGCCAGGTACAGCGCGCTGGAGCCGGTCGAGCAGTTATTGTTGACGTTGAGCATCGGGATGCCGCTCAGGCCGACTTCGTAGAGGGCCGACTGGCCGCTGGTGGAGTCGCCGTAGACGTAGCCAACATAGGCCTGCTGCACCAGCTTGTAGTCGATACCGGCATCCTTCAGCGCCAGACGGGTGGCTTCGGCGCCCATCTGGATGTAGGTACCGCTGGCACCGGGCTTCATGAACGGGATCATGCCCACGCCCGCTACGTACACTTTCTGCGACATTGTCTTCTCCATACAGTTGGTTGTGTCTCGCGACCTGCGCAAGCGAGCGGGCAGAGCCGGCTCATGTGCCCAAGATACCTATCCATCGGATGGGGTCACCCGCCCCGAGGGAGTGGGTGGGTGGGGGTACGCCTGGAAGACCTTGCCCACTCTCTCTGAATCGCCCCGGCGCGCCGGGCCAACGCCGCGCGCCCCCGACCTACCCCCGCCCACTCCCCTGGAGTGGATTCGATTCCGCGCCCGTGCATTAGCTTCGCTGGCCATGGTCGCCCTCCCCCAAACAACATCCGGCATGCCCGGTCCAGGCGCAGAGGAATTTTCTATGGCAGCTCTACAAGGCAAGGTCGCGGTCGTGACCGGCGGCGCGTCCGGCATTGGCCGCGCCAGCGCACTGCTGTTCGCCCGCAACGGCGCCAAGGTGGTGGTCGCGGATATGAGCGAAGTGGCCGGCGCTGAAGTGGTCAGGGAGATTGAGCAGGCCGGTGGCACAGCCTTCATGCAAACCCTCGACGTGCGCAGCGACGAGAACTGTGCGGCGCTGGTCGCGGCCACCCTGGCTCGCTTCGGTCAGCTCGACATCGCCTTCAACAACGCCGGCATCTTCGCTGCACCGACGCTGACTGAAGACCAGGGCCTGGCGCTCTGGCAACGCATGCTCGACGTCAACCTGACCGGCGTTTTCAACTGCATGGTGCATGAGCTTCGCGTGATGAAAGAGCGCGGTGGCTCGATCATCAATACCGCCTCGATAGCCGGCATCCAGGGCGCCTACGGCGCGGCGGCCTACTCGGCCTCCAAGCACGGAGTGATCGGCCTGACCCGCAGCGCCGCGCTGGAATACGGCAAGTACGGCGTGCGCATCAACGCCCTGTGCCCCGGCCTGATCGAGACACCGATGACCGTCGGCCCGGACAGCGGCTTCAACGACAAGATGATCAACGCCGGTGTGAAGGGCTCGGCGCTACGCCGCCAGGGTCGCCCCGAAGAAATGGCCGAGATGGTGCTGTGGCTGGCTTCGGACAAGTCCTCCTATGCCAACGGTGGGCAGTTCGTCGTCGATGGCGGGACCACGGCCTAAGAGCCGGATTGCGTCCATATCCCCACATTCGAGAGTGAGAATTCATATGAAGCTTTTGCACAACAAAGTCGCGATCGTCACCGGCGGCGCCTCCGGAATCGGTCGCGCCACCGCTCTGCTGTTTGCCCGTGAAGGTGCGCGGGTCGCCGTGGCAGACATGAGCGAGACCGCAGGCCAGGCCATGGTCGAGGAGATCCGCCAGGCTGGCGGCGAGGCGTTTTTCCAGCGTGTCGATGTGCGCCGCGACGCGGATTGCGCCGCATTGGTCGAAGCGACGCTGGGGCACTACGGCCAGCTCGACATCGCCTTCAACAATGCCGGCATCGGCGGCGCACCATCGCTCACTCAGGACCAGGGCCTGGAGCAGTGGCGCCAGGTTCTGGATGTGAACCTGACCGGGGTTTTCAACTGCATGGTGCATGAACTGCGCGCCATGAAAGAGCGCGGCGGCTCGATCATCAATACCGCCTCGATCATGGGCCTGCAGGGCACCGCAGGATCAGCCGCCTACTCGGCTTCCAAACACGGTGTGATCGGCCTGACCCGCAGCGCCGCGCTGGAATACGGCAAGTACGGCGTGCGCATCAATGCGCTGTGCCCCGGTTTCGTGGCGACGCCGATGCTCGTCGGCGAGACCAGTCTCTTAGATCCCAAGGGCCTGGACGCCCTGGCCCGCTCCGTGCCGATGCGCCGCCTGGCTGAGCCGGCCGAGCAAGCGGAAATGGTCCTGTGGCTGGCCTCGGACAAGTCTTCCTACGCCACTGGCGGGCATTTCGTCGTCGATGGCGGCGTGCTCGCGTAACCCCACTCGCCGGCCCTGTGGCCAAAAACTCCTGGAGCTCTCATGAACTACGAAGCCTACAAATTCATCACCTTCGCCCAAGACAACGGCGTGCTGACCGTACGCCTGAATCGTCCCGAAACGTTCAACGCGATCGATGCCGCGCTGCACACTGAACTCTCGACCGTATTCGCCGACATCGCCGCCGACCGTAGCGTGCATGCGGTGGTGCTGACCGGCGAAGGCCGCGGTTTTTGCGGCGGCGGCGACCTGGCGTGGATGCGCGACATCGATCAGGAAGGCCTCAACCAGCTGTTCCGCGAAGCGCGCAAGATCATCATCGACATGCTCGAACTGCCGCAGCCGCTCATCGCCGCGGTCAACGGCCACGCCGCCGGCCTGGGCGCGACCCTGGCACTGTTCTGCGACATGGTCTTCGCCGCCGAGTCGGCGAAGATTTCCGACCCGCATGTACGGGTCGGGGTCGCCGCCGGTGATGGCGGTGCCGCGATCTGGCCGCTGTTGGTCGGCCCGGCACGCGCCAAGCAGTACCTGTTCACCGGCGACGCCATGACCGCCACCGAAGCCGAGCGCATCGGCCTGATCAACCAGGTGGTCGCCAATGGCGAGGCCCTGGCCACCGCCACGGCCATGGCCCGCCGCATGGCCGACGGCCCGCGCCTGGCGATCCTGGCGAGCAAGGCCAGCGTGAACAAGATCGTGCGCGACACGGTGAACCTGGTCCTCGACACCTCGCTGGCGCTGGAGAAGGAAAACTTCTCCAGCGCCGACCACAAGGAAGCCCTCAAGGCCTTCGCCGAGAAGCGCACGCCGGTGTTCCGCGGCGTCTGAGCACGCGATTGCGGGCCAACACGCCATTGTCGACGTGGGTAAGGCGTCTTTCGTCTACGGCGCTATCCGGCACCTAGCCTGACTGGCTCATCCTGGCCCACTCATATGAATAGATTGGAGGACTTCCTCGATGGACATCCGTTACACCCCCGCTGAACTCGCCTTCCAGGACGAGGTGCGCACGTTTCTAAGTGACAAGCTGCCGGCCGATTTCGCTGCGCGCGGTCGCCACGGAAAACGCTTCGACAAACAAGACCAGGTCACCTGGATGCGCCTGCTCAATGAGCGTGGCTGGCTGGCCGCCAGTTGGCCGGTGGAGCTCGGTGGCACCGGCTGGAGTGTGGTCGAGAAGCACATCTTCGAGGAAGAGTGCGCAATTGCCGGCGCCACGGGGATCCTTCCGTTCGGCGTCAACATGGTCGGGCCGGTCATCATCAAGTTCGGCACGCCCGCGCAGAAGGCATATTTCCTGCCGCGCATCCTCAATTGCGAAGACTGGTGGTGCCAGGGCTATTCCGAGCCGGGCGCCGGCTCCGACCTGGCTTCGCTGAAAACCCGCGCGGTACGTGACGGCGACCATTACGTGGTCAACGGCCAGAAGATCTGGACCACCCTGGCGCACTACGCCGACTGGATGTTCTGCCTGGTGCGCACCGATCCCGAGGCCCAGCAGCAGCGCGGCATCAGCTTCCTGCTGATCGACATGAAGACCCCGGGCATTACTGTGCGGCCGATCATCACCCTGGACGGTGAACACGAAGTCAACGAGGTGTTTTTCGACAACGTGCGCGTGCCGGTGGAAAACCTGGTCGGCGAGGAGAACAAGGGCTGGACCTGCGCCAAGTACCTGCTCACCCACGAACGCACCGGCATCGCCGGCATCGGCCAGGCCAAGGCGCTGTTGGCCAAGCTGAAACGGGTCGCCAGCCAAGAGCTGCGCAATGGCCAGCCGCTGATCGACGACCCGCTGTTCCGCGCGCAGATCGCCGACGTGGAAATGCAATTGATGGCCGCCGAGATGAGCAACCTGCGCACCCTCGCCGCGACTCGCGACGGCGGCGTGCCGGGCGCGGAAAGCTCAATCCTGAAGATCAAGGGCACCGAGCTGCGCCAGCAGATCACCTACCTGATCAACAAGGCGGTGGGCACCTACTCCCTGCCGGTCATCGAAGAGGAGCTGGGCTACGGCGATTGCGCGGAACTGCTGCATACCGAGTACAGCAGTGCCGCCAGCAACCAGTACCTGGACATGCGCAAAGCCTCGATCTACGGCGGATCGAACGAAATTCAGAAGAACATCATCGCCAAGATGATTCTCGAGCTGTAAGGGGTCTACACCATGGATTTCAAACTGACAGAAGAGCAGCAAATGCTGCAGGACACCGCGGCGCGCCTGGTGCGCGACGCTTATGGTTTCGAGCAGCGCGAGCAGTTCGCCAAGAGCGAGCCGGGCTTCAGCCGCGAATTTTGGCAACAGCTCGGCGAGCTAGGCCTGACCTCTGTGCCATTCGCCGAAGAGTTCGGCGGCTTCGGCGGCAGCGGCGTGGACACCATGCTGATCGCCACCGAACTGGGCCGTGGCCTGTGCCTGGAACCCTACCTGTATTCGGTGATCTTCGCCGGCGGGCTGATCAACCAGCTGGGCAGCACGGCGCAGAAGAACGAACTGCTGCCGCACGTGGCCAGCGCCCAGCTGCAGCTGGGCGTGGCCCTCGACGAGCCGCAGAGCCATTACCAGCTGCATGACGTACAGACCCGCGCCGAAGCGGTAGAAAGTGGCTGGCGACTCAGCGGGCGTAAATCCGTGGTAGTCGCCGGGCAGAGCGCCGGGCTGATCCTCGTGTCGGCCCGCACCAGCGGTGAAGCACACGACGAGTCCGGCATCAGCTTGTTCCTGATCGACCCGACGAGCGCGGGGGTAAAGCGCCGTGCCTTCCCGACCCTGGATGGCCGCAAGGCCTGTGAGTTGTACTTGGACAATGCCAGCGGCACCTTACTCGGCGAGCCGGGTCAGGCCCTGGCTGCGCTGCGTTACCAGCAGGGCCGCGCCATCGCTGCGCAGTGCGCCGAAGCGGTCGGCAGCATGGAGGCGGCCTGCCAACTGACCCTCGACTACCTGAAGACGCGCCAGCAGTTCGGCCAGGTGATCGGCAGGTTCCAGGCGCTGCAGCACCGCATGGTCGACATGCGCATCGAACTGGACCAGGCCACCTCGATGGCCATCCTCGCCGCCTGCGTGGCTGACCAGCCGGACAGTGCTGAGCGCAGCCGTACCTTGGCTGCCGCCAAGTACATCATCAGCCGCGCCGCGCGCTTCGTCGCCGACCAGGGCATCCAACTGCACGGTGGCATCGGCCTGACCTGGGAATACGTGCTGTCGCACCACGCCAAGCACCTGCTGATGGTCGCCCGCCAGTTCGGCGATGACGATCATCACCTCAAGGCCTTCAGCCAGCTGATGGACGTGGCCTGAAAACTCAGCCGTAGGATGGGTGGGCCGCCTGGGTTGGGCTTCGTAGGATGGGTATCACAAGCTCAACCCATCCTACGACGCTACGAGGATCCAGCCGATGCGTCCCGCTGGACCGATATCAATCAATGAGGTGATTTCATGCTGCAAGGCATCAAGATTGTAGAAATCTGCGGTATTGGCCCTGGGCCATTCTCGGCCATGCACCTGGCCGATCTGGGCGCCGAAGTGATCGCCGTCGAGCGCGATACCGGCGCCGCCGCCCACGCCAATTTGCTTAACCGCGGCAAGCGTTCGGTGGTCGCCGACCTGAAGAGCGCCGAAGGCCGCGAACTGGTACTGCGCCTGATCGAAGACGCCGACGCGCTGATCGAAGGCATGCGTCCGGGCGTGATGGAACGCCTCGGTCTGGGCCCGGAAGTGTGCCAGGCACGCAATCCGAAGCTGGTGTACGGGCGCATGACCGGCTGGGGCCAGTCCGGGCCAATGGCTCAGGCCGCCGGCCACGACAACAACTATGTCTCGCTGTCCGGCGCGCTGTTCCACAACGGCGCCCCTGAAACCCCGCCCTCCTCAGCCTTCGCCGCTTTGGGCGATATCGGAGGCGGCGCGCAGTACCTGACCATCGGCTTGCTCTCCGGCATCCTCAATGCGCGGGCCACCGGCAAGGGCGCGGTGGTCGATGCGGCCATCCTCGACGGTTCGGCGCACATGCTCCAGCTCATGCTGGCGAGCCGCAACATCGGCTGGATGACCGACGAGCGCGGCCAGAACATTCACGACAGCTCGCCGTTCTACGCCACCTATCGCTGCGCCGATGGCGACTTCGTCACCCTCGGTTCGCTTGAGCCGCAGTTCTATGCGCTGCTGCTGGAAAAACTCGGCCTGCAGAACGATGCGCGCTTCGCCAAGCAGTGGGATCGCAGCCGCTGGGCAGAGCTGCATCAGTTCTTCACCGAGCTGTTCGCCAGCCAATCGCGCCAGCACTGGTGCGCGCTGTTCGAAGGGACCGACGTGTGCTTCGCACCAGTGCTCGGCCCGCGTGAGGCCGCGCAGCATCCGCATAACGTCGCTCGCGGTGTCTATTTCGAGCGCGATGGCCTGCTGCAAACCCGCGTGGCACCCCGCTTCGATGGTGAGGTGGTCACCCCCGGCGCGATTCCGGCCGCGGGCGAACATACCGCGCAGATCTTGGCCGCACTGAGCGACCCGGCCAGCTCGGTATGGCAGTCGGTCTAAGGCTTGCCGCATGGCTTTTGTAGGGTGGGTTAGCCGCGTAGCGGCGTAACCCACCAGCGGTGCCGACTTGAACATCAGTGCCCCGCAGGGCCGGTGGGTTACGCCTATACGGATATTGAACGCTACAAAATGTAGCCCGGTACACCCGCTCCCGGATTGCATCCAGCACGCAACGCAAGTCAGGAGATACCGCAATGAGCCAAACCTACACCTCCCCCTGGATGAATCCCGAGCTGGAAGTCGTCCGCGATAACGTGCGGCGCTTCTTCGCCGAGGAAGTCGTGCCGCACCAGGAACGCTGGTACAAGCAGCACCACGTCGACCGCGAGCTCTGGTACAAGGCCGGCGAACTCGGCCTGCTGGCCCTGGACATGCCGGAGGAGTACGGCGGTAGCGGCGGCAACTTCGCCCACCTCGCGGTGTTCTTCGAGGAGCAGGCGGCGGTGGGTGACTGGGGCTTCGGCGTGCAGGTGCACCACATCGTTTCCCACTACATCCTCAATCACGGCACCGAGGAGCAGAAGCACAAGTACCTGCCGAAGATGGCCTCGGGCGAGATGATCGGTTCCATCGCCATGACCGAGCCAGGTACCGGCTCCGACCTGCAGGGCATCCGCACCCGCGCCGTACGCGAAGGCGACCAGTACGTGATCAACGGCGCGAAGACGTTCATTTCCAACGGTTCGATGGCCGACCTGGTGGTGGTGGTGACCAAAACCGAGCCGAATGCCGGCAGCAAGGGTATGTCGCTGATCATCGTGGAAACCAAGGATTGCGCCGGTTTCAGTGTCGGCCGGGTACTGGAAAAGCTCGGCCAGCACAACGCCGACACCTCCGAACTGGCCTTCCAGGACGTACGCGTGCCGGCGGCCAACCTGCTCGGTGGCGTGGAAGGCCAGGGCATGCGCCAGTTGATGTCCGACCTGGCCTATGAACGTGTCGGCTGCTCCGTAGGCTCCGCCGCCTCGATCGAACGCGCGGTGCGCCTGACCTTGGAATACACCCGCGAGCGCAAGGCCTTCGGCAAGCCACTGCTGGATATGCAAAACACCCGCTTCAAGCTGGCCGAATGCGATACCCAAGCGACTCTCGCCCGCGTGTTCATCGACAACTGCATCCAGCGCATGCTCGACGGCAGCATGGACCCGGTAACCGCGTCGAAGGCCAAGCTGTGGATGACCGAGACCCAGGGCAAGGTTATCGACGAGTGCTTACAGCTGTTCGGCGGCTACGGCTACATGATGGAGTACCCGATCGCCCGCATGTATGCCGACGCCCGCGTGCAGCGCATCTACGCCGGCACCAGCGAGATCATGAAAGAGATCATCGCCCGCTCGTTCTAATGATCAGGCCTGCTGAGGTTTGAACTTTCAGTCGTAGGGCGGGTTAGCCGCGTAGCGGCGTAACCCACCATGGATGTCGGCAGACATCCCTGTGGCCGGTCGGTGGGTTACGGCCTGCGGCCAATCAAGACATCAAAGGGCCGGATCAATAAGCCGAGTTCGACCCTCTCCCAGGAATGGGAGAGACACACCAGGAGCAGCCATCTTGAATTCCGAATCCCCGGTTCTGTACAGCGTCGAAGGCGGCATCGGTCGCCTCACTCTCAACCGCCCGGCGCAGGGCAATGCCATCAGCTTGGCCTTCAGCGCGGCGTTTGCCGAGGCTGTCGAACAACTCGTGCGCGCCAAACCGCGCGTGGTGGTGCTGAGCGCCCGCGGCCCGCGCTTCTGTGCGGGCGGCGACATCGCCGAGCTCGTCGAGAACCGCGAGCGTCTGTCGGCGCACATCGGTGCCATGCTGGTGCTGCTCAATCCGGCGATGAAAAAACTCGCCGCCCTACCGGCTCCGGTAATCAGCGTCGTCCACGGCGGGGTCGGCGGCGCCGGTATCGCCCTGGCCTGCTGCGCCGATTTCGTCCTGGCCAGCAACACCGCACGGGTACGTGGCGGCTACTCGGCCATTGGCTTGACCCCGGACATCGGCGCCTCCTATTACGCCACCCAGCGCATCGGCGCGGCCAAGGCCAAACGTCTGTTCATCCTCAACGAAATGTTCGAGGCCGAGCAGTGCCTGGCCATGGGCCTGTTCGACGAACTGCATACGCCGGACAAACTGACCCATGCAGCCGAAACACTCGCGCATACCCTGGCCGCCGGCGCCACGCAGGCTTTCGCGCGGATCAAGCGACTGTGCGACGAAGCCAACAGTCGCGATGTGGCGACCCATCTGGACGTGGAGAGCGCCGGCCTGCTGGCCAGCACGCAGAGCGAGGATGCTCGGGAGGGCGTGCAGGCATTCATCGACAAGCGTCCGCCTTGCTTCAGCGGCCGCTAAGAAAGAAGCACCCACTTGGCCTGAAACCCACTCCAATTTTGCTCAGCACAATACAGCGAGTGGTGCCGACAACCGCTCGAACTCTTCCTTGATCACTGAGCTGATCCGGAAATTGATGCGGCCATCGTGGTTGTCAGCGAGATTCGCAAGGACCTACTCACACGTTCCTGATTTACGCGTAGCTGCTCTAGCGCTGGGTTCTCATCCAAATCAGGATTCCGACCAAGCATTCGGCGGATGTCGCGTAAAACATCATCTAGCGACATGCCACGATGATGGGTGAATACGCTCCCTCAGGCATCTAAATACAGCGCAGCATAGATTCGCAGGCCTGGTTCCGCGGCGTGATGCTGTAGCCGCTGTCGATCAGATACAGGAACGAAACCTGCTGATTCAGATCGGCGGCGCCGAATTCATCATGCTGCCCGCCGGCTCGAGAGATGGCGACGCTGATCGAACTGAGCGGTGCACCGATCAACTTTGTAACCCTGAGTATCTGCATCGCCCACTACCCCGAGGGCGCCGACAGCCCGGAAGCCTTGATCAAGGCGACCGACAGCGCCATGTACTAGGCCAAACAGCAGCGCAACCGGGCCTGCGTCTACCGTCGGAGCGCTAGGCACTCTGTGGTGAAGCCGGTAAGGTCGGCGCGAATTTATCTACCGGAGAGCCCTGTGCCTCCCCCTGTGTTGAGCGGCCCGGAGGCCTGATAATCCTCAGCCCCGGCCTGCTAACTGATACCGCAGCGAGGAGGCCTAGTTGTCTCACCTGTTGTCCAACGCCATACCGTACCATCGCCCCCCTTTTCGTCACGGTCACGCCGTGCCATCTCTATGGAGCAAGTCACCATGTCCTTTTCCCCACTCACTGCTCGCTCGCTGCGGGTCGTCTGCATCGCTGCTCTGGCTCTGCTGGCCGGCTGCGAAGCCGCCGAAAACGCCGCCCAGAAACTCGCCGAGAAAGCCCAACTGGAAGTCGAACAGACTGCCCGCAACGCGCTGAACGAAACGGCCAAGGAACTCAACAAACAAATCGACCAGGCGCAGAAATCCACCGAGCAATGGCTAGACGGCAACCCGACGGAGGGTGACGATGTGCCGGACACCCAGGCCGAAGACACACCCGAACGCGACCAGTCGATCAAGCTCCCGCAGCACAGCGCCTGAGCCCCCAGCTTGTCCACCAATGGGCGGCAAAGATCGCGGGTGACCGCTTTCAGCCCGAAGGGCAAGCGCAGTGAGTCACCCAGAAAAACCGCCGTCCTGCCTTGCCGGCGAACGTTCAGATCGGCGGCGCCGAGCGCAGCATCACCGACTTCAGGGCGAACGCCGACTTGATTCCGGCGACCCCGGGAATGCAGGTCAGCGTATTGGTGAGGAAGGCTTGGTACGCTGCGAGGTCCTTGACCACCACGCGCAGCATGTAGTCGGCATCGCCGGTCATCTGGAAGCAGCTCATCACTTGCGGCGCCTCGACGATGCGTTCTTCGAACCGGGCGAGGTAGTCGCCGGTCTGCTTTTCTAAGGAGACGGAGACGAACACGCTCATCCCTCCAGACAGGCGCTCTTCGTCCAGACGCGCAAAATAGCCTTGGATGTAGTGCTCCTCTTCCAGGCGGCGTACCCGACGCAGCGTCGGGGTCAGCGACAGCCCCACCTTGAGGGCCAGGTCGCGCCAGCTCAGGCGGCCATCCTCGGCCAGGGCGCGGAGAATCTTGAGGTCGATGCGGTCGAGTTCGGCCATGGTTCGCTGTTCTACCGTTTATGGTTTTGTTAGTTCAAACATACTAATCGTGACCGTTTAAGCGAGTCAATTTGGAGCAAAAAACCAACTACCGAGGCATATACTCAATTCACAAGAACAAATGACGAGGACCTCACCATGAGTGACGTCACGCACACCCAGCTCCCCCGCCGCTCCCGCGCGCGCCGTTTATTCGCCTCCGCCCAGCCCGGGCTGCACTCGCCCAGCTCGTTCTCCGCCGCGCCCGTTCGCTGAGCCCTTTCCGATCCATTCCTTGGGCCGCGAAGGCCGGAGGCAAAGCCATGAATGATTACCAACCATTGCGCTTGCACGTCCCGGAACCCACCGGCCGTCCCGGCTGCAAGACCGATTTCTCCTACCTGCACCTGTCCGCCGCCGGCGAAGCGCGCAAACCGGCCATCGACGTGGAGCCGGCGCAGACCAGCGACCTCGCCTACAGCCTAGTGCGCGTGCTCGACGATGACGGCCAGGCACTCGGTGACTGGAACCCGGAACTCAGCCACGAGCAGCTGGAAACCGGCCTGCGCGCCATGCTCAAGACGCGCATCTTCGACGCGCGCATGACCACCGCACAGCGGCAGAAGAAAATGTCCTTCTACATGCAGTGCCTGGGCGAGGAAGCCATCGCCACCGCCCACACCATGGCGCTGAAGGACGGCGACATGTGCTTCCCGACCTATCGCCAGCAAGGCATCCTGATCACGCGGAACTACCCGCTGAAGGACATGATCTGCCAGCTCCTATCCAACGAGGCCGACCCGCTCAAGGGCCGCCAGCTGCCGATCATGTACTCCAGCCGCGAATACGGCTTCTTCTCGATTTCCGGCAACCTCGCCACCCAGTTCATCCAGGCGGTAGGCTGGGGCATGGCCTCGGCGATCAAGGGCGATACCAAGATCGCCTCGGCCTGGATCGGCGACGGCGCCACCGCCGAAGCGGACTTCCACACCGCCCTCACCTTCGCCCACGTCTACCGCGCGCCAGTGATCCTCAACGTGGTCAACAACCAGTGGGCGATCTCCACCTTCCAGGCCATCGCAGGCGGTGAAGGCACCACCTTCGCCAACCGTGGCGTGGGTTGCGGGATCGCCTCGCTGCGCGTCGACGGCAACGATTTCCTCGCCGTCTACGCCGCCTCGCAGTGGGCCGCCGAACGCGCGCGGCGCAACCTCGGCCCGAGCCTGATCGAGTGGGTCACCTACCGCGCCGGCCCGCACTCCACGTCCGACGACCCGTCGAAGTACCGCCCGGCCGACGATTACACCAACTTCCCGCTCGGCGACCCGATCGCCCGCCTCAAGCAGCACATGGTCGCTCTCGGCATCTGGTCGGACGAGCAACACGACGCGCTGCACAAGGAACTGGAAGCCGAAGTGATCGCCGCGCAGAAGGAAGCCGAAAGCCACGGCTCGCTGGTGGACGGCCACGTCTTCAGCGCCGCCAGCATGTTCGAAGACGTCTACAAGGACCTGCCGGAACACCTGCGTCGGCAGCGCCAGGAGCTCGGGGTATGAATGCCATGAACCCGCAAACGGAAAACGCCCAGGCAGTAACCAGCATGACCATGATCCAGGCGCTGCGCTCGGCGATGGATGTGATGCTCGAACGCGACGACAACGTCGTGGTATTCGGCCAGGACGTCGGCTACTTCGGCGGCGTGTTCCGCTGCACCGAGGGCCTGCAGAAGAAGTACGGCAGCTCGCGGGTGTTCGACGCGCCGATCTCGGAGAGCGGCATCATCGGCGCCGCCGTCGGCATGGGCGCCTACGGCCTGCGGCCGGTGGTGGAGATCCAGTTCGCCGACTACGTCTACCCGGCCACCGACCAACTGGTGTCCGAGGCGGCGCGCATCCGCTACCGCTCGGTGAGCGATTTCATCGTGCCGATGGTGGTGCGCATGCCCTGCGGCGGCGGCATCTACGGCGGCCAGACGCACAGCCAGAGTCCGGAGGCGATGTTCACCCAGGTCTGCGGCCTGCGCACGGTGATGCCGTCCAACCCCTACGACGCCAAGGGCCTGTTGATCGCCTGCATCGAGAACGACGACCCGGTGATCTTCCTGGAGCCCAAGCGCCTGTACAACGGCCCGTTCGACGGTCACCACGACCGCCCGGTAACGCCCTGGTCCAAGCACCCGGCCAGCCAGGTGCCGGAGGGCTACTACAGCGTGCCGCTGGACAAGGCGGTCATCGCCCGCCCCGGCGCGGAGCTCACCGTGCTGACCTACGGCACCACCGTCTACGTGGCGCAGACCGCGGCCGAGGAGACCGGCATCGACGCCGAGATCATCGATCTGCGCAGTCTCTGGCCGCTGGACCTGGATACCATCGTCGAGTCGGTGAAGAAGACCGGCCGCTGCGTCATCGTCCACGAGGCCACCCGCACCTGCGGCTATGGCGCCGAGCTGATGTCGCTGGTTCAGGAGAACTGCTTCCACCACCTCGAATCGCCCATCGCGCGTGTGACCGGCTGGGACACCCCCTACCCGCACGCCCAGGAATGGGACTACTTCCCCGGGCCGGCGCGGGTTGGCGCCGCCTTCAAGCGTGCCATGGAGGTCTGAATGGGCATTCACGTCATCAAGATGCCGGATATCGGCGAAGGCATCGCCGAAGTCGAGCTGGTGGAGTGGCATGTACAGGTCGGCGACGAGGTGCATGAGGACCAGGTGCTGGCCGAAGTCATGACCGACAAGGCCACGGTGGAAATCCCCTCGCCGGTGGCCGGCAAGATCCTCGCCCTGGGCGGGGCGCCGGGCCAGGTGCTGGCCGTGGGCGGCGAACTGATCCGCCTGGAAGTAGAAGGCCACGGCAACCTTAAAGAAGCCGCTCAGCCGAAGACCCAGGAGGCAGCGCCGGCCAGACCGGAAGCCAACACCGCAGCGGCCCCGCAACCCGCGAAGCCCGAGCCGCGCGTCGAGCCCAAGCCGGTCGCCCCGGCAGCTCGCCCTGCTCCGACGCCGGTCCCGCGCCGTGCGCCGGGGGAAAAGCCGCTGGCCTCCCCGGCGATCCGCCAGCGCGCCCGCGACCTGGGCGTCGAGCTGCAGTTCGTGCAGGGCAGCGGCCCCGCCGGGCGCATCCTCCCCGACGACCTGGAGCTCTACCTGACCCACGGCGGCGCCACCGTGGCCTCCGGCTACGCCGCGCGCCACGACGAGCAGAAGATCCCGGTGATCGGTCTGCGCCGCAGGATTGCGCAGAAGATGGCCGAGGCCAAGCGGCGCATTCCGCACTTCAGCTATGTCGAGGAAATCGACGTCACCGACCTCGAAGCCCTACGCCAGCACCTCAACGCCAAGTACGGCGCAGCACGCGGCAAGCTGACCCTGCTGCCCTTCATCGCCCGCGCGATGGTGGTCGCCCTGCGCGAGTTTCCGCAGCTCAACGCCCGCTACGACGACGAGGCCGACGTGGTCACCCGCTACGGCGCGGTGCACCTCGGCGTCGCCACCCAGAGCGACAGCGGCCTTATGGTGCCGGTGCTGCGCAACGCCGAATCCCGCGACCTGTGGGGCAACTCCGCGGAAGTGGCACGTCTGGCGGAAGCCGCGCGCAGTGGCAAGGCCAGCCGCGAGGAACTGTCCGGCTCAACCATCACCCTGAGCAGCCTCGGTGCCTTGGGCGGTATCGCCAGTACGCCGGTGATCAACCATCCGGAAGTGGCGATTGTCGGGGTCAACCGCATGGTCGAACGGCCGATGGTGGTCAATGGCCAGATCGTGGTGCGCAAGATGATGAACCTGTCCTCGTCCTTCGATCACCGGGTGGTTGACGGCATGGATGCGGCAGCCTTCATCCAGGCCGTGCGCGGCCTGCTCGAACACCCTGCCACCCTGTTCCTGGAGTAAGCGTCGATGGCTCACGTCACTGAAACCACGCTGCTGATCGTCGGCGGCGGCCCCGGCGGCTACGTCGCCGCCATCCGCGCCGGCCAGCTCGGCATTCGTACCGTGCTGGTGGAAGGCGCCGCCCTCGGCGGCACCTGCCTGAACATCGGCTGCATCCCGTCCAAGGCGCTGATCCACGCCGCCGAGGAATACCTCAAGGCCCGCGAGTTCGCCGGCAACTCAGCTCTGGGCATCAGCGTGCAAGCGCCGAGCATCGACATCCAGCGCACCGTGGAATGGAAGGACGGCATCGTCGACCGCCTGACCACCGGAGTCGCCGCGTTGCTGAAGAAGCATGGCGTCAGCGTGGTGGAGGGCTGGGCGAAGATCGTCGACGGCAAGACGGTGGAAGTCGATCTCGCCGCGGGCGGCACGCAGCAGATCCACTGCGAGCACATGCTGCTGGCCACCGGCTCGAAGTCGGTGGAACTGCCCTTCCTGCCGATCGGCGGCAACGTCATCTCGTCCACCGAAGCGCTGGCGCCCCGGGCACTGCCCAAGCGTCTGGCGGTGGTCGGTGGCGGCTACATCGGCCTGGAGCTGGGCACCGCCTATCGCAAGCTGGGCGTCGAGGTGACAGTGGTTGAAGCCCAGCCGCGCATCCTGCCCAGCTACGACGAGGAGCTGACAAAACCGGTCGCCTCCGCCCTGCGCAAGCTAGGGGTCGAACTCTACCTCGGCCACAGCGTGATGGGCCTGGAACCGGGCGGCCACGGCCTGCGCGTGCGCGACGATCAGGGCGCGCAGCGGGTGATCGAGACCGACCAGGTGCTGATCGCCGTCGGCCGCCACCCCAACGCCAGCGGCTGGAACCTGGAAGCCCTGCACCTGGACATGCACGGCCGCGCCGTGAAGATCGACGAGCAGTGCCGCACCTCGATGCGCAACGTCTGGGCGATCGGCGACCTGGCCGGCGAACCGATGCTGGCGCACCGGGCCATGGCCCAGGGCGAGATGGTCGCCGAGCTGATCGCCGGCAAACGTCGCGAGTTCGCCCCCACGGCAATCCCGGCGGTGTGCTTCACCGATCCGGAAGTGGTGGTGGTCGGCCAGTCGCCGGAACAGGCCAAGGCCGCCGGTCTCGACTGCCTGGTGGCGAGCTTCCCGTTCGCCGCCAACGGCCGGGCGATGACCCTGGAGTCCAGCGACGGTTTCGTGCGGGTGGTGGCACGTCGCGACAATCACCTGATCCTCGGCTGGCAGGCGGTGGGCAAGGCGGTGTCGGAACTGTCCACGGCGTTCGTCCAGTCGCTGGAGATGGGCGCCTGCCTGGAAGACATCGCCGGCACCATCCACGCCCACCCGACCCTCGGCGAGGCGGTGCAGGAAACGGCGCTGCGGGCGCTGGGGCATGCCCTGCATATCTGAGATCAGAGCCAGCGGAGAACGCGCCCTGACTGCGTCGGAGCGCATTGCCGAGTGTTCACTGCTCTCAGGCATGAGCGTTCGGGGACAACGATCGGCGGTCGACAGATTGACGGACTAGCGCGCGGCACCTTTTATAGAAGAGAAATTTGCTGGTCTCGGCGGTCTTGATGCATTCCCTGGCCCAGTCGGGTGACATGCTCCGATCGTGGAAATACAGAGCGCCAGCGGTCCGATCCTTGAGTTGCTGGTTGAGCGCTTTGCGCGCTATCTCCTTGGCAATCAAGCAGACATTGCGCCGCCCTGTGATGTTATTTTGATATATATCAGGTAGTTACGCTTCTTAAGCGCACGTAAAAGCGGGCACACTGCATGGTTGCTCATCGTTTGATCGTGCAACCCGTATTAATAAGATAGGAATAACGATCCTATTGTTAATCGCGGAATGACTTTAGAATCGTAGGAAGATGACGCCACAATAGGTCGAATACATAGCTGGGAATGGACACGAGCTGCCCAGCGATTTCGCTAACATTTCGTCATGTTCGAGGGATTGATTATGGGTATCGAGCGTTTGCTGCTCGTCGCAGCAATGGTTTCCACCGGCGTGGTACAGGCCGATAACGCTGACATTGCCAACAAGAGCAATAACCCTCTAAACCTGTCGCCGGGTTTGAATTTCCAGGACTACTACACTCCTGAACTCTACGACTCCAACGCGCACACCAATGATTTCCTCCTGCGGGGCACCTTGCCGATCGCGCCAAGCGATTTTATCGGCGTTCCCCAGCTGCTCCGCGCCACGCTACCAATCAGTACTCGGCCCGATCCCTCCGGTGGCTACAGCACCGGTATTGGGGATCTCAATCTATTCGACATTTTTTTGCTGAAAACCGAAGGTGTGCAGCTCGGCATCGGCCCACAAATCACCGCACCAACTGCCGCTGAAGATGAGCTGGGTACAGGCAAGTGGCAGGCTGGCTTGGCGGCTGTCGCAATTGACTCTTCGCCACGGGGACTCCTCGGCGCGCTAGTGCAATACCAGAGCTCGTTCGCTGGTGACAACGACCGGGCCCACGTAGAAACCGCAACCTTCCAGCCCTTCCTCATTCATAACCTGCCCAAGGGCTGGTATCTGCGCTCCACCGGCACCTGGACCTTCGATTTGAAGAACGACACCCATTACATCCCGCTCGGCCTGGGTGTCGGCAAGGCCACGAAGATCGGCCACAACATCTATAACGCCTTTATCGAGCCACAATGGACAGTGGACCACCAAGGCGCCGGCCTGCCGCAGTTCACGGTGTTTGCCGGCGTTAATATCACCCTTGGTAAATAATGTTGATCGAGTTGCCGCCGGCCAGGGCATTGGTTACGAGTGACACGAACTGCTGCAAGACCTGGCTAAAAGAGAGTTTGCCCATGATCGCCACGGAAGCAATTTATAGGCACTCAAAGAGCTTGAGTATGAGCATTAAGACATTGCTGTAGTTGCCATGGTACTGGCCGTCCCGGATCTGAACCTGACAACAAGACCATAATGAGTACGGACAACCGTATCTGGATACCGGAGCACGTCACGATGGAACAGTCGTTAAAGCACAAGTTACTCATCTGGCCTCACGCCGGCCGCCATGCCGCAGCGGCCCTGTTCGCGGGCGTGGCGCTAGCAGCGGCAGTGCCTAGCGCTTTGGCAGACGAAGGCGGTGTTAGCTTTTGGCTGCCGGGCCAGTTCAGCGCAATGGCGGCCGTGCAAGTCCAGCCTGGCTGGAGCCTGCCGCTGATCTATTACCACACCAGCGCCGACTTGAGCGCAAGCAAGCAAATACCGCGCGGTGGACGTGGCCGCGTCGCAGCAGGTGTGGACGCGGAAGCCGACTTATTGTTTGCGGGCCCAACCTATACCTTCGGCGAACCGCTGCTGGGCGGCCAGGCGGCAGTTACGGCCCTAGCCGCCGTGGGGCGCATGGCAGTTGATGTCGATGCCACGCTCACTGGCCCACGCGGCAATACAATTTCCACAGGGGTCAGCGACAGCCTGAAAGGCGGCAGCGATATCTACGGAATGGCCACGTTGAAGTGGGAGCACAAGGACGTACACAACTTCATGGTTTACACCATGGGCAGCCTGCCGGTTGGTGCCTACGACCCTGACCGGCTGGTCAACCTCGGACTGGGCCACGCGGCAATGGATGTCGGCGGCGGCTACACCTACTACGACAAGGTGAACGAGTTCTCTGTAGTGACGGGCATGACCTACAACTGGGAAAACTCTGATACCGACTACCAAAATGGTCTCGACGCCCACCTCGACTGGAGCGCCTCGCGCTTTATCTCACCGCAAACTCACTTTGGATTGGTTGGCTACTTCTACGAGCAGGTGACCGGTGATGACGGTAGCGGCGCCGTGCTCGGCGACTTCAAATCGCGGGTCAGGGCCGTGGGGCCGCAGGCCGGGCATTTCTTTGCTATCGGGCAGGAGCTCTGGTACGTCAATCTCAAAGGCTACTACGAGTTTGATGCGCGCAATCGCGCGGAGGGCTGGAACACCTGGGTGAGCCTCGTCATTCCCCTCGGCAAGTACGAATAGGGAAGCACCTCGCCCCTTTTGCAGACGCCGCGGCCAGTGCATTCCGCGGCGCCAATGTTCGTGTCACAAGGAAAAACCATGAGCGTACGTAACGACATCCTCAGCCTGCACTCCAGCATTGCCCAGGCCGTGCTTGGTCAGGATGAGGTCATTCGCCAAGTGCTGCTGGGCCTGCTCGCCAACGGCCATCTGCTGCTGGAAAGCCTGCCGGGCCTGGCCAAGACCCGCACGGTCAAAGCGCTGGCCAAGCATCTGGACGCGAAGATGAGCCGCATCCAGTTCACCCCCGATCTGCTGCCGTCGGACATCACCGGCGCGGAAATCCTCCAGCAGAGCGAGGGCCACAACGAGATCAAGTTCCAGCCCGGCCCGTTGTTTGGCAACGTGATCCTCGCCGACGAGATCAATCGGGCCCCGGCCAAGGTGCAGGCCGCCTTGCTGGAAGCCATGGAAGAGCGGCAGATCACCGTCGCCGGCACCAGCCACCCGATGCCGGGGCTGTTCATGGTCCTGGCCACCCAGAATCCCATCGAGCAGGAAGGCACCTATCCGTTGCCCGAGGCGCAGATGGACCGGTTCCTGATGAAGGTGCTGCTGGACTATCCCAAGCCGGACGACGAGACCCAGGTGCTGCGCCTGTTGCGCGAAGAGGAGCAAGCCGCCCAGCAAGGCGCGCCAGCTGTAGAGGCCAGGCTGGCGCAGGAGGCGATCTTCGCCGCACGCAAGGAAGTCAGCGCCGTGCATGTGTCGGAAGCCATCGACCGCTACCTGATCGATCTGATCAACGCCACCCGCAAGCCGTCCGACTATGACGCCGACCTCGCGCGCTGGATCCACATCGGCGCCAGCCCGCGTGGCGGCATCGGCCTGGACCGCAGCGCCCGTGCGCATGCTTGGTTGGCTGGCAATGACTTCGTGTCGCCTGACGATGTGCGCGCCGTGGTGCATCCGGTGCTGCGCCATCGCCTGCTGCTGTCCTATGACGCCGTAGCCGACGGCGTCAGCGCCGACCAGGTACTCGATCGCCTGCTGGACAAGGTGGCCATTCCGGCCTGAGAAACTGTTAACGATCGCAGAAGGCTCCCCTCTCCCACTTGTGGGAGAGGGGCTGGGGGAGGTTCGTGATGATGCCCTCTCCCTAGCCCTCTCCCGTAAACGGGAGAGGGGACAGATGCGCGGAATCACGCACTTTTTTGCCTGTTCGATGCCGCAGAAAAGAATCGTGACAGGGCTCTGAATACCCGCAAGCAAGGGAAGCGTTATGCAACAACAATCACCGGGCCCGGATGGTTTCGTCTATGTCTCCCTGGCGCAGTTAATGGCCTTGGAACATCGCGTCCGCGGCCTGAGCTTCCTCGCCCGCCAGCCGCTGTCGAGCATCCTCGCCGGCAACCATGCCTCGCGTCTGCGTGGGCGCGGGCTGAACTTCGACGAGCTGCGCCGCTATCAGCCCGGCGACGACCTCCGCCACCTCGACTGGCGTACCTCGCTGCGCTATGGCAAACCTTTCGTGCGGACCTTCACCGAGGAGCGCGACCGGCCGGCGCTGATTCTGGTGGACCAGCGCATGAGCATGTTCTTCGGCTCGCAGCGCAGCTTCAAATCCGCCACCGCCGCCGAGCTGGGCGCCCTCGCCGCCTGGATGACCTTCCACGCCGGCGACCGGGTCGGCGGCCTGGTGTTCAACGACAGCCGCATCGAGCGCATCAGCCCGATCCGCAGCCGCAGCCGGGTGGAAGCGCTGTGCGCAGCCATCGTTCGGCAAAATCAGGCGCTTTCCGCGACACTCCCGGACGCTGAAAACGCAGACCAGCTCGACAAGGTCCTGCAGCATTGCCTGAGCATGGCCGGCCACGACCACCTGATCTGCATCGTCAGCGACTTCGCCGGCGCTGGCCCACGCACCCTGCAGCTGCTGCGCGAGTTGTCCGCGCATAACAACGTGATCGCCATGCAGGTCTATGACCCGCTGGCCCTTAAGCTGCCGGCCAGCGGCCGGGTGATGGTCACCCAGGGCGAGCTGCAGGTCGAGCTGGAGGTCGAGCGGCGTCAGGTGCACCAACCGCTGGGCGAATTCCTCACCGGCCGTTTGAAGGACGTCGCCACCCTGCTACGCCGCAGCCAGGTGCCGCTGATGATGTTCAGCACCGGCGAAGACGCGCTGGAACAGATGCGCCGGGAAATGGGCCGACTGACGGGAGCGCCACGATGACTGCGAACCCGCCGAGTCTCGACCAACTCAAGGAACTGCCGCTGCCGGCGCCGGTGGTCAGCTACTTCCCGCAAACCTGGGGCTGGCTGCTGTTGCTGATTCTGCTGCTGACTGGCCTGGCCATTTGGGGCGCGCTGCGTTGGCGACGCTGGAATCGCGACCGCTATCGCCGCGACGCTCTCGCCCGCCTGAACGAGCTGGAGCAGGCGCTAGCTGATGACGTCCAGCGCTTGCCGGCCCTGCGCGAGCTGCCGGAACTGCTCAAGCGCGTCGCGCTGTCGATGCCGGAAAAGCCAGACGTGGCCACCCTGAGCGGCGCCAACTGGCAAGCCTTTCTGGACAAGACCTGCGCACAACCACTGCCGCCGACCTTCGGCCAGCAACTGGCCGCCCTCGCCTACGCCCCGGAGGCGCAGTTGCGCGCCCTCCCCGCCGCCGCACAGCAGGCGTTGCTGACCAACAGCCGGCACTGGATAGAGAACCACCATGTGGCAATTTGATTACCCCTGGCTGCTGCTGTTGCTGCCGCTGCCGCTGCTCGGTTACCGCTACCTGGCCGAGTACCGCGAGGCTCGCAGTGCCGTGCGTGTGCCGTTCTTCAGTGCCATGAGCCGCGCCATCGGCCAGACGCCGAATCGTTCCGGCGTGCTCGGCAGCACCTGGCAGTTGCTACTCAACCTGCTGGTCTGGGTTCTGCTGGTGCTCGCCTGCGCCCGCCCGGTGCTGGTGGAGAAGCCCATCGAGCGCACTCAGCCGGTACGCGACCTGATGCTCGCCATCGACATCTCGCAGTCGATGGAGGCCACCGACTACACCAACGCCGACGGCCAGCACGTGGATCGTCTAAGCGCCGTC
Organism: Pseudomonas sp. LS44; assembly: GCF_024730785.1. NCBI lineage: Bacteria > Pseudomonadati > Pseudomonadota > Gammaproteobacteria > Pseudomonadales > Pseudomonadaceae > Pseudomonas > Pseudomonas sp. LS44. The sequence continues at coordinate 2,329,157 of NZ_CP102830.1, forward strand.
AAACAGGTGGTGCAGAGCTTCATCGAGCAGCGCAAGGATGACCGCCTCGGCCTGATCGTGTTCGGCACCGGCGCCTATCCGCAGGCGCCGCTGACCCTCGACCACGCCAGCCTGAGCCTGCTGCTCGATGAAGTCGGCATCGGCATGGCCGGGCCGAACACCGCCATCGGCGACGCCATCGGCCTGACCATCAAGATGCTCGACAGCGCCAAGGAGAAAGACAAGGTGCTGATCCTGCTCAGCGATGGCAACGACACCGGCAGCGCCATCCCGCCCGACCATGCGGCGAAGATGGCGGCCGCCAAGGGCATCGTGGTGCACACCATCGGCATCGGCGACCCCGAGGCCACCGGTGATGCCAAGGTCGATCTCGGCGCACTGAAGAGAATCGCCGAGACCACCGGCGGACAGTCTTTCCGCGCCGATGACCGCGACGCCCTCAAGCAGGTGTACGCCACCCTCGACCGCCTCACCCCGCACGAGGTGAAGAAGTTCAGCCACCAGCCCAAGCGCGACCTGTTCTGGCTGCCGCTCGGCGCGGCTCTCGGCCTATTGGCGCTGTATCAAGTGCTCGCTGCGCTGCGCGGCTACCTGGCCAGCGCTGGCGGTCCACGTCAGACGCAGGAAGGCTGAGATGGACATCGACCTCAACGCCTTCCACTTCCTGCGCCCGCTCTGGCTGTTGCTGCTCCTGCCCGGCCTTCTCCTGCCGCTGGCCTGGGGGCGCAGCCGCGATCTGAGCCGGCGGCTGCGTGGGTCCATCGCGCCGCACCTGCTCAAGCATCTGGTGATCACCCCCAGCGACCGGCAGCACCTGCGGCCGGTGCATCTGTTCGGCGCCCTGTTGATCCTCGGTGGCCTGGCAGCGGCCGGGCCGACCTGGGAGCAGGATCGTCCGGCCTTTCTGGAAAACCGCGCACCGCTGATCCTGGCGGTCGATCTGTCGCCATCCATGGATGCCAACGACGTGCCGCCGACCCGGCTGGAGGCCGCCAAACACAAACTGCACGACCTGATCCAGCGCCGCGCCGGCGCACGCACCGGGCTGATCGCCTATGCCGGCAGCGCCCATCTGGTGCTGCCGGCCACCGAAGATCCGGCGCTGCTGGATAGCTTCCTGCAGGCGCTCTCCACCGAGCTGATCGAGGCACCCGGCAAGAACGCCCTGGCCGTGATCGAGGAAGCCAAGCGCCTGCTGGCCGCCGAGCAGTCCCCCGGCACCTTGGTGCTGGTCACCGATGGCGCTGACGTCAGCCAGCTCGAAGCAATCGGCAAGAGCCTGGATAACGCCGGGCTGCAGTTGCTGATCCTCGCGGTCGGCAGTCAGGACGGAGGCATGCTCCGCGATGCCCAGGGGCAACCGCGGGTGGACAGCACCGGCCGGCCGATCCTGGGCAGTTTCGACGGCGCGGCCCTCAAGCAGCTGGCCGATGCCGCCGATGCACCGCTGGGCAGCCTGACCCTTAACGACGACGACCTCGACTGGATCGAACTGCACGCTCAGAAGCACTTCCAGGCTGCCAACGGCGACGAGCAGGAAGTGCACTGGAAGGATGCCGGCTACTGGCTGTGCTGGCCGCTGCTGCTGATCACCTTCTTCTGCGTGCGCCGTGGCTGGAGCGTCAATTGGCTGGCCGGCCTGCTGCTGGCGCTGGGCTTGGCCCTGCCCGCACCGCCGGCCCAGGCCGGGGTGCTGGCCGATGCCTTCTTCACCCCGGATCAGCAGGGCCGCTGGGCCTTCGAGCACGGCCATTACCCGCAAGCTCAGGCGCACTTTCATGATCCCTACTGGCAAGGCCTGGCGGCCTACAACGCCGCCGATTACACCGCCGCGCTGGCCAGCTTCGCCCACCTCGATAGCGCCCAGGCCTACTTCTACCTGGGTAACAGCTATGCCCGCCTGTACAAGCTGCCGGAGGCCATCGCTGCCTTCGGCCAGGCCCTCAAGCTGCAACCGCAGTTCCCCGAGGCCAGCGCCAATCTGGCCTTGGTCACCGAGCTGTATAAGGAGCAGCAAGAAGCAGGAGAAAAAGCGCCGGATCTGAAGCCCGACGAAGAGAAATTCGACAATAAGACCAGTAAGGGCAAGAGCGTGCAGGTGCAGGCACCGAGAACACCATCGGACGAGTTGTGGCTGCGCAACCTGAGCACCTCACCGGCCAAGTTCCTCAAGCAGAAGTTCAGCCTGCAGGATGCCGCCCGCAAGGCCTCGAATGGAGGCCAGCCATGAAGCGCCTGTTGCTACTGCTCTGCTGCCTCTGCCCGTTGCTGGGCCTGGCCGCACCGAAGGTGCTGGTGGAAAGCCGGATAGCGCCGGCCGGCACGGTGACGGTTGGCAGCACTGTGCGCCTGGAGGTCGATGTACTGGTGGACACCTGGTTCACCGACGCCCCACAACTGCCAAACCTGGACCTGCCCGGTGCCATGGTGATGCCGCCGAGCAGCGAGGCCACCCATCTCACCGAACAGCGCCAGGGTGAAAAGCTCTTCGGCCTGCGTTTCAGCTATCTGATCACCCCCAACCAGGCGCAGAGCTACAGCATCCCGGCCCTGTCGATTCAGGTCAGCCCCGGCCAGGGCAGCGGCCCGGTCACCGTGCAGAGCCAGCCGCTCGGCTTTATCGCTCGACTGCCTGCGGGCGTGCCCGCAGGCCAGCAAGTGCTGGTGGCCCAGGGACTGAGGTTCGACCAGCAAATCGTCCACTCGCATGAGCCGCTGCGGGTCGGTGACAGCCTGACCCGCCAGCTGACCATCGAAGCCGACGGCGCCCAGGCCATGCTGATTCCGCCGCCGGAGTTCGTCGAAATCGATGGCCTCAAGCGCTATGTGAAAACCCCGCAAGTGGTACCGCTGGACAATGGCCGTGGTGCCATCAGCGGCGGGCGGCGGGTCGATGTCGCCAGCTATGTGGTCGACCAGCCCGGCCACTACACACTCCCGGCCATCGAATTGCGCTGGTGGGATGCTGCAGCCAATCAGGCGCGCACTGCCAGGGTGCCGGCTGTGGAGTTCGAGGCCACGGCCAACAGCGCTTACCAAGCGCCTTTCTCCATCGCTGAAGATTTGCAGAAGCTCGGGCAGAAAGCTCGAGTGCGAATCGCCCGGCATTGGTTGCTGCTCGTCATTGCCCTGGTGGTTGGCGCGCTGGCCTTCTACTGGGGCAAGCCCTGGTGGCGGCGTGGGCGGGCCGCCCTACGCGGCTGGCAAGCCCGGCGGCAGCAGACCTACCTGCAGTCGGCGGACTACGCCTGGAAACAGCTGCCCGGGCAACTCAACGGCAAACCGGCGCAACTGACCGCTTTGTACCTCTGGGCCAGACGCAGTCAGGGCGCACAAACCTTGAAGAATTTCGCGACTCAGCTCCCCATCCCCTTGGCGCAACGGCTGCTAGTCTTGCTGAAATCCTGTTATGGCCGGCCGGAACGCGCCACCGAGGCACTGCAAGAGCTGCAGCAGAGCCTTCCGGCGCTGCGTAAGGAAGCTCGCAAGCAACAACCGCATGCCCTTGCCAGGCATGGCCTGGTGCCGTTGAACCCTCGTCAAGCCCCGCCTCCGTCGGCGGCATATAGCACCAAGGAAGCCCTATGAACCGATCTGCCCTTTCAATTCCCAACCTGCGCTGGCTGATGCCGCTGCTGCTGGCCCTGCCGCTGCTGGTGCAGGCGGCTGACCCGCTACCATCGTGGAATGACGGCCCCTCGAAAAAGGCCATCGAAAGCTTCGTCAGCGCCGTCACCAGCGAAGGCTCCAAGGATTTCGTTGCGCCCGCCGAGCGGATTGCGGTGTTCGACAACGACGGCACCCTGTGGAGCGAACAGCCGATGTATTTCCAGGTGTTGTTCGCCTTCGCCGAGGTCAAGCGGCTGGCCCCGCAGCATCCGGAATGGAAGGAGCAACAACCCTTCAAGGCCGTACTGGAAGGTGACCAGAAGACCCTGGCCGCAAGCGGCATGGACGGCATCATCAAGATCGTCGGCGCCACCCATACCGGCCTGAGCAGCGAAGCCTTCATCGACAATGCCGAAGCCTGGCTGGCCAAGGCCGTGCATCCGAAGAGCCAGAAGCCGTTCACCGAGATGGTCTACCAGCCGATGCTGGAACTGCTCGCCTATCTGCGCGCCAACGGCTTCAAGACCTACATAGTCTCCGGTGGCGATGTAACCTTCATGCGCGCCTTCGCCGAGGAGGTCTATGGCATCCCGCCGGAGCAGGTGATCGGCACCACCTTCGTCACCCAGTTCCAGAACCAGGACGGCAAGCTGTCGATCCTGCGCACGCCCAAGCTGGCGCATAACGACGATGGCCCCGGTAAGCCGGAAAGCATCGATTCGATCATCGGCCGCCGGCCAATCTTCGCCTTCGGCAACTCCGACGGTGACCTGCAGATGCTGCAGTGGACCGCCGCCGGCAGCGGCAAGCGCTTCACCGGCCTGGTGCATCACACCGATGCCAAGCGCGAATGGGCTTATGACCGCGAATCCAAGATCGGCAAGCTGGACAAGGCCCTGGATCAGGCCAAGGCCGAGGGCTGGACTGTAGTGGACATGGCAGCGGAGTGGCGGCAGGTGTTCCCTTTCGCCACTGCCACAAGCGGGCAATAAACCCGCGCAAGAATACTGGGGATGCCGTATTGCAGTCGGCGGCTCTGGTGCAACGTAGTCGTGGAACGCGACTCTGAAACGTGAAATGGAGAGAGTTCAATGAACCGCACAAGAAGATGGCTACCGAGGCTCGCCCTCGCCGCCGCCGCAGTAATGGGGGCATCCGCCGCCAGCGCCGCGGACAAGCCGAATATCTTGGTGATATTCGGTGACGACATCGGCCAGACCAATATCAGTGCCTACTCGATGGGCGTGCTCGGCTACAAGACGCCGAACATCGACCGCATCGCCAAGGAAGGCATGATGTTCACCGATTACTATGCGGAGAACAGCTGCACCGCCGGTCGTTCCAGTTTCATCACCGGCCAGACGCCGCTGCGTACCGGCCTCTCCAAGGTCGGCGTGCCAGGTGCCACCGTCGGCCTGCAAGACCGCGACATCACCATCGCCCAGGCGCTCAAGTCCCAAGGCTATGCCACCGGCCAGTTCGGCAAGAACCACCTGGGTGACCGCGACGAATACCTGCCGACCAAGCACGGTTTCGACGAGTTCTTCGGCAACCTCTACCACCTCAACGCCGAAGAGGAACCCGAGCGTCCCTACTGGCCGAAGGACCCCAACGATCCCTACGTGAAGAACTTCTCGCCGCGCGGCGTACTGCACTCCACTGCCGATGGCAAGATCGAGGACACCGGTGCGCTGAACAAGAAGCGCATGGAAACCATCGACGACGAAACCACCGAAGGCGCCATCAACTTCATCAAGAAGCAGGCCGAGGCCGACAAACCGTTCTTCGTGTGGATGAACACCACGCGCATGCACGCCTACACCCATGTGCGCGAGTCGATGCAAGGCCAGAGCGGCATGCCGGGCAACGAGTATGCCGACGGCATGCTCGAGCATGACGGTGACGTCGGCAAGCTGCTGAAAACCCTGGACGATCTGAAGATCGCCGACAACACCATAGTGGTCTACACCACCGATAACGGCCCGAACCAGTGGTCCTGGCCGGATGCGGCGACCACGCCGTTCCGCAACGAGAAGAACTCCAACTGGGAAGGTGCCTACCGGGTGCCGGCCATGGTCCGTTGGCCGAACCACATCAAGCCTGGCGAAGTGTCCAACCAGATGTTCTCCGGCCTCGACTGGTTCCCCACCCTGCTGGCCGCCGCGGGCGATACCGAGGTCAAGGACAAGCTGCTCAAGGGCTGGGCACCGACCTCCGCCGGCAAGAGCTTCAAGGTGCACCTCGACGGCTACAACCAGCTCGATCTCCTTACCGGCAAGAGCGACAAGAGCGCGCGCAACGAGTTCTTCTACTTCAACGACGACGGCGATCTGGTCGCCATGCGTTTTGACAACTGGAAGGTGGTGTTCTGCGAGCAGCGGGCTCCGGGCGGCTTCGCGGTGTGGAGCGAGCCTTTCGTCTGCCTGCGCGTGCCGAAGCTGTTCAACCTGCGCATGGACCCGTACGAGCGAGCCGACGTGGTTTCCGACCAGTACTACGACTGGCTGACCAAGAACGCCTACCTGACCGCCATCGCCACCATGAAGTCCGCCACCTTCCTGGAAACCTTCGTCGCCTATCCGCCGAGCCAGAAACCGGCCAGCTTCAGCATCGACCAGGTGCGCAAGGCCGTGGATGCGAAGATCGCGGAAAAAATGAAGGCCAACAAGCAGTAGTGTTAGCAACCCGCGCCCTGTCGTAATGGGCGCTGACGAGCCTTGTGATCGGCCAGGCAACTGTTCGGTCACAAGGCTTCATTGTTTTCTCACACAGGCCCACGACTCGATGCCTTCTGCAGTTCGCAACGCTTCGCGCCATCGCAATAAATCTTCGGTTTCCATCACAGCGCAGGCACAGAGCTTGCCGGCGTTGCTGATTCCAGCCCTGCTGCTGTTCATGTCCGGCGGTGCGGCGCTGGTTTATCAAGTCTTGTGGGTCAAACAACTTTCGCTGGTGGTGGGCGTAGAGGTCTATGCCATCACTGCCGGTATCAGTGCTTTCTTTGCCGGCCTGGCGCTCGGCGGCCTGTTTTTCGGTCGCTGGGCCGATCGTCTGCGGCATCCGGTCCGGCTGTACGCCGCGCTGGAATTGGGTGTTGCCCTATTGGCTATCGCCACAACCTGGGGTTTGGCGCATTCGGCCGGCACGTTCGCTCGGCTTGAAGCGCAGGTGGGGCTGTTCGCCTGGGTTTTGCCGTTCGCTCTGGTCGGGCTGCCCGCGTTTTTGATGGGCGGCACCTTGCCGGTACTGGTCCGCTCACTCACTCCCCGTGACGGCCAAGTCGCTACGGCTGGCGGCGGCCTGTATGCGGCAAATACTGCCGGCGCCATCGCCGGCACGCTGCTTGCGGCCTTCTTGTTGATTCCGATGTTAGGCGTCAGCGGTAGCGCGGTGGCGGCCGCCCTGTTGAACCTGCTCGCCGCCGTCGGCGCGCTGCTCGCCCAACGAGGCAAAAGCGCGCTGCCGCCAGCTCCTATCGCAGAAAAAAGCACTCGCACGCCCGCCGCGCGACTGGCCATCTTGCTGTATTGCCTCGCCGGTGGCGTGGCGCTCGGCTACGAGGTGGTTTGGACCCAATCTATCGTGCAGTTCATGAGCACTCGCGCGTTTGCCTTCTCGGTAGTGCTCGCCACCTATCTCGCCGGTTTGGTGCTGGGTAGCGCGATCTATGCGCGGCGCGCCGACCGCATTCGCGATCCGTGGGGCTTGTTCGGCCTGCTGATCGGCGCAGCCGGGCTGATCGCCTTATTGGAAATCGCTGGCTTGGGGCATTGGCTGGTAATCGCCCAAACCCAGGCAGAGGCTGCCGTGCTGGCGCTGACTGGCAACGAACTTGCCGGCATGTGCGCGCGTTTCGCCGTGGCGGCACTAAGTGTGGTGTTCCTGCCGACCACCTTGCTCGGCGCCGCCTTTCCGCTCGCCTTGCGGCTATCGGTGGATAGCGCCCATGTAGGGCGCGACGTCGGCGTCGTGGTGGCGCTCAACACCCTCGGCGGCATCGTCGGAGTGATGCTCGTAGGCTTCGTGCTGGTGCCCGGCCTTGGCTTAGTGCGCACCTTGGGACTGTTGGCCGTGCTGGCGGCGGGCATCAGCGTACTCGCAGTACTCCGCGGCTCGCAGGTAGGCAAAGGTCTGCGCCAAGGTGTAATCGCCATTGGCATCGCCAGCCTTGTGGTTGGCGTCCTGACTCCACCGGAACGGTTGGCCGAATTGCTGCCGGGTGCGCGTAGCGGCGAGCTGGCGTTTTACAAGGAGGGTCGCGGCGGCACGGTAGCGGTGGTTAGCCAAGGTCAGGGGCAACGCAAGTTCAACCGCCTGTATATCCAGGGCGTATCCAATACCGGCGACGCCATGCCGTCGCTGCGCTACATGCGTTTGCAAGCGTTGTTGCCACTGCTGATTCATCGCCAGGAGCCTCGTTCGGCGCTGGTTATCGGCTTCGGCACAGGCATTACCGCCGGCGCCATGCTGCGCTATCAAGGGCTGGAGCGGCCAGTGGTCGCCGAACTGCTGCCTGAGGTCATCAGCGCCGCCCCGCTGTTTCGGGGCAACTACGGAGCAGCAGGCGATCCGCGGCTGGACATCCGCCTGCGCGACGGCCGGCGCGAATTGCTGCGCAGCGAGGACCGCTACGACGTGGTCACCCTTGAGCCGCCACCGCCTTCCGCCGCGGGCGTGGTGAATCTCTATTCGCAGGATTTTTATCAGTTGGCGGCCAATCGTCTGCAGCCTGACGGGCTTGTCGCCCAATGGTTGCCCCTGCCGACTCAGAACGATGAAGACAGCCGCTCATTGGTGCGCAGCTTCCTCGAAGTATTCCCCCACGCTTCGCTATGGACCACCGAGTTCCACGAGATGCTGTTGATCGGTTCGCTACAGCCGCTGGAGTTGGACATCGCTCGTATTCGCGCGCGCTTCGCGCAGCCGGCAGTCGCCAGCGCCTTGCGGGAAGTGGGTATCTTCTCCCCCGCCGCTCTGCTCGCGACCTGGGTGACTGACCGAGCCGGCCTCGAGCGCTATGCCGGCGATGCGCCGCCGGTTACTGACGACCAACCGCGCATCGAATACGCGCCATGGGTGCGCCCGAATGAGTTCGCCCGCGTTCTGCCGGCACTGCTCGCCCTGCGCAGCGAGCCACCGCTGATCAATGCAGATCCCGTATTTCAGGCTGCTTTGATCGACCAGCAAGCGCGTCTGGCGCGCTTCTATGCGGTTGGTTTGTACGCCTATACCGGTAACCGCGAGGCCTGGGCGCGAGATATGCCGAGGGTGGTTGCCGAGGACGGCGGCAACCCGTACTACCGCTGGTTCTTTGGCAGGCAACCGTAACGGGGGCCGCATACCGATCCATCCTGCAATCGTTTGACAGCCCTGCGGCTGTCCCTGAAGCTGCGCCAAACCGTGAAGACCGCGTCCTAGACCATGCCTAAACATAAAAAAACCCCAACTGCCACGTCTCCCGCCACACCAGCCAAACGCTCTTTCAGCTTTCTGCTTCCCTGGCTCGCCGGGCTATTGCTGCTGGCGACGGTGATTGTCTGGTTCATGTTGCAGCGCAGCACGCCAGGGGTTGCGGTGCCCTCAAGCCCTGCGCCGGCGACCAAACCTGCAGTAATTAAACCAATCGCAGAGAGCACGGCCAGCCTGGTCGATGAAGGCCAGTGCGTGGGTTGTCACGCCGTGCAGGTCAAAGACTGGCAAGGCTCCCATCACCAGATGGCGATGGAAGAAGCCACTACTGAGAGCGTGCTGGGCGACTTCAACAATGTGACGTTCAAGGACGGCAGCGAAACCACGCGCTTCTTTCAGAAGGACGGCAGCTTCTGGGTCAACACACCGGGCCCTGATGGCAAAGCAGCAGACTTCCGCGCGGCCTACACCTTCGGCGTCGCGCCCTTGCAGCAATATCTGTTGGAAGCACCTGGCGGCCGTCTGCAAGCCCTCGGCGTCGCCTGGGATGTCGAGAAGAAAAACTGGTTCCACCTCTATCCCGGTCAGGGCGTCGACTTCAAAGATGAGCTGCACTGGAGCCAGCCGCAGCAGAACGCCAATTTCATGTGCGTCGAGTGCCACACCACCGGCTTCAAACGCAACTTCAATGCGCAAACCAACAGCTATGCCAGCCAATGGCAGTCGCTCGGCGTTGGCTGCCAGTCCTGTCACGGACCGGCGTCCAACCATCTGCAATGGGCGAGCAAACCCGATGGCAGCAAAACGCACGGCTTCGATATTGACCTGAGCAAGGCCGACACCACCCGCCAGGCGGAAACCTGCGGCCGTTGCCACGCTCGACGCGCGCCGCTGGGCGATGGTTTCGCCGCGCACAAGCGGCTGATGGACGACTACCTGCCCAGCCCGCTGACCCAGGCTCTGTACGAACTGGACGGCAAGATTAAGGAAGAGGTGTTCGAGTACGGCTCGTTCACCCAAAGCAAAATGTTCGCCAAAGGCGTGAGCTGCAGCAACTGCCATAACCCGCATAGCACTGAGTTGAAGGCGCCGGGCAATGCCGTCTGCCTGCAATGTCACAACCCCGCCGGCAAGACTTCACTGCCGGGTATCGACGGCAAGGGTTTGCAGGCGAAGAATTACGATTCACCTGAACATCACCAGCACCAGCCTGGTCAGCCCGGCTCGCAGTGCGTCGATTGCCACATGCCCGGCAAGTTCTACATGGGCAACGATTTCCGCCACGATCACAGCTTCAGCATTCCCAACCCTGGCCGCGCCCTAAAGCTGGGAACACCTGACGCCTGCCTCGGCTGCCATAAAGAAACTGCCGGCGATAAGGTCGCCGAGCAGTTCAACGCCTGGTATGGCGCCGACAAGCCTGCCGTGCCGCGCTACGACGAAAGCCTGTGGCTGATTCGCAACGGCAAGCCCGGAGCCTCCCGCGCGCTGTTCCAGCAACTCGACTCCAGTGATCTGCCAGCCATCCGTCGTGCCACGTTGCTCGCCGAGCTGCCGTACTACCCAAGCCAACGTGCGCTGGATCTAGCCCGGCGCGAGCTGAAACATGCCGATTCCCAGGTCCGCTTGGCTGCGATTGAGGCCGTGACCAGCATGACCCCGCCTGAGCATCGCTCGGGCCCAATTGGCCCGCTGCTCAATGATCCAGTCCGCGCCGTGCGCCTGGCGGCCGCAAGTGCCCTGCTCGGCCTGCCCGCCGAAGCATTGCAGTATCAACCCAGCTGGGACAAGGTCATCGGCGAATACGAGCAGGTGCAGAAAAGTCTGGCTGATCGGGCCGAGGCCAACCTCAACCTGGCCATGCTTTATCAGGCCCAAGGGCGCTCAGCTCTCGTCGAGCCAGCTCTGCGGGATGCGCTGCTGCGCGATCCGAACTTCCTTCCGGCGCTGGTCACCCTGATCCAATGGCTAGATGGCAATTACCGGATGAACGAAGCCCAGCAGCTCATGGCTGAGGGCCTCAAAAAACATCCGCAATCCGCCCTGCTCCACCATGCCAACGGCCTCGCGCTGATTCGTCGCGGCGAGAAAACCGCTGCCCTCAAGGAACTGGCCGAAGCCGCACGCCTGGAGCCAGACAACGGCCAGTTCAATTACGTGATGGCGATTGCTTTGCATGATAGTGGCGATGCCGAAGGCGCTATTCATCAACTGGAGCAATTGCTGGAACGGCAGCCCAATAACCGTCAGGCGCGCATGACCTTGATCGGTTTCTGGCGAGACGCCGGGCAAATGCAGAAAGTGCAGATCTTGCAGGCGGAGCTGGAGCAATTGAATCCAGACGACCCTGCCTTGCGGCAGGGCCAATAGGCCATGAAGGAGTAAATTTTTTCGCCCCACTTTTGGCCGTACTGCTGGTTGGCGCGACTCACAGCCAGCAATGCGCCGAGCGAATCAGTTCCATGCGTTTAATGCATTTGGCAAATATGCGTCCAAGGTGCTCTATTAGGCGCGCTCAGCCGCTAACAAGAGGAGCCTTATGCAGCAGGAACCCATGGTAGCCAGCGCCTGGCCCAGCACCATTCTTAGCCACGCTGCGCAATACAACCTTCCGATCCATGAACTCTGCACTCGGGTCGGCTTGTGCCCCGATGCACTCCGCGATCACAGCCTCGCCATACCTGCACGCCAGGTCCTTCAGCTGTTCGATGAGTGCGCCGCAATCGGCGCCGATCCTCAATTCGGCTGCGAATTACGTGCTCGCCTGGCGACTGGTAGCTTGCAAGGCCTGAATATTCTTTTCGATACCGCGGCCACCCTCGGCGACAGCTTGCAATGCCTAACAGAGTGCCTACCCATCTTGATGGGGCATATACAACCAGAGCTCAGTCACCACGACGGCTTCAGTCGCCTGACCTTCAACGCCACACTACCGCCTCACGCCTTTGGCCTCGATTCGAGCCTGTTGGCTTTGGTGCGCAATATGGCGCGCCGGGTAAATCGTCGGCCGGCTGAGTTGGTTGTCGAAGCGCAGATCACCCCGGAACAGAACTGCGACGCGCTGCTGCAATCCTGGGGAATATCTTATCGGCGTGGGCCCACGCTGAGCTTGCTGCTACCCAGCGCCGCATTGGCCTGGCCGCTGCAAGGCGCCAACGACTTTCTGCACCAGTCGCTCCGCGCCACGTGGCAACAGCCGCAAGCCAATCAATCTCTGGCTGAACGGCTAACGATGGCCAAGCAGTTGCTGAAATGCTCCGATCGATCGATCGAGAGCATCGCCCTAACTAGCGGCTATCGTCAGGCAGGCAATTTCATTCGCGCGTTCCGCACGCATTACGGCATCACCCCCAAGCAATTTCGGCTCACCTGCGATTGACCACAGCGTTATAGCCGCCCCCATCCGCCGGAGCACACAATGAAGAACAACAGCTCGCGTATCACTAGACCACGCCTGTGCCTGCTCGCCCTGGGCCTTTGCTTTGGCCTGCCAAGCGCGCATGCCGCTCTCAGTTCGCAGCAAGCCCGCGCATTATCGGAAGAGGCCTATGTATTCGCCTACGCCAGCGCCGAACACGACAAAGTGCTGAATGCCATTGCCGCCAAGCTGCCCTATAACGTGTTGTATGGCGAAGCGCGACTATTGGGACCGGATGATAAGAACGTGGTCTCGCCCAACAACGACACCTTCTATTCACGCGCCCTGCTTGACCTGCGCAGCGAGCCGCAGGTGCTCAGCGTGCCGGCCGAAACCCAGCGCTATTACAGCTTCCAGCTGATCGACTTGCGCACCAACAACCTCGATTACATCGGCACCCGCGCGACCGGCACCGCCGCCGGCCGCTACTTGATTGCCGGGCCGGACTGGAAAGGTGAACTGCCTGCCGGCTACAGCGGTGTGATCCGTTCGCCGAGCCGCTTGGTATTCCTGCTTGGCCGTACCGAAGTCAAAGGCCCGGAGGATCAAGGCGCGGCTGTCGTGCTCAAGGAGTACCGTTTGCAGAGCCTCTCCGCTGCGCTTAAACAAGAGCCGCCAGTCGCGTTGCCCAAACTGACACTGCCGCCGTACAGCAACACCAAGGACGGCAAGGCCAGTGCCCTGTTCGACATTTTCAATGGCCTGGCGGCGCTGCACGCCTGGTCGCCGGAAGAACAGGCACAGCTCCAGCGCTTCGCGGAAATCGGCGTGGGTCCGGGGCTGGCTTTCAATCCTCCCAAGGAACTCGCCAGCGCCATCGCCGAAGGCGCCGAAGCAGCCCGCGCCAAGGTCAGAGCTGCATCATCGAGCATTTCTCCAAATCGTAACGGCTGGTACAGCTCGCCGGCCAATGCCGGGCATTTCGGCAGCGATGACTTGACGCGTGCGGCCGCGGCTTGGCGTTACATCTATGTCAACGATCCGGCTGAAGCCCTGTACCCGATTGCCCTGCAGGACAGCCACGGCCAGCCGCTCAATGGCGGCAAGCGCTACCGTCTGCACTTCGCCGCTGGGCAGTTACCGCCGGTTAATTCCTTCTGGTCGTTGACCCTCTATGACAGCCAAACCCAGCTGCTCGTCGCCAACCCCATCAAACGCTATTCGATTGGCGATCGCACGCCTGGGCTGGTCTACGACGCCGATGGCGGCCTGACTCTGTACATCCAGAACGAACAACCCACCACTGCCGCGCAACAGGCTAACTGGCTGCCCGCGCCGCAAGGTCCGTTCAACATGTTGCTGCGCCTTTATCTGCCCAAGGAACCGGCGCTCAAGGGCATCTATCAGCTGCCGGGCATCACGCCGGTCGACGCGGAGCAATGAGCATGACGAGCCTTCCTTTCAGTCGCCGGAATTTTCTTGCGGGCGCGACGGTTCTTGGCGCCAGCCTGGCCTGTCCCAGCTGGTTGCTGGCTGCCGCGCAACCACTGACAGCCGATCCGGCCGAGTTCCAGGCCATCGCTCGTGACGCCTGGATCTATGCCTACCCGATGCTCATGCATTACCAAACCATGCAGAAGCAGGCACTCAATCCAGACACCAGCGAATACGTGGGCGGCTTCGGCAAGTTCCGCCATTACAGCGAACTGTTCACGCCGAAGAACCGCGATATCGTCACGCCGAACAATGACACGCCCTACTCCTGGGCCTGGCTCGATCTGCGCGCCGAACCCTGGGTACTGAGCGTGCCGGCGGTGGATGACAAGCGCTATTACGTGCACCAGTTGGTCGACCAATACACGCAGAACTTCGCTTACGTCGGAGTGCTCAGCACCGGACGTGCAGCAGGCGACTATCTGATCGCTGGCCCGAACTGGCAAGGCGCCACGCCGCCCGGTATCAAGCAAGTGCTACGCAGCGAGACGGAGATCGTCATGATCCTCGGCCGTACCGGCCTCAACAGCCATGATGACCTCCCCGCCGTGCGTGCCATCCAACAGCAGTACAAGCTACGCGCCCTGCACGACTTCGCCAGCACTCCCGCGCCGGCAGCCGCACCGACAATCGACTGGCTGCCCTGGGATATCAAAACCGGCTTGGGTGCAGGCTTCATCGCCCATCTCAATCAGCTGCTGACCCTCTGCCCAGTAGTCGAATCGGAACGTGGGTTGCGCGAGCGTTTCGCTCGGATCGGTATCGCTCCCGGCCAACCATTCGATGCCGCAGCCCTCAGCGCGGCACAGCGCCAGGCCTTGATCGCCGGCATCCAGCAGGGGCAAGCCGACCTGAAGGCGATCACCGAGAAGCTGCCGCGGCCGATCAGCATGTTCGGCGACCGCACCGCCCTGGCCAACGATTACCTCAAACGCGCCATGGGCGCCGCCTTGGGCATCTATGGCAACAGCATCGAGGAAGCCTTCTACACCGGCACCAAGCTGGACGGCAGCGGTCAGCCGCTGATGGCCGGGCAGAAATACCGCTTACGTTTTGCGCCCAATCAGCTGCCACCGGCCAGTCAATTCTGGTCGCTGACGCTCTACGATCTGCCTGACCGGCAACTGGTGGAAAACTCGATCGACCGCTACAGCTTGAGCAGCCGCGACAGCCTCCAGCGTGATGCCGACGGAGGCCTCACCCTGGTGATCCAAACGGTGCCCCCAACCGAACAGAGCAACTGGCTACCGTCAGCAGCCAAAGGCCCCTTCTTCATTACCTTGCGCCTCTACGGCCCCAGTGAGGACGTACGCACAGGCAAATGGCGGATGCCGGTGGTTGAACGGGTGTAAATCGCCCACAAGAAAAAACGGCCACCCTAGGGTGGCCGTTTTGTTTAGCGAGGCGTACGCGATGCTCAGCTTCGATCGAGCAGATGGAAGCGCGGTAGTGACAGATGCCAGTAGATCGCCGCCAAGCGGATCAGCAATACCGTCAACATTGCCAAACCCGTGGCCATCCAATGGGCGATGCCGATCTGCTGCAAGAGGATGAACATCAACGACCCGGCAATACAGGCGGTGGCGTAGATTTCCTTCTGGAAAATCATCGGAATCTCGTTGCACAAGACATCCCGCATGACCCCGCCGGCCACCCCCGTCATCACCCCCATGATCACTGCCGTACTGATGGGCGTGCCGTGCTGGAGCGCGACCTCGGTGCCTATCACCGTAAACACCGCCAGGCCAAAGGCATCGGCGATCAACAGGCCCGTCTCATGAATCGGCCGGGTCAACCGCACCCATAACACCGTGCCAATTGCCGCCAGCGAGGCGATCAGAATGTAGGTGTCGTTGCGAATCCAGCTGACCGGGTAGTTATTCAGAATCACATCGCGAAGCGTGCCGCCACCCAACGCAGTGACGATGGCAATCACCAGCACGCCAAACAAATCCATGGATTTGCGGCCCGCCATAAGCGCGCCGGTAATAGCAAAAACCACGACTCCGAACAGGTCCGACAGGTAGAAAAGCTGTTCCATGATGTCTCAGGCGCTAACAGGGGCGCGCATGGTAACAAACTCCTCAGCCATGGACGGATGCACGCCCAGGGTTTCGTCGAACACCTGCTTAGTCGCCCCAGCCTTCAAGGCCACCGCTAATCCTTGGATGATTTCTCCTGCATCCGGACCCACCATGTGACAGCCCAATACGCGGTCGCTCTTGGCATCCACGACCAGCTTCATAAAGGTGCGCTCCTGGGATTCGGTCAGCGTCAGTTTCAAGGCGCGGAAGCGACTCTCAAAAATCTTCAGCTCATGCCCGGCCTCGCGCGCCTGCTCTTCGGTCAGACCGACCGTACCGATATTAGGCAGACTGAATACAGCAGTGGGGATGTGCGCATAATCCACCGGACGATATTCCTCCGGCTTGAACAAACGCCGCGCCACAGCCATCCCTTCGGCCAGCGCCACCGGAGTCAGTTGGACACGTCCGATCACGTCGCCAATGGCCAGGATCGACGGTTCGCTAGTTTGAAACTGCTCATCGACCTGGATGAAGCCGCGCTTATCCAGCGCCACGTCGACGTTCTCCAGCCCCAGGTTGTCGAGCATTGGCCGGCGGCCAGTGGCGTAGAACACGCAATCAGCCTCCAGTTCGCGACCGTCCTTGAGCGTGGCGCGCAGGCTGCCATCGGCTTGCTTGTCGATACGCGCGATATCCGCATTGAACTGCAGCTCCAGGCCCTTACGCTCCAACTCTTCACGCAGATGCGTGCGCACCCCGCCATCGAAGCCACGCAGGAACAACTCGCCGCGATACAGCAGCGTGGTTTGCGCGCCTACACCGTGGAAGATCGAGGCGAACTCCACCGCGATATAGCCGCCACCGACCACCAGCACGCGTTTGGGCAACTGCTTGAGGAAGAACGCCTCGTTGGAGCTGATCGCATGCTCCTGGCCCGGAATGTCGGGTATCTGCGGCCAGCCGCCGGTGGCGAGCAGAATGTGCTGAGCGCTATAGCGCTTACCATCGACTTCGACGTGATTCGCGTCGATCAATTTGGCATGGCTTTCCAGCAGGGTGACGCCGGAATTGACCAGCAAGTTGCGGTAAATGCCGTTGAGACGCTGGATCTCTCGATCCTTGTTGCCGATCAAGGTCGGCCAATCGAAATCCGCACGTGGCAACGACCAGCCGAAGCCTTTGGCTAGTTCGAAATCTTCGGAAAAGTGCGCGCCGTAGACCAGCAGCTTTTTCGGTACACAACCAACGTTCACGCAGGTGCCGCCCAGATAACGGCTTTCTGCTACCGCCACGCGAGCGCCATAACCGGCGGCAAAACGAGCCGCGCGCACACCGCCAGAACCGGCGCCAATGACAAATAAATCGAAGTCGTAAGCCATCAACACGTCTCCTTGAATAAGCGCCAAGCATACCGCAAACGCAGCCGCCGCCAGCCGGCGGGCCTAGACTGCCAAGACGAGAAAGGAGAATGCCCATGCGCCCTACTCTCACTCATATCGCACTGCACGTTCCCGATTTGGATGCCTGCTTGCAGTTCTATAGCCGCTACTGCGGTATGCGGGTAATCCATGAGCGAGCCGGGAAAGGTTCACGGATTGTCTGGATGGCCGAACCGGGCAAAGAGCACCAATTCATTTTCGTCATCATGCCCGGTGGTAACGACCGGCAACTCGCCGCCGACGACTACAGTCATTTCGGCTTTGCTCTGGACAGTCGCGAGCAGGTCGATGCAATCGCCACGCAGGCAGCGAAGGATGGCTGCCTGGTCTGGGCTCCGCGCAACGAGCCTTACCCAGTCGGTTACTACTGCGGCTTACGCGACCCGGCGGGCAACTATGTCGAGTTCAGCTACGGCCAACCGCTCGGGCCAGGGTCGGAAGAAATGCCGATCCCCTAGCAAAACCCAATCAGCAGAAACACGAAAGCCACCCGCGGGTGGCTTTCGCTTGGATCAGGACCGGATCAGTACGCTTTACCGGTTTTGTAGTAATTCTCGAAGCAGTAATTGGTAGCGTCGATGTAGCCTTCCGCGCCACCGCAATCGAAGCGCTTGCCTTTGAATTTATAGGCCAGCACGCAACCGTCCTGCGCTTGCTTCATCAGCGCGTCAGTGATCTGGATCTCACCGCCTTTGCCCGGCTCGGTCTTTTCGATCAGATCGAAAATGTCCGGAGTAAGGATGTAACGACCGATGATCGCCAGGTTGGAAGGTGCATCTTCCGGTTTCGGCTTCTCGACCATGGTGTTCACACGGTAAATGTCGTCACGGATCATTTCGCCGGAGATCACACCGTACTTGGAGGTTTCCTCCGGTGGTACTTCCTGGATGGCGACGATAGAGCAACGGAACTGGTTGTAGAGTTTGACCATCTGGGTCAGAACGCCGTCACCCTCGATGTTCAGGCACAAGTCGTCGGCCAGCACTACGGCGAATGGCTCATCGCCAATCAGCGGGCGACCGCTGAGAATCGCATGCCCCAAACCTTTCATTTCCACCTGACGGGTGTAGGAAAAGCTGCACTCGTCGATCAGGCGACGGATACCGACCAGGTATTTTTCCTTGTCGGTGCCTTTGATCTGGTGTTCCAACTCGTAACTGATATCGAAATGGTCCTCCAGCGCACGCTTGCCACGGCCCGTCACGATGGAGATTTCCTTCAACCCAGCATCCAGTGCTTCTTCAACGCCGTACTGGATTAGTGGCTTGTTCACCACCGGCAGCATTTCCTTGGGCATGGCTTTGGTTGCAGGCAGAAAACGGGTGCCGTAGCCGGCAGCCGGGAACAAGCATTTCTTGATCATGAGAGTCCTTCGAAACGAGGGGGCACACGGAATGCCGCGCAGTCTAATCAGCCGGCAGCGCCCTTACAATGGCTCAACCAGTGACGACAACTCTTGGATAGAGAAACTCGCGCTAAGAGAGTTCCCGGCGACAAGAAATATTGACGTGTTCAGCACTCTAAGGAGCGACAAAGTGACTTGAGAAGGCCTTATGAAAGGCTGAAATAGCGATGAGATGGTGCCCGAAGCCGGACTCGAACCGGCATGACCTCGCGGTCGAGAGATTTTAAGTCTCCTGCGTCTACCGATTTCGCCATTCGGGCGGCAGCGCGTACATCGTATAGCGGAACAGCAACTTCTTGATGAGCGCAGGAATATATACAGCCCACCCTGTTGGGCGCAAGTTTTCCACGCACACCAGATAAACAAAAAGCCCCGTAAATCATGGATTTACGGGGCTTTTTATACTGGAGGCCGATGTCGGAATCGAACCGGCGTACACGGATTTGCAATCCGCTGCATGACCACTCTGCCAACCGGCCTCAAAACGAAGACGCCGCATTCAGCGGCGCCAACGTCAACAAATTGGAGCGGGAAACGAGACTCGAACTCGCGACCCCGACCTTGGCAAGGTCGTGCTCTACCAACTGAGCTATTCCCGCATGTCTTGGTGACGGGCGCCATTCTATAGATTCAGAACGCCTCGTCAACCCTTTGATTCAAAAAAGCTTATTTCTTCTCGGCGGCTGTACTGAGGTGCGGCCAGGCAGCTACCAAGTATTGCAGCATGGACCACAGGGTCAGCGCCGCAGCGACAATCAACAGCACATATCCACCAAGCACCCAGGCATTCATCAGTGCGGGATTGGCCAGCAGGATGACCAGTGCCAGCATCTGCGCCGCTGTCTTCCATTTACCTAGATTGGAAACCGCCACATGAGCCCGAGCACCTAGCTCTGCCATCCACTCGCGCAATGCGGAGATGACGATTTCGCGACCGATGATGATGGCCGCCGGCAGCGTCAGCCAGAAATTGGCATGCTCCTCGACTAGTAAAACCAGCGCGACGGCCACCATCAACTTATCTGCCACCGGATCGAGAAAGGCCCCGAACGGCGTGCTTTGCTCCAGCCGCCGCGCCAAGTAACCATCAAGCCAATCGGTTAACGCAGCCAGCCCGAATACTGCGCTGGCTGCCAAATGGCTCCAGGCAAACGGCATGTAGAACAATAGGATGAAGATCGGAATCAGCAGAACGCGTAGTACGGTAATCAGATTTGGAATATTCATCGGTACGACTAGGCTGCGAGATGAGCGGGCATTCTACTCGCTGTGCAGGGCGGCATAAATCGACTCGGCCAGCTTTTTGCTGACACCGGGTGCTTTGGCAATTTCCTCGATGCTGGCACGGGAGAGCTCCTGCAAGCCGCCAAAATGGTTGAGCAACTCCCGCCTGCGCTTTGGCCCGACGCCCGCGACCTGTTCAAGCGTTGAAGTGGTGCGCGCTTTTCCGCGGCGGGCGCGGTGGCCAGTAATGGCAAAGCGGTGCGACTCATCACGAATCTGTTGAATTAAATGCAGTGCGGGCGAGTTGCCCGGAAGCGTGAACTCGTGAGCGGCATCGTTCAGATACAGAGTCTCCAGACCTGGCTTGCGGGTAACCCCTTTGGCAACGCCTAGAAGAATCAACTCTGGCACCGCAAGCTCCTGTAACACCTCTTGCGCCATTGACAGCTGCCCCTTACCGCCATCCACCAGCAGGATATCGGGCAACTTGCCTTCCCCTTCTTTTACCTTGCTGAAGCGCCGAGTTAGCGCCTGGCGCATCGCGGCATAATCATCACCGGGCGTGACGCCTTCAATGTTATAGCGGCGATAGTCAGACTTCAGAGGGCCTTCCGGCCCAAACACCACGCAAGACGCCACAGTCGCTTCGCCACTTGAATGGCTGATGTCGAAGCATTCGAGGCGCTGCGGCGTTTCATCAAGGTCCAGCGCTTCTGCCAGTGCATCGAAGCGCGCCGCTACATGCTGGCGGTTGGCCAGACGCGCCGCCAAGGCCTGTTCAGCGTTGGTTACCGCCAACTGCTGCCAACGCGCGCGCGTACCCCGTACGCGATGGCTGATGCTCAGCTCCGCACCGCGCAGCTCATGTATTGCATCGATGAGCGTTGGAAAGTCTTCGTGCATGACGTTAACGATCAACTCGTTCGGTAAATCACGCTCTCGATTACTCAGGTAGTACTGCGCCAGGAAAGCCGCGAGAACTTCGCCAACCTCCTCCTCGATCGCCACTTGAGGAAAGAAATTCTTGCTACCCAGCACTCTGCCGCCACGCACGCTGATCAAGTGCACACAAGCGCCGCCAGGGCTGACAGCGGCAGCTACGACATCGACGTCGCCAGTGCCCCCCTCCATGCTTTGCTGGTCCTGAACGCGGCGTAGCAAGGCTATTTGATCGCGAAGCTCTGCTGCCCTTTCGAAATCGAGCTTCGCAGCAGCCTGCTCCATGGCGGCGGATAACTCTTCACTCAGGGCATTGCTTCGCCCTTCGAGAAACATCACCGCGTGACGTACATCCTCGGCATATTCGGCGGGCTCGACCAAGCCAACACAAGGTCCCTTACAGCGCTTGATCTGATACTGCAGGCAAGGACGGGTGCGATTCTTGAAATAACTGTCCTCGCACTGGCGCACGAGAAATGCTTTCTGCAGGAGCCCGAGGCTTTCCCGAATCGCGCCAGCACTAGGATACGGGCCAAAATAGCGCCCCTTCTGCTTCTTCGCGCCACGATGAATGCCCAGCTGGGGGTAAGTGGCATCCGAGAGAAACACGTAGGGATACGACTTATCGTCGCGCAGTAGGATGTTGTAGGGCGGTCGCCACTCTTTGATGAGCGTTTGCTCGAGCAGCAGCGCTTCGGTTTCGTTGCCCGTGATAGTGGTTTCCACTTGGGCAATCTTGCCAACTAGAGCCGCCGTTTTCGGCGCCAACCCGCTTTTGCGGAAGTAGCTGGCCAAGCGTTTTTTTAGACTTTTGGCTTTGCCGACATAGAGCAGCTTGCCCGCCAGATCGAACATCCGATAAACGCCGGGTCGATTGCTGCATGTAGCAAGGAATGCGCTGGAGTCGAAGGGGATGGTCATTTAACGGGTAGCGTCGACCATGCCGTGGCGCACAGCCAGAAGTGCAAGTTCCACGTCGCTGGTGATCGCCAGCTTCTCGAATATACGGTAGCGGTAGGTGTTTACCGTCTTGGGTGACAAGCAAAGCTTGTCGGAGATGCTCTGGACTTTCTGACAATCGGCGATCATCAACGCGATCTGGATTTCTCGCTCGGAAAGCAAATCGAACGGAGAGCCATTGCTCTGCGGCTGGAATGGCTTAAGGGCCAACTGTTGAGCGATCTGGGGACTAATGAAGCGCTGGCCCGCGAATACCAGACGGATGGCCTGGACCATCTCTTCCAATGCCGCGCCCTTGGTTAGGTAGCCTGCGGCACCAGCTTGCAGCAAACGGGTTGGGAAAGGATCCTCCTCACAGGCAGTAACGGCGACTACCTTGAGGTCTGGGTGACTGCGCAACAGCTTCCGAGTGGCTTCCAGCCCGCCGATGCCGGGCATCTTGATATCCATCAGCACTACATCGGGCTTCAACTCACGGGCTTTCTTTAGCGACTCCTCACCGGAACTCGCCTGCCCCACCACTTGTAGGCCATCGATGTCGGCAAGCATTCGAGTAATGCCGGTACGAACCAGATCATGGTCATCGACCACTAGGACCCTAATCAAACGACACCTCGTAATACGTCAAAAGCCGCTTCCTGCAGTGGTTTTTTTGGCTGGTAGCCACCTTATCAAAAACTCCAGGCAGCACCTAGCGCGACGCACGCTCGCCGACTGCATACGCAGAAGTCCGGAAAAATGAAATAGCATGAAGGGGAAATAGATGGCGGAAGCGCAGAGATTCGAACTCTGGGGGCTGTTACACCCGGCGGTTTTCAAGACCGCTGCCTTAAACCACTCGGCCACACTTCCGCAGGTAACGCGGGGCCGCCATCTTACCGAAACGAAACACACTGTCAAACTCTCAACATTGGCTAATTCAATGCCTCTGTTATGATCCAGTCGACCGTGGTCACGGAACCCTTACGCTTAGCAGGAGAGTCGCTATGCACGAACAAAATTATGCCCTCGAACATGCTCGGGGCGCGCAGCTAGAAGTCAGCCGCGTATTGCGCAATACCTACGGCCTGCTGGCACTGACCTTGGCGTTCAGCGGTGTGATGGCGTACGTCGCGCAGCAGATGCAAATTCGCTCCATTAATTTCTTTGTGGTGCTGATCGGTTTCTACGGCCTGTTCTTTCTCACCACTAAGCTGCGCAACTCGGCGTGGGGATTGGTTAGCACGTTCGCGCTGACCGGCTTCATGGGATTCACGCTCGGCCCGATCCTCAATCGTTATCTGGGCATGGCCGGCGGTGCCGAAGTGGTCAGCTCGGCCTTTGCGATGACGGCATTGGTATTCTTCGGCCTGTCGGCATACGTGCTGACCACCCGCAAGGATATGAGCTTCCTCGCCGGGTTCATCACCGCCGGTTTCTTCGTGTTGCTCGCCGCGGTGCTAGTAAGCGTGTTCTTCCAGATCAGCGGGCTGCAGCTGGCCATCAGCGCGGGCTTTGTGCTGTTCTCCTCGGCCTGCATCTTGTTCCAGACCAGCGCGATCATCCATGGTGGTGAACGCAACTACATCATGGCGACGATCAGCCTGTACGTATCGATCTACAACCTGTTCATCAGCCTCCTGCAGATTTTCGGCATCATGGGCAGCGACGACTGATCCTGTCACAAGAAAGCAAAAGCCCGCTTCGGCGGGCTTTTTCGTGTCTGCAACGAGCACTTTGAGCGTCCAGGCCGTATCATTTCGGCAGCTTCGAACCGTCAAGGTATGCCATGAAATTCGCCATCGCCCTCTTCTCTCCGCCTCATGCACCCCCTTCGCGGCGCGCCCTGCGTTTCGCCCAGGCTGTACTTGCGGGCGGGCATGAGATCGTGCGGCTGTTTTTCTATCAGGACGGCGTACATAGCGCATCGGCCAGTATCGTCGCCCCCCAAGACGAGCTGGACTGCGCCGCCGAATGGACTGCCTTTGTTCGCGACGAGCAGCTGGACGGCGTGGTCTGCATCGCGGCTGCCCTGCGTCGCGGCATCCTCAATGAGGAAGAGGCCCGACGCTATGAGCGCAATGCCGCCAGCCTGGCCCAGCCGTGGGACTTATCTGGCCTCGGGCAATTACATGAGGCCACCCAGCTCGCCGATCGCCTGATCTGTTTTGGGGGAGCGTGACGATGAGCAAATCGCTGCTGATCATCACTCGCCAAGCACCTTGGTCTGGACCGAATGCCCGTGAAGCGCTGGATATCGCCCTCGCCGGTGGCGCGTTCGATCTACCGATCGGCCTGCTGTTTCTCGACGATGGCGTGTTCCAGCTGGCTGGCAACCAACACTCCGCCGCCGTGCAACAAAAGGATCTGACCGCCAACCTGCAAGCGCTGCCGCTATTCGGCATCGAGTCGCTCTATGTGTCGAGTCGCAGTCTGAGCGAACGGGGAATGCAGCTGGATGGATTGAGTCTGCCCGTCCAAAATCTGGATGACGCGGGGCTTAGCCAGCTTCTCGATCAATACGACCAAGTGATTACCCTCTGATGGCTACCTTACATGTCCTGTCCCATTCGCCATTCAGCGACAGCCGGCTAAGCAGTTGCCTGCGCTTGTTAGGCGCCAACGATGCGCTACTACTGAGCGGTGACGCGGTCTACGCGCTCCAGGCGGCGACCGCCCAGCGCCAAGTGCTGGAATTGATGCCTGACAGCATCGCCCTGTTTGCGCTGAGCGAAGACCTGCAGGCGCGCGGCCTCTCTGTTCCCATGCGAGTGCAGCCCGTGGATTATCCGGCCTTCGTTGAACTCTGCACCCGCTTCGATAAGGTCAATAGCTGGCTATGACTGTCTTACACCTCGGCGATCAAAACATCGCGCTGGACAAGGACGGCTATCTGGTCGATCGCGAGGTCTGGTCCCCGCAGATCGCCGAAGCACTGGCGGCCCAGGAAGAATTGGTGCTCAGCGACGAGCATTGGGAAATCCTCCAACTGCTGCGCACGTTCTACAGCGAGTTCCAGCTCTCGCCGGCCACCCGCCCGCTGATCAAATACACCGCCCTGAAACTTGGCCCGGAGAAAGGCAACAGCCTGCATCTCAACCGCCTGTTCAAGGGTACTCCCGCCAAACTGGCCGCCAAGTTGGCAGGCCTGCCCAAGCCGACCAATTGCCTATGACCGCCTCCCCGCTGACGCTTACGACTCCGGCCGAACACCCCTTCGCTCCTTTTGTGCGCATTCTCGGCAAAGGCAAGCGCGGCGCACGCGACATGACTCAAGAAGAAGCTCGCGAAGCCATGGGCATGCTGCTCGATGGCAAAGTCGAAGACACGCAGCTCGGCGCTTTCCTGATGTTGTTGCGCCACAAGGAGGAAAACGCGACCGAGCTTGCTGGTTTCACCGAAGCGGTACGCGCTCGTCTGGATGCTCCGCAGATAGCTGTCGATCTCGACTGGCCGAGTTACGCAGGAAAAAAACGCCACCTGCCCTGGTTTCTCTTGGCGGCCAAATGCCTGGCTGGTCATGGCGTGCGTATCCTCATTCACGGTGGCGGTGCCCATACCGCTGGGCGCCTGTATAGCGAACAGTTTCTCGAACTGTTGCAGATTCCGCTGTGCCGCGATTGGCAAGCGGTCAGCCGCGCGCTGGACGAACAGCATCTGGCGTTCAGCCCACTGGGCGATTGGATGCCGCAACTGCAACGGATGATCGACCTGCGCAATACCCTCGGCCTGCGCTCGCCGATTCATTCGCTCGCGCGCATCCTCAACCCGCTCAAGGCTCGCTGCGGCCTGCAGAGCATTTTCCATCCGGGCTACCAAGAGGCCCACCGCGAAGCCAGCCGCTTGCTCGGCGATACCGCGATCGTCGTTAAAGGCGAAGGTGGCGAGATCGAGATAAATCCCGATGCCCGCAACCATCTCTTCGGCACCCGCAACGGGGAAAGCTGGGATGCCGAATGGCCAGCGTTGTCGGCCTTGCGCCACGTCAAACCCGACCGACTCGAGCCGCAACATCTGCTCGCCTTCTGGCGTGGCCAGGTAGAGGACGAATACGCTCAGCAGGCGGTGCTTTCGACCATGGCCTTGGCCCTGGTGGGCTTGGGCGCTGATCGGGAACAGGCCTTCGCACAGGCCGAAGAATATTGGCAAACCCGCAATCAATCGATTTGATCGATTAAAACGACGCGGGATTTCAACCATTCGTTCGAGCAAGCTGACCTAGACTGGCTCTATCCGACTAAGTCGAGGAGCCAGAGCAATGGGCCTGTTAATCGATGGCCATTGGCGTGACCAGTGGTATGACACCAAGCGCGATGGGCGTTTCCGTCGCGAAGACGCGCAACGGCGTAACTGGGTCAGCGCGGATGGCGCCCCCGGCCCCAGTGGCGTTGGCGGCTTTCGTGCCGAGCCGGGCCGCTACCACCTGTATGTATCGCTAGCCTGCCCTTGGGCCCACCGCACCTTGATTTTCCGCAAGCTCAAAGGGCTGGAAGCGTTGATCGATGTATCAGTGGTCAGCTGGTTGATGGGCGAACAAGGCTGGACCTTCGATACCGCCCATGGCTCAAACGGCGACGCGCTCGAAGAGCTGACTTATCTGCACCAGCGCTACACCCTTGATAATCCGCATTACAGCGGTCGCGTCACAGTGCCGGCGCTGTGGGACAAACAGCAGAACTGCATCGTCAGCAATGAGTCGGCGGAAATCATCCGCATGTTCAATACGGCATTCGACGGCCTGACCGGCAACCATCTGGATCTATACCCCGCCCACTTGCGCGAGGAAATAGATGCCCTTAACGCGCGCATCTATCCGGCTATCAACAACGGCGTGTACAAGGCCGGCTTCGCCACCAGTCAGGACGCCTATGAAGAGGCGTTTGTTGCGCTGTTCGATGAGCTTAATTGGCTGGAAAATCGCCTCGGCGAACACCGTTACTTGACCGGCGAATACCTGACCGAAGCCGATTGGCGGCTGTTCACCACGCTGATCCGTTTCGACGCGGTGTACCACGGCCACTTCAAATGCAACTTGAAGCGCATTGCCGACTATCCGAATCTGTCGAATTGGCTACTCGAGCTCTATCAATGGCCGGATGTGGCGTCGACAGTGGATTTCGAGCACATCAAACACCATTACTACGCCAGCCATCGCACCATCAATCCGACCGGGGTCGTGCCGCTTGGACCGCAGTTGGATTTCAGCCAAGCGCATAACCGCCAGCGTCTACCGGGCAAGGGAATCGCTGGCAGTCTATAGCGGCATTGAAGAGCATGGCCTATTGCCCTTCGAACCAGGCCAGCTTGTCGCGCAGACGCACCACATCGCCAACGATGACCAACGTCGGCGCATGCACTTCGTGCTCAGCCACTAGATCCGACAAGTTGGCTAACGTGCCCGTGAATACCCGCTGACTGCTGGTCGTACCCTGTTGGATCAGCGCCGCGGGGGTGTCGGCAGCACTGCCGTGGCGCATCAGCTGCTGGCAGATCATCGGCAAGCCCACCAAGCCCATGTAGAACACCAGGGTCTGGCCCGGCGCGACCAATTCCTTCCAGGGCAGGTCACAACTGCCATCCTTGAGATGGCCAGTGACGAAGCGCACCGACTGCGCATAATCGCGATGGGTGAGCGGAATTCCCGCGTACGCGGCGCAACCACTCGCCGCAGTGATGCCGGGCACCACCTGGAAGGGAATGCCATGGGTGGCCAACTCTTCGATTTCCTCGCCGCCACGGCCGAAGATGAACGGATCGCCGCCCTTCAGACGCAGCACCCGCTTACCTTGCCGGGCCAGCTCGACCAAGTGTTGGTTGATCTGCTGTTGGGGCAACGCGTGTTCGGCGCGCTGCTTGCCGACGTAGATTCGCTCGGCATCACGGCGGCACAGTTCGATAATCGCCGGTGCCACCAAACGGTCATACAGCACCACATCAGCCTGCTGCATCAGACGCAGAGCACGGAACGTCAGCAGATCTGGATCGCCCGGGCCGGCGCCGACCAGATAAACCTCGCCAAGCGCTTGCGGCACTGCGCCGGCCAGGCGCTCTTCGAGTAGCCGCTCGGCCTCGCCAACTTGTCCAGCGAGCACGCGCTCGGCAATCGGCCCTTGAAAGACCTCCTCCCAAAACACGCGGCGTTGTTGCACGTTGGGCAGCAAGGCTTTGACTCGCGAGCGGAATAGCTTGGCTAATCCGGCCAGTTGACCGTATGCAGCGGGAATCCAGGTTTCGATCTTGGCCCTGGTCAAGCGCGCCAGTACCGGTGCATCACCACCGCTGGAAACCGCGACGATCAGCGGCGAGCGATCGACGATCGCGGGAAAGATCACCGTGCAGAGCGCCGGTGAATCCACCACATTGACCGGCAAGCTGCGCGCCTGCGCTTGAGCGGAGATTTGCGCATTCAGCGGTTCGTCGTCGGTGGCGGCGATAACCAGCACGGCCTCATCGAGATCGTCCAGTTCATAACCACGCAAGCGCAATTGCCCGCCGTTCTCGGCGACCAGGTCGCGCAACTCATCAAGCACTGCCGGGGTTACCAGACGCAAACGCGCGCCAGCATCAGCGAGCAAGCGTGCCTTGCGAAGCGCCACCTCACCGCCCCCGACAACCAGCACGGTGCGATCTTTAAGGTTGTGGAACAGCGGGAGGAAATCCATGGCGGCGACTCAGTAGCGGAAAGGAACCTGCGCAAACTCTAGGTAGGAGCCACACTCAATCCAGGCAGGCCGGATTGAGTGTGGCCTTATAACGGCAATTGGCGTTAGCCAATCACCTCGATGCCACCCATATACGGTTTGAGCGCGGCCGGTACGCGAATGCTGCCGTCAGCCTGCTGGTTGTTCTCCAATACGGCAACCAACGTCCGGCCGACCGCCAGGCCGGAGCCATTGAGGGTATGCACCAGCTCTGGCTTGCCGGTTTCCGGGTTGCGCCAACGCGCCTGCATGCGGCGGGCCTGGAAGTCACCGCAGTTGGAACACGAGGAAATCTCGCGGTATTTGTCCTGGCTGGGCACCCAGACCTCCAGATCGTAGGTTTTCACCGCGCTGAAACCCATGTCGCCCGTGCACAGCGCCAGCACGCGATAGGGCAGCTCGAGTAGTTGCAGGACTTTTTCGGCGTTAGCGGTCAGGCCTTCCAGCGCCTCGGCGGATTTGCTCGGTTCGACAATCTGGACCATCTCGACCTTGTCGAATTGGTGCTGACGGATCATCCCACGGGTATCGCGCCCGGACGCACCGGCTTCACTGCGGAAGCACGGCGTATGCGCAACCAACTTAACCGGCAGTTGTTTGGCATCGAGAATTTCGCCGGCGACGATGTTGGTCAACGACACCTCGGCAGTCGGGATCAGATAGAAATCGGCCTCGCCTTCGCGGCTGATCTTGAACAGATCTTCCTCGAACTTGGGCAATTGACCGGTCCCCTGCAGAGCCGGCGCCTGAACCAGATAAGGGGTGTAGGCCTCTTCGTAGCCATGCTCGGCGGTATGCAGATCGATCATGAACTGCGCCAGAGCGCGGTGCAGACGGGCGATTGGCCCACGCAGCAGGGCGAAACGCGCGCCAGAGAGCTTGGCGGCGGTTTCGAAATCCAGCCAGCCATGCTGTTCGCCAAGCGCGACGTGATCCTGAACGGCGAAATCAAAGGTCCGCGGGCTGCCCCAACGACGAACTTCGACATTGCTCTCTTCGTCCGCGCCGACCGGCACCGACTCATGGGGCAAATTCGGCAAACCCAAGAGAATCGCATCAAGCTCGGCCTGGATGGCGTCCAGCTCCTGTTTGCCCTCGCTCAACTCACCCGCCATCCGCTCGACATCGGCCATCAGCGGTGCGATGTCCTCACCACGCGCCTTGGCGTGGCCAATCGACTTGGAGCGCGCATTGCGCTCGGCCTGCAATTGTTCGGTACGGGTTTGCACGGTCTTGCGTTGCGCTTCGAGCGCCTCGATGCGCGCCACATCCAGTTGGAAGCCGCGGGTCGCCAAGCGCTCGGCCACGTTGGCCAGTTCGCTGCGTATCAGTTTGGAATCGAGCATGTTGGTTCTCGTCTATCAGAGTTTCGCAAAAGTCAGTCCGGCCCAGGTCGCCAGCACACCGCCCAGCACACTGGCGGCGGCATAACCCAGAGCCAGCGGCGCTTGCCCGGTTTCCAGCAAGCGCAAGGTGTCGAGCGAAAAGGAAGAAAAAGTCGTCAGCCCGCCCAGGAATCCAACCATTAATCCGGCACGCAGCTCCAGCGGGATATCCGGGCGAATCAGGAACACGCCGTACAGGTAGCCAATCAGCAGGCAACCGACGATGTTGACCGCCACTGTAGCCAGATAAAAATGTTGCGGCCAATGGGCGGTGACCCAATTGCCGGTAGCAAATCTCAGTAACGTGCCGATCATGCCGCCCACGGCAACGGCGAGAATCAGCGGCATCATGGCTTTCTCCTTTGTCTTGGGCTGGCGCGATCCTGAGCTGCCAGATGCTGGAGCTTGTCACGTATTTTCAACTCAAGTCCGCGGGCGACGGGCTGGTAGTACTGGCGCGGCTGCATGGCCTCGGGGAAGTAATCCTCGCCGGCGGCATAGGCGTCTAGCTCGTCGTGGGCGTAGCGGTATTCATCGCCATAACCCAGTTCCTTCATCAGCTTGGTCGGCGCGTTGCGCAAGTGCAGGGGTACTTCCAACGAGCCGTTCTCGGCAACATCCCGCATCGCCGCCTTGAAGGCGGTGTAGACCGCATTGCTTTTCGGCGCGCAGGCCAGATAAACGATGGCTTGGGCAATCGCCAGCTCACCTTCCGGACTGCCGAGGCGCTCCTGAACTTCCCAGGCCGATAGACACAAAGGTAAGGCGCGCGGATCGGCATTGCCGACTTCTTCGCTGGCCATACGCACCACGCGGCGCGCCAGATACAGCGCATCGCAACCGCCATCAAGCATGCGCGCGAACCAGTACAGCGCGGCATCGGGATTGGAGCCGCGCACTGATTTGTGCAGCGCGGAAATCTGGTCGTAGAACGCTTCACCGCCCTTATCGAACCGCCGGCGGCTATCACCTAGAAGGTTCTGCAACAGCTCGCTGCCAATCGTGTCGCCGTCTTCGACCAGGTCAGCGGCGTTTTCCAGAAGGTTGAGCAGGCGGCGGCCATCGCCATCGGCAGCCGCCAAGAGAATCTGGAAGCTCTCGTCGGGCAATTGCAATTGGCGTTTGCCGAGGCCCTTTTCTTCCATCAAGGCGCGCTGCACCAACTTGTGCAGCGCGCTTTCGTCGAGACTTTTCAGGACGTAGACACGCGCCCGCGATAGCAGCGCGTTGTTCAGTTCGAACGACGGGTTTTCGGTGGTGGCACCAATGAAAATCAGCGTGCCGTCTTCTACATAAGGCAGGAACGCATCCTGTTGCGACTTGTTGAAGCGGTGCACTTCATCGACGAACAGGATGGTGCGCTTGCCGTATTGAGCAGCCTGCTGTTTGGCCATCTCGACGGACTGACGAATTTCCTTGACCCCGGAAAGCACCGCGGAAATCGTCTCGAAATGCGCATCGGAGACCTGCGCCAGCAACTTCGCCAGAGTAGTCTTTCCGACCCCGGGTGGGCCCCAGAAGATCATCGAGTGCAGCGCGCCCTGCTCCAGCGCTTCGCGCAGGGGCTTACCCGGCGCCAGCAAGTGCTCCTGACCGACGTACTCATCCAGACTGGTCGCCCGTAAACGAGCGGCCAGGGGCTGGGCGATTGGTGTGGAGCGGAACAGGTCCATGGGCGCGTGGGCGACCTCTTATTCCTGAATGACGTCGGCGCCTTCAGGGATCTGGAAGGTGAACTGGCCGGCATCCACCGGTTGATTCATCTTCACGCCGAAGAACAGGATATTGGTGCGCTGGCCGACGCTGTCGATCAGCTGCATGTCATTGATGCTGCCCTTACGGAACGACAGGCGCAGATTGTCGAACAGCGTGTCCTTGGCCTTTGGCTTGAGCGTGAAGTCGACGACGTCGCCGGCTTCCTTGTAGCTGATCTCGAAGTTCTCGCTGATCTTCGATACGTCGCCAGACAGCAGCAAGGCCGGCGTATGGGTCAAGCGCTGGTCAAGGGTCTGGATAGTTACTTGCTGCAAATCCGGATCGTATAGCCAGACTTTCTCGCCATTGGAGACCAGCAGTTGCTCCATCGGCGCATCGGTATGCCAGCGGAACAGCCCTGGGCGCTTCAGCGTCATTTCCCCGGCGGTTTCCTGCAGTTGGGTGCCGGAGCCATCCAACGTCAACTGCGAGAAGCGGCCACTGATGGTCTGGGCTTTGTTGAGCATTTCGGTCAGGCGCTGAATAGCTGCCTGGTCATCCGCCTGTGCGGTCAGGGCGGCAACGCTCAGTGCTGCGATCAACAACATGCGAATCAGGCGCATGAAAGTCCTCTATCAGGATGTAACTGCGGGCTTCGCTGCAGCGCATGCTGGCGCGAAAGAATAAAAAGCAGAGTTTACAGGCAGTCGGCGGCCAATACCCAGCCAGCGAGACGACTACAGCGGCCGGCGAACGGCCGCTGCTCAATCGCGAATCGGACCTGGTGCGATGACTTCGCGTGAGCCATTGGTGCTCATCGAGGTCACAACCCCGGCCATCTCCATCGCCTCGATCATGCGAGCGGCGCGGTTGTAACCGATTTTGAGTTTGCGCTGCACCGCAGAGATCGACGCACGACGGCTCTCGGTGACGAAACGGACCGCTTCGTCATATAGCGGATCTTCTTCGCTGCCCTCGCCACCGCCTTCGCCACCATCGAAACTACCGCTGGGACCTTCTTCGGCTCCGGCAAGGATGTCTTCGATATAGTCCGGTGCGCCGCGCAGCTTCCAAGCCTCGACCACGCGATGGACTTCCTCGTCGGAAACGAACGCACCGTGGACGCGAATCGGCAGACCGGTACCGGGCGGCAGGTAGAGCATGTCGCCATGCCCCAACAGCTGCTCGGCGCCGCCTTGGTCAAGAATGGTGCGCGAGTCGATCTTGCTGGATACCTGGAACGCCATGCGAGTCGGGATGTTGGCCTTGATCAGACCGGTAATCACGTCCACCGAAGGCCGCTGGGTGGCGAGAATCAGGTGGATGCCCGCCGCACGAGCCTTCTGGGCAATCCGCGCGATCAGCTCTTCGACCTTCTTGCCAACGATCATCATCATGTCGGCGAATTCGTCGACGACGACCACGATAGTCGGCAATGTCTTCAGCAGCGGCGCCTGATCTTCCATGCTTTCGCGGCGGTACAGCGGGTCGGTGAGCGGCGTGCCCGCCTCCTCGGCATCCTTGATCTTGCGATTGAAGCCGGCCAGGTTACGAACGCCCATGGCGGCCATCAGCTTATAGCGCCGGTCCATCTCGGCGACGCTCCAACGCAATGCGTTGGCCGCCTCCTTCATGTCGGTGACTACCGGGCACAGGAGATGCGGTATGCCTTCATAAATCGACAGTTCGAGCATCTTCGGGTCGATCATGATCAACCGCGCGTGCTCCGGGGTCGACTTGAACAAGATCGACAGGATCATCGCGTTGACACCAACCGACTTACCGGAGCCCGTGGTGCCGGCGACCAGCAAATGCGGCATTCGCGCCAGGTCGGCGATAACCGGCTTACCGCCAATGTCATGCCCGAGGGCAATGGTCACCGGTGATTTGGCATCGTCGTACTCATTTGACTCGAGCACTTCGGAGAAGCGCACGATTTGCCGATCCTCGTTGGGAATCTCAATGCCGACGGTGGTCTTGCCAGGAATAACCTCGACCACACGTACGCTGATAACCGCCAGCGAGCGCGCCAGGTCCTTGGCCAGATTGGAGATTCGACTGACTTTGACCCCAGCCGCCGGTTGAATTTCAAACCGGGTGATCACTGGACCGGGATGTACCGATTCGACGATGACTTCGACGCCAAATTCTTTAAGTTTGATTTCCAGCAGGCGCGACATAGCTTCCAGCGACTCTGGCGAGAAGCTCTTCTGCTTTTTCTCGGCGCGATCGAGGATGGAAATCGGCGGCAACGTGCCTTCTACAGCACTATCGACGAACAGCGGCGCCTGCTTCTCTTTCTGCACGCGCTTGCTGGGCTCGATCGCTTTGGCTGGTTCCGGCGGAGTGATCGTCACAGGCGGACGTTTCTCGCGCTCAGTCATGTGTTTGCTGAGGGCTTCTTCGCGCTCGATCAAGCGTTCCTTGACCCGGGCTTGCTCACGACGATCCGGAACTACTGGGGCGGCGACTTCGCTGACGCGTTTATCTACTTCGCGCAGCTGTGCAACCAGTTGCTTACGTTCGACCCGGGCGCTCCACCAGCGATTGGCAGCATTCTGAATCAGCTCTGCCAGATCAAGAGTGATTTTCCCGGTGAGGTCCATCACCTTGAACCAGGAGAGGTCGGTAAACACCGTCAGCCCAAACAGAAAGAAGGCGATTAACAGCAGCGTGCTGCCCTGCACATTGAGCGCCGCCACGGCTAACTGGCCGAGGCTTTCACCGAGCGCGCCACCCGCCGAGGCTGGCATGCTGTTGCCCGGATGAAAATGGATGTAAGCCAAGGCAGCGCCAGAAAGGACGAGAAATACCAGGCCGATCATGCGCCAGGAGAACAACCAACCGCTCCACTGCCATGCCTGATGCCGGGCACGGAATACTTGCCAGGTCTTTACCGCCAGCAGTAGCGGGAACAAATAAGCGAAATAGCCCAAGGCCATGAACAGGATGTCGGCGAACCAGGCACCCGCACGACCGGCTGAATTCTGTACCTGATCAACATTGCTGGTGTGGGTCCAGCCTGGATCATTCTGATCGTAGGTCAGCAATGCCATCCATAAGTAGAGGCACAGCGCTCCAAGCGCAATCAGCGCCCCTTCCTTGAGCCGGTAGGGCAATTGCTGGCGCCACACAGAGGCTTGGGTAGTGGTATTCGAATTCTTCAAAACGCGTCGTTTCCTGCGCCGATGGCGCGCCCAACAATCGAATGACAGCAGAAATGGCGCCTATTGTACGGCTTTGAACACATCATGCCAGGACGTAGCCGTAGAGCTCTCGCTCCCACTCTGCTTCGGTGTAGCATAGCTACCAGTTGCTTTCGCGCGGCTCAATTTGAGCATGCATTCTCTTTTGTGACAAAGGCTTATGAGGTGTTTTTATGAGTGAAGTCAAGCATTCACGGCTGATTATTCTGGGCTCTGGCCCGGCTGGTTATAGTGCTGCCGTGTATGCCGCGCGGGCCAATCTCAAGCCAACCGTCATCACCGGAATTCAGCCTGGCGGCCAGCTCACCATTACCACCGAAGTAGACAACTGGCCGGGTGACGTCGAAGGCCTGACCGGGCCGGCATTAATGGAGCGGATGCAGAAGCATGCCGAGCGCTTCGACACCGAGATTGTCTACGACCACATTCATACAGCTGAGTTGCAACAACGCCCTTTCACACTGAAAGGCGACAGCGGCACCTATACCTGTGACGCATTGATCATCGCCACTGGCGCCTCTGCCCAGTACCTGGGTTTACCTTCGGAGGAGGCATTTGCAGGCAAAGGCGTTTCGGCGTGCGCGACCTGTGACGGTTTTTTCTATCGCAATCAGGTCGTCTGCGTAGTTGGCGGCGGCAATACCGCCGTTGAAGAAGCGCTGTATCTGTCCAATATCGCCAAGGAAGTTCACCTAATCCATCGTCGCGACAAACTGCGCTCCGAGAAAATCTTGCAGGACAAACTGTTCGAGAAGGCCGCCAACGGCAATATCCGTTTGCATTGGAATCACAGTCTCGACGAAGTGCTCGGCGACGCCACTGGCGTTACCGGAGCCCGCCTGAAAAACACTCAGAGCGGTGAAACCAAGGAGTTGCAGCTGGCCGGTGTATTCATCGCTATCGGTCACAAGCCGAATACTGACCTGTTCCACGGGCAGTTGGAGATGCGCGACGGCTACCTGCTAATCAAAGGCGGCAGTGAAGGCAATGCCACCGCCACAGCGATCGACGGCGTGTTCGCCGCCGGCGACGTTGCGGACCATGTATATCGTCAAGCTATCACCTCGGCAGGTGCTGGTTGCATGGCCGCGCTTGACGCAGAAAAGTACCTCGACGTTTGACTGCCAACGGGCAGCGCGCCGCCTTGACGCACTGCCCTCCTCCGCGGAACTTGCCATGCTTACCTGGCTGCAACGCAACTCACTGGACTTCCCCCCGCTAGAGAAAGCGCTACATGAGCCCAACGGCTTATTGGCGGCTGGCGGCGATTTGAGTGCCGAGAGACTGATTCAGGCTTATCGACACGGTTGTTTCCCCTGGTACCAAGATGGTCAGCCACTTCTCTGGTGGTCCCCCGATCCGCGCACCGTCCTATTTCCGGACGAGCTGCATGTGTCTCGCAGCCTGAGCAAATTCATGCGCCAGGGTCAGCTCAAGGTCACCTTCGATCAGGACTTCGCCGCCGTCATCCGCGCCTGCTCAGCACCTCGCGACTATGCCAATGGCACATGGATAACCTTACCCATGCAGTCCGCTTATCTAGAGCTGCACGCACGAGGCATCGCCCATTCAGTCGAAGTGTGGCGTGGTGACGAGTTGGTGGGCGGCCTCTACGGCCTGGCAATGGGCCAACTGTTCTTCGGCGAGTCCATGTTCAGCCGCATCGACAATGCATCCAAAGTCGGTTTCGTAACGCTTGTTGAACAATTGCAGGAGTGGGGATTCGCCCTCATCGACTGCCAGATGCCGACTCAACACCTGCATAGCCTCGGCGCCCGCGCCATCCCCCGCGCCCAGTTTGCCGACTATCTGGCTCGCCATCTTGATCAAGATACTGCAGCCGACTGGCTCGCCTAGGCGAGGCCGGAAGGCTGGCATACACTTACTCAAGGCTTACCCGAGACATAACCATGACCGAGCTGGCGCGCCTGAAGTTTTATGCCACTCAGCCACATCCTTGCAGCTATCTGCCCGAGGAGCAGGCCACCACCCTGTTTCTCGACCCCAGTCAGCCGATGGATGTGGAGGTCTATGCCGAGCTTTCAGAAGTAGGCTTTCGCCGTAGCGGCGATCATTTGTATCGCCCGCATTGCCAGCGTTGTAGCGCCTGCGTTCCAGCACGTATCCCGGCCGAAAAATTCGCCCCTAATCGGCAACAGCGGCGGATTATTAAACGCAACTCGGACCTGCAGGTTCTAGCTGTGCGCCCTTCTTACACAGAAGAGTATTACGCCCTGTATGTCCGCTATATCGAACAGCGCCATGCCGATGGCGATATGTACCCTCCCAGCCGTGAGCAATTCTCAACTTTTTTGGTTCGCGACCTGCCCTTCGCCCGTTTTTACGAGTTCCGGCTAGCAGGTCGGCTGCTGGCGATTGCGGTAACCGATGCACTGCCTAACGGCCTCTCTGCGGTCTACACCTTTTACGATCCCGATGAAGAACGCCGTAGCCTGGGTCGCTTCGCCATCCTTTGGCAAATTGGCGAGAGCGCTCGCCTGGGCTTGAAGGCTGTCTATCTTGGTTACTGGATCAAAAATTGCCGCAAGATGAATTACAAGACCCAATACCGGCCAATTGAACTATTCGTCAATCAACGATGGGTGACGTTAACCTGAAGCCCTTGGCGCATTACCCCGTTTTCGGGCACAATGCACGCCGATTTTGCTTGGAGCTTGTTGCTTCGGGCCATTCACTGAATACCGAGGGCTTTACTGCATGTCGAAAGAAGACAGCTTCGAAATGGAAGGCACTGTCGTCGACACCCTGCCCAACACCATGTTCCGCGTGGAGTTGGAAAACGGGCACGTCGTAACAGCGCACATCTCCGGCAAGATGCGCAAAAACTACATTCGTATCCTGACTGGCGATAAAGTGCGTGTCGAATTGACGCCCTATGACTTGAGCAAAGGCCGCATTACCTACCGCGCGCGCTAAGCCAGTCCAAACAAAAACGCCCGGCAGATGCCGGGCGTTTTTGTTGTCCGCACTAAAAGCTAAGCGAGCTCAGCCGTTGTCTCGAACTCAAAGGACAGCTCGCCGTCTTTGAGATCAATGTGCACCACACCGCCATGCTCAGCCAGTTCGCCAAAAAGGATCTCCTCAGCGAGCGGGCGCTTGATCTTGTCCTGAATCAAACGCGCCATCGGCCTAGCACCCATCTGCACATCGTATCCAGCCTCAGCAAGCCAGCCTCGAGCGGCATCGCTGACCTCCAGAGTGACATGCTTGTCCTCCAGCTGCGCTTGCAGCTCAGTAAGGAACTTGTCGACGATGCTCTTGATCACTTCATGACTGAGACGACCAAACTGGATAATCGTATCCAGACGGTTACGGAACTCCGGCGTGAAGCTCTTCTTGATAACCTCCATCGCATCGGTGGAGTGATCTTGATGGGTAAAACCGATCGACGCCCTCGCTGCAATTTCGGCCCCAGCGTTGGTAGTCATGATCAAAATGACATTGCGGAAGTCTGCCTTACGCCCGTTGTTATCGGTTAGCGTTCCGTGATCCATCACCTGCAGAAGCAGGTTGAACACCTCGGGATGAGCCTTCTCGATTTCATCGAGTAACAATACACAGTGCGGCATCTTGGTAATCGCTTCAGTCAGCAATCCACCCTGATCGAATCCGACATATCCAGGTGGAGCACCGATCAGGCGCGAAACCGTGTGCCGCTCCATGTACTCAGACATGTCAAAACGCACCAGCTCAATGCCCATGGCCTTGGCCAGCTGTCTCGCCGCTTCCGTCTTACCTACACCGGTGGGGCCGGCAAACAGGAAGGAGCCAACCGGTTTATCCGGTGATTTGAGTCCGGCGCGGGATAGCTTGATCGCCGTAGCCAACGAATCAATTGCAGGCTCCTGACCAAATACGGTGAGCTTGAGATCGCGCTCCAGATTGCGCAGCAGCTCCTTATCCGAGCTAGTGACATTGCGCGGCGGGATTCGCGCAATTTTCGCGACGATATCTTCAACCTGCGCCACCTCGATACGCTTGGCGCGCTTTTCTAGGGGCTGCAGGCGCTGATATGCACCCGCCTCATCGATGACATCGATGGCCTTGTCCGGCATGTGCCGGTCATTGATATAGCGTGCGGCCAGCTCAGCCGCTGCGCGCAACGCCTCGTCGCTGTACTCGATACTGTGATGTTGCTCGAAACGCGCTTTCAGACCACGCAAGATGCCGATGGTGTCTTCAACCGAAGGCTCTGTGACATCCACCTTTTGGAAGCGTCGCGCCAATGCGCGATCTTTCTCAAAGATGCCGCGGAATTCTTGAAAAGTCGTTGAGCCGATACAGCGTATTTCACCAGAAGAAAGCATCGGCTTAAGCAAGTTGGAGGCATCCATAACGCCTCCGGACGCAGCACCAGCGCCGATAATGGTATGGATTTCATCGATAAATAGGATCGCGTGGGGCCGCTTACGCAGCTCATTAAGTAGAGCTTTGAAGCGTTTCTCGAAGTCGCCGCGATACTTTGTCCCCGCGAGCAGCGCGCCTAGATCCAGCGAATAAACCACGCTTTCGGCCAGCAAATCTGGCACCTGATTATCCACAATGCGCTTCGCTAAGCCCTCGGCAATGGCCGTCTTGCCAACCCCAGCCTCACCCACTAAAAGCGGGTTATTCTTGCGGCGACGCGCCAAAATCTGAGCGACACGCTCGACCTCCAGCTCACGTCCGACCAGTGGATCGATGCGGCCTTGGCGTGCCAAATCATTCAAATTACTGGCATAGGCATCGAGGGGATTTCCAGAAGGAGAAGGTTCCCCCCCCTCATCGTCCTGCATTTCTTGATCATTCAACGAACTATCGCCATGACCAGGCACCTTGGAAATGCCGTGGGCGATGAAATTGACCACATCGATGCGGGCAATGCTTTGCTGCTTCAGTAGAAACACGGCCTGACTTTCCTGCTCGCTGAAAATTGCCACGAGCACATTGGCGCCCGTTACTTCGCGCTTGCCGGAACTTTGCACATGAAACACAGCGCGCTGAAGAACACGCTGAAAGCCCAGTGTCGGCTGAGTTTCACGATCTTCATCATGCTGAGGAATTAATGGCGTGGTCGAATCGATAAATTCCTGCAGATCTCTCCGCAGCTTTTCTAAATTAGCGCCACATGCGCGCAGCACGCTGGCTGCGGCCTCATTATCCAAAAGCGCTAACAGTAGGTGCTCAACCGTCATGAACTCATGACGCTTTGCGCGAGCCTCCTTGAAAGCCAGATTGAGGGTGACTTCGAGCTCTCGGTTTAACATAGCTTCACCTCATACC
Source organism: Pseudomonas sp. LS44 (assembly GCF_024730785.1). Lineage (NCBI taxonomy): Bacteria > Pseudomonadati > Pseudomonadota > Gammaproteobacteria > Pseudomonadales > Pseudomonadaceae > Pseudomonas > Pseudomonas sp. LS44. Next base: position 2,369,270 of record NZ_CP102830.1, read on the forward strand.
CAAGCGGCCGGAACTAACCGTCCTTCTCGATCTCACAGAGTAGCGGATGCTGGCACTCTCTCGCGTACTGGTTGACCTGCATAGCCTTGGTTTCAGCGATGTCCCGGGTAAACACTCCGCACACTGCCCTTCCCTCTGTATGGACGGCCAGCATGATCTTGGTTGCCAGCTCCCTGTTCAGGTTGAAAAAAACCTCGAGCACTTCGACCACAAAATCCATAGGTGTGTAGTCATCGTTGAAAAGAACCACCTTGTACATGGGTGGTACCTGCAACTTCGGTTTGGCCTCCTGCACTGCCACACCGAATGAATCACCCTCATGCGGAGCAGGATGATCTTGATTGAATGTTAGTCGAATCTCACTGCTTACACGCATATTGGAATGAAAGGTTCGCCGCTGGAAAATAACGATGCTAGACAGATTTTGATCCATTTCGCAGGTGGCCGCCGTATAGCCTTGACTAACAGCAAAAGGGTGTTACAAACAGAGAATACCCATCTCGGGTATCAGGAGTTCCGCGTCTCATCCCGATCGGTCATTTGCGCGGAATAGGGTGGATGATACTCCAGCTATGGAGTCCTTTGCAGAGGGATATCAGCATGCTTAGCGGTAAGGTCAAGTGGTTCAACAACGCCAAGGGCTATGGATTTATTCTGGCCGACGGACGAGATGAAGACCTGTTCGCCCACTACTCGGCTATCCAAATGGAAGGCTACAAGACGCTTAAAGCTGGCCAACCGGTAAGCTTCGATATCGTTCAGGGCCCTAAAGGTTTGCACGCCATCAATATCAGCGCCGCAACCGTTTCAACAGATGCTCCTGCCGTAGCTCTACATGCCGAGACCACTCCCATCGAGGCTTAGACTAATAGCAGCACATAAAAAAGGCCGGTCACTTGACCGGCCTTTTTCTTAACGCAGATCAGCTTACATATGAGAGATCAGCGCATCACCGAACGCCGAACACGACAGCAGGGTCGCGCCATCCATCAGACGCTCGAAATCATAGGTCACGGTTTTGGCCGAAATAGCGCCATTGGTGCCTTTGATAATCAAGTCAGCAGCTTCTATCCAGCCCATATGGCGCAGCATCATCTCTGCGGAAAGAATCAATGAACCGGGGTTCACCTGATCTTTACCGGCATATTTCGGTGCGGTGCCGTGGGTGGCCTCGAACATAGCCACGGTGTCAGATAGGTTGGCACCTGGAGCGATACCGATACCACCCACTTCCGCCGCCAAGGCGTCGGACAGATAGTCGCCATTCAGGTTCAAAGTAGCGATCACATCGTATTCGGCTGGGCGCAGCAGGATTTGCTGGAGCATGGCGTCAGCAATGGCGTCTTTGACGATCACATTTTTGCCAGTTTTGGGATTCTTGAACTGCATCCAAGGACCACCATCGAGCAAGGTCGCCCCAAACTCTTCCGCGGCAATTTCATAGGCCCACTCTTTGAAGGCACCTTCGGTGAACTTCATGATGTTGCCTTTGTGCACGATCGTCAGCGAGTCGCGGTCGTTATCAACGACATACTGCAGTGCTTTACGCGCCAGTCGCTTGGTGCCTTCCTTAGAAACCGGCTTAACGCCGATACCGCAGTTCTCGTCGAAACGAATTTTGGTAACGCCCATTTCCTCTTGGAGGAACTTGATGACCTTGGTCGCTTCCGGCGAACCGGCTTTCCATTCGATGCCAGCATAAATATCTTCCGAGTTTTCACGGAAAATTGTCATGTCGACGTCGCCAGGCTTCTTGACCGGACTGGGAACACCTTCGAACCAGCGCACAGGGCGCAGACAAACGTATAGGTCGAGCTCTTGACGCAGCGCCACGTTCAGCGAGCGGATACCACCACCAACCGGAGTGGTCAGCGGGCCCTTGATGGAGACCACATAGTCGCGCACAACTTCCAGGGTCTCTTTCGGCAGCCAGGTGTCTTGGTCGTAGACTTGAGTGGCTTTTTCACCTGCATAGACCTCCATCCAGGAAATCTTGCGGGCGCCGCCATATGCCTTGCTTACTGCAGCGTCAACCACCTTGATCATGACGGGGCTGATATCGACACCGATACCATCACCCTCGATGAACGGGATGATTGGATTGTTCGGTACATTCAGGGACAGGTCGGCATTTACAGTGATTTTGTCACCGGCTGCCGGGACCTGGATCTTTTGGTATCCCATGCTGAACTCCACGTTGTGGTTAAAACTTCTTGCAACCTCTGAGGGTAGCCTACTTGCCCCGACTGAAACCACACCTCCGTTAGTTTAAATAAGGTGCACACCTCACCCCCCTAATGCGGTGGTATACTGCGCGCCGTGACTTAATAGTCATCGAGGTCAAGACAGCCTGAAACCAGGCTCCCAACCCTCGCCACGGCCGGGTCCCCACCATGACTTGACCGTACAACACTCTACTGGTGCCACAACCCACCCCCGCGGCAACTCTCGAATTTCAGCTCAACGCTGACATTGAGCGAAAGCGCCTACCCCGCGCATATCGAGATTCTCTGCACGCCCAGCAAAGAAGAGAGTTAATAGTTAATGTCCATCCGCTCGAAAATTACCTATACCTTCACCGACGAAGCTCCCGCGCTTGCTACCTACTCACTTCTCCCTATCGTGAAGGCCTTCGCCGCCTCCGCCGGGATAGACGTCGAAACTCGTGATATCTCTCTAGCCGGGCGCATTCTGGCCAGTTTCTCCGACCAGCTTGACGCTGATAAAGAGGTAGAAGATGACCTTGCTCAGCTAGCAACTCTGGCCACTTCGCCAGACGCCAACATCATCAAGCTACCGAACATCAGCGCTTCCGTGCCGCAGCTCAAAGGTGCAATCGCCGAACTGCAGGCGCTGGGCTACAAGGTCCCGGACTTCCCGGAAGATCCGCAGACCGAACAAGAGAAAGACACCCGCACTCGATACGGCAAAATTCTTGGCAGCGCGGTGAACCCGGTTCTGCGCGAAGGCAACTCTGACCGCCGCGCACCTGCCGCAGTCAAGGCGTTCGCCCGCAAGCATCCGCATTCGATGGGCAAGTGGAGCATGGCGTCGCAGTCGCACGCGGACTACATGCGCGGCGGCGATTTCTTCTCGAGCGAGCAGTCCATCACCATGGGCAAGGCTGGTGACATTCGCATCGAATTCGTCGGTAAAGACGGCCAGGTTGAAGTCAAGAAACAACTGCACCTGGAAGAAGGCGAAGTACTCGACGGCATGTTCATGAGCTGCCGGAAGTTGCGTGAGTTCCTCGAAAGAACGCTGCAGGAATGCAAAGAGACCGGCGTAATGTGGTCGCTGCACGTCAAGGCGACGATGATGAAGGTGTCCCACCCGATCGTCTTCGGCCACGCCGTTAGCGTGTATTACAAAGACGCGTTCGAGAAGTACGGCAAGCTGTTCGAAGAGCTGGGCGTCAACCCGAACAATGGGCTCAGCAGCGTGTATGACAAGATCAAATCTCTGCCAGCTTCGCAGCAGGAAGAGATCCTGAATGACATCCACGCCTGCTACAGCGACCGCCCGGAAATGGCGATGGTCGATTCCGTCAAGGGCATCACCAACCTGCACATCCCGAGCGACGTCATCGTTGACGCTTCGATGCCGGCCATGATCCGCAACTCTGGCCAGATGTGGGGCAAAGACGGCAAGCAGAAAGACACCAAGGCGGTGATGCCGGAAAGCACCTACGCCCGTATCTATCAAGAAATGATCAATTTCTGCAAAACCAACGGCGCGTTCGACCCGACCACCATGGGTACCGTGCCAAACGTCGGCCTGATGGCGCAGAAAGCCGAGGAATACGGGTCCCACGACAAGACCTTCGAAATGCATGCCAATGGCACCATGCGCGCAGTCCTGGCTGACGGCACTGTGCTGATGCAGCACGAGGTTGAAGCCGGTGATATCTGGCGTGCCTGCCAGACTAAAGACGCTCCAATCCGTGACTGGGTCAAGCTGGCCGTTACTCGCGCCCGTCAGTCCAATACCCCGGCCATCTTTTGGCTGGACCCAGAGCGCGCCCATGACCGGCAGCTGCAAAAGAAAGTCGAAACCTACCTGCAGGATTACGACCTGAACGGCCTCGACATCCAGATCATGGGCTACAACGAAGCCATTCGCACGAGCATGGAACGCCAGATCCGCGGCCAGGACACCATCTCGGTGACCGGTAACGTCCTGCGTGACTACCTGACCGACCTGTTCCCCATCATGGAACTGGGCACCTCAGCGAAAATGCTATCTATCGTCCCGCTGATGGCCGGTGGCGGCATGTACGAAACCGGCGCCGGCGGCTCCGCACCGAAACACGTGCAACAGTTGACCGAAGAGAACCACCTGCGCTGGGATTCACTTGGTGAGTTCCTGGCTCTGGCCGTCTCGCTCGAAGAAACCGGCATCAAGACCAGCAACACCAAAGCCAAACTGCTGGGCAAGACCCTGGACGAGGCCACTGGCAAACTGCTGGACAACAACAAGTCCCCATCGCGCAAAACCGGCGAACTGGATAACCGCGGCAGCCACTTCTATCTGGCGCTGTATTGGGCGCAAGCTCTGGCAGCACAGGACGAAGACACCGATCTGAAAGCCCGCTTCCGCCAACTGGCGAGCACCCTGTCCGAACAGGAAGCAACTATCGTTGCCGAACTGAACTCCGCTCAGGGCAAGCCAGTGGACATCGGCGGTTACTACCGCTCGAATCCAGAGCTGACCAACAAGGTCATGCGTCCAAGCGTCACATTCAATGCGGCAATCGACGCGCTGCATTGAAATTAGCGCCAGGCGCTAACCACGCCCGATGAACGGAACCCCGGCCATGCGCCGGGGTTCTTGTTTCCGTCCTGCAAATCAGGCGGAATCCGGAAAAGGCAGCTCTCGCCTGCTGCTATGATTGCCACCTTTTTACTAGGAAGCCCAAGATGCTTTGGCAGCCCCACATCACCGTTGCAACAGTCGTCGAAGATCAAGGGCGGTTTCTGCTCGTAGAGGAAATGGCTGATGGCCGGGCGGTTTTTAACCAGCCGGCCGGCCACTTGGACGCCGCCGAAAGCCTCATTCAGGCCGCGCTTCGCGAAACCCTCGAGGAAACTGGCTGGGATGTCGAACTCACCGCAGTGACCGGCATCTACCTCTATACCGCCCCGAGTAACGGCGTGACTTACCAGCGCATATGCTTCGCCGCTCGCCCCCTGCGCCACCACCCCGACTTGCCGCTAGACGAAGGCATCATCGGCCCGCATTGGCTGACCCGTGACGAACTGGCCGCGCAGCCCGAGCGCTGGCGCAGTGAACTGGTTTTGCGCTGTGTCGATGACTATCTTGCCGGCGAGCGATTCGCGCTGAGCCTGATTCGCCCTTCCGCCTGAAATCGCACCCCTGCAGTGGCTAATGTAGAATCCTCAATCTTTGCCGAGTAAATCTCCCGTACCGCTATGTCCGACCCCATCCGCAGTGCAACCCCACAACGTGTAATCGTCGGCATGTCCGGCGGCGTTGACTCCTCCGTCTCCGCTCTTCTGTTGATGCAGCAGGGGTATCAGGTGGAAGGTCTTTTCATGAAAAATTGGGAGGAGGACGACGGCACCGAATACTGCACGGCGATGGACGATCTGGCGGACGCCCAAGCGGTCTGCGACAAGCTGGGTATCAAGCTGCATACCGCCAACTTCGCCGCAGAATATTGGGACAACGTATTCGAACACTTTCTCGCCGAATACAAAGCGGGTCGCACCCCAAACCCGGATATTCTTTGCAACCGCGAAATCAAGTTCAAAGCGTTTCTCGATTATGCGCTGATGCTCGGCGCCGACCTGATCGCTACCGGTCACTACGTGCGCCGTCGTGACAAGGAAGATCGCACTGAACTGCTCAAGGGTCTCGATCCGAACAAGGATCAAAGCTACTTCCTGCATGCGGTTGGCGGTGACCAAATTGCCAAGACCTTGTTTCCCGTCGGCGAACTGGAGAAGCCAGCGGTACGCGCTATTGCCGAGCAATACGAACTGGCTACCGCCAAAAAGAAGGACTCCACCGGAATCTGCTTCATCGGCGAGCGTCGTTTTAGCGACTTCCTCAAGCAATACCTGCCCGCCCAGCCAGGCAATATCGAGAATACCGAAGGCCAGGTAATCGGTCGTCACAGCGGCCTGATGTATCACACCATCGGCCAACGTCAGGGCCTAGGTATCGGCGGCTTGAAAGATGCTGGTGAAGAGCCCTGGTACGTGTTGCATAAAGATCTTGAGCGCAATGTGCTGACCGTCGGCCAAGGCAATGACCACCCATGGCTGTTTGCGCGAGCCCTCTTGTCCTCGGATATCTATTGGGTCAACCCCATAGATCTTAGCCAGCCGCGCAAACTGACAGCCAAAGTGCGTTATCGCCAAAGCGATCAAGGCTGTACCCTGGAAAGAACCGCCAGCGGTTATCGCGCCATCTTCGATCAACCCCAGCGCGCAGTAACTCCGGGACAATCGGTGGTGTTCTATGACGGCGAGGTTTGTCTCGGTGGCGGCGTAATCGAGATTGCCGTGCCTTGGAACAGCAAGGATGCATGCCAATGACTCCTATGCAGGAGCAGCTCGTTGCATTAGGAGCAGTTTTCGAAGCGGCAGCATTGGTCGATAAAATCGCTCGCACCGGACAGATCAGCGAAACACCTTTGGCATGCATGCTAGGTAGCCTGCTCGTGCGCGATCCAAAGGATACGCTGGAAGTCTATGGTGGCGACGATCTTAACTTGCGCGACGGCTACCGCGCCCTGGCCAGCGCCCTTGAGCGCGAGCCCTCCAGCCTGCAGCGCGAGCCCTTGCGCTATGCGCTGGCCCTGCTTGGGCTGGAGCGCCAACTGAGCAAGCGCGATGACATGCTGCAGGTCATCGGCAGCCGCCTCGACCAGGTCCAGCAGCAGGTGCAGCACTTTGGCCTCACCCATGAAAATGTGGTGGCGAACTGTGCAGCCATTTATCAGGACACCTTGAGCACCTTCCGCCAGCGCATCCAGGTGCAGGGCGACATGCGCAATTTGCAGCAACCCAATAACGCCGCAAAAATCCGCGCCTTGCTGCTTACCGGCATTCGTTCCGCGCGCCTGTGGCGACAGTTGGGCGGCCATCGTTGGCAGCTAGTTTTCAGTCGCCGCAAGATGCTTACCGAGTTGTATCCGCTGCTGCGTGGTTAGCCCTCGGCAATGCGCCACGAAACTACGCTAATCGGCCGACCGAATTTTGGCCGGCTTTTTCATGTATGATACGCGCCCATTTTGTTAGCCGACTGTCCGAGAACGCCTTCCATGCAGCTCTCCTCGCTCACCGCGGTTTCCCCCGTCGACGGCCGTTACGCCGGTAAAACTAGCGCCCTGCGCCCAATCTTCAGCGAGTACGGCCTGATCCGCTTCCGCGTGATGGTCGAAGTACGCTGGCTGCAGCGCCTGGCGGCGCATACGGGAGTGCCGGAAGTCGCACCCTTCTCCGCCGAAGCCAACGCCCTTCTGGACAGCCTGGTTACCGATTTCCAGATCGAGCATGCCCAGCGCGTCAAAGACATCGAGCGCACCACCAATCACGACGTCAAAGCCGTCGAATACCTGCTCAAGGAGCAGGCCGCCAAGTTGCCCGAATTGGCCAAAGTCAGTGAGTTTATTCACTTCGCCTGCACCAGCGAAGACATCAACAACCTGTCGCACGCACTGATGCTACGCGAAGGTCGAGACAACGTGCTGCTGCCGCTGATGAAACAAATCGCCGGCGCCATTCGCGAATTGGCAGTCAATTTTGCCGATGTACCGATGCTCTCGCGCACCCACGGCCAACCAGCCTCCCCAACCAGCCTGGGCAAAGAGCTGGCCAACGTGGTCTACCGCCTGGAGCGGCAGATCAACCAAGTTGCCGGCGTGCCGCTACTGGGCAAGATCAATGGCGCGGTGGGCAACTACAACGCTCACCTGTCGGCCTACCCGCAGATCGATTGGGAAGCCAACGCCCGCGACTTTATCGAAGGCGATCTGGGTCTGCAGTGGAACCCCTACACCACACAGATCGAGCCGCACGACTACATCGCCGAACTGTTCGACGCCGTTGCCCGCTTCAACACCATCCTCATCGACTTTGATCGGGATATTTGGGGCTATATCTCCCTCGGTTACTTCAAGCAGAAGACCGTGGCCGGCGAAATCGGCTCGTCGACCATGCCACACAAAGTCAATCCGATCGATTTCGAGAACTCGGAAGGCAACCTCGGCATTGCCAACGCCCTGCTCCAGCATCTGGCAAGCAAGTTGCCAATTTCGCGCTGGCAGCGTGACCTGACCGACTCCACCGTACTGCGCAATCTCGGTGTTGGCTTTGCTCATAGCGTGATCGCCTACGAATCCAGCCTCAAAGGAATCAGCAAGTTGGAGCTTAATGTTCAACGGATTGCTGAGGATCTTAATGCATGCTGGGAAGTACTGGCCGAGCCAGTGCAAACCGTAATGCGCCGTTACGGCGTCGAGAACGCATACGAAAAGTTAAAAGAATTGACCCGTGGCAAAGGCATCAGCGCCGAAGCCTTGCAGCAGTTCATCGACGGCCTGGAGATTCCCGCCGAGGCGAAGGATCAACTTCGCGCCATGACCCCAGCCAACTACATCGGCAATGCCGCAGCACAAGCCAAGCGCGTCTAATCACAGCTTCTTTTTTGCACGCCCGGCTGTGCCGGGCGTTTTTATTTCAAAGGCTTATTTATGAATCCTGATATTCCTCTTCAACTCTTGGGCGGTTTGACTGCACGGGAATTCTTGCGCGACTACTGGCAGAAAAAACCACTGCTGATTCGCCAGGCCCTACCCGACTATGAAAGCCCTATTTCCGCCGACGAGTTGGCTGGTCTGTCGCTAGAGGAAGAAGTCGAGTCTCGCTTGGTTATTGAGCAAGGCGAACGCCCATGGGAATTGCGCCGCGGCCCCTTCAACGAAGATGACTTCAAGGCATTGCCTGAGCGCGACTGGACACTACTGGTTCAGGCTGTCGATCAATTCGTCCCCGAGGTTGCGGAGTTGCTGCAGAACTTCCGCTTCCTACCAAGCTGGCGCATCGACGACGTGATGATCAGCTTCGCCGCACCGGGAGGCAGCGTCGGGCCCCACTTCGATAACTACGATGTGTTTCTACTGCAAGCACAAGGCCAACGGCGCTGGAAGATCGGCCAAATGTGCGATAGCGACAGCCCGCTGCTGGAGCATGCCGATCTGCGCATTCTGGCTGACTTCGAGCAAACCGATGAATGGGTCTTGGAACCCGGCGACATGCTCTATCTGCCGCCACGCGTTGCCCACTACGGCACTGCCGAGAACGACTGCCTGACCTACTCCGTGGGCTTCCGCGCCCCCAGCGCCGCTGAAGTCTTGACGCACTTCACCGACTTCCTCAGTCAGTTCCTGCCGGAGGAGGAGCGCTACAGTGACGCAGGCATCGCCCCAACCGCAGATCCCCATCAGATTCAACGCGACTCCCTTGATCGTCTCAAGGCACTGTTGACCGAGCACATGGGGGATGAGCGACTGCTACTTACCTGGTTCGGTCAGTTCATGACGGAGCCTCGATACCCGGAGCTGGTAGCCGGTGGCGAGCTCGACGAGGCGGAGTTTTTTGCTGGTCTGAAAGAGGGTGTAGTACTTGTCCGCAACCCAAGCGCACGTCTTGCCTGGTCGGAGGTGGATGACGACTTGCTCCTGTTTGCCAGCGGCCAAAGCCGATTGTTGCCCGGCAACCTGCGCGACTTGCTGAAACTGATCTGCGCCGCCGATGCTCTGCATGCCGAGAATCTCAGCCAATGGCTAGCCGACGCTGACGGGCGTAAGCTGTTGGTGGAGCTTATCAAGCAAGGAAGTTTGGAGTTTGCTGATGAATAACCTGTATGTCCGTGTCGCCGATTGGCAGAAAGATAATGCCGACCTGCGTCGAATTCGCGAGACGGTGTTTATTGCCGAGCAAACCGTGCCTCCAGAGCTCGAGTGGGATGCAGAAGATCTGGACGCTGTGCATTTCCTGGCTATAGATGGCGATTATGCGATCGGAACGGCGCGGCTACTGCTCGATGGCCACATCGGCCGCGTTTCGGTCCTCAAAAATTGGCGCGGCCTGAAAGTCGGTGAAGCATTGGTGAACGCGGTCATTATCGAAGCCGAGCGCCGCGGACTGGTCCGGCAGATGCTCAGTGCTCAAGTTCACGCCACACCGTTCTATGAGCGCCTGGGTTTCTCGGTTGTTAGCGGTGAATTCCTAGACGCCGGTATTCCCCACGTGGATATGGTGCGCCAAACCCGCTGAGGTCGAGATGAACAAAGAAAATGCCCCGCCGCCTGAAGCGGATGCCGAATCAGTAGAACTGCCGGTCATCGAGTTTCAGTCTCCGGGGCGTTTTGCTGTCCATAATCCGCCGAGCCAGCATGCTGAACCGCAACATTGGGAGCCAGCGCCATATTCACTTGGCGTCCATCTACCGCTGGAACGCTTCAGTCAACCCGCCGAAGCTCGCGCTCACGCGTTGGCTCTTCTACAACAGGCACAACGGTCTATATGCATTTACAGCCAGGATCTTGAGCCTTGGCTGTATAACCACAGCAGCGTGCAAGAAGCCTGTACCCGCTTACTGCTCAGCAGCCCCAAAAGCCAAATACGGATTCTCCTGCGCGATATCACTCGTGCGACCAAAGAAGGCCATCGTCTTCTGAATCTCTCGCACCGCTTGCCGAGCAACCTGCAAATTCGCAAAATCAATCCGGATCACCCCAGCGACGCCGCCGCTTTTCTGCTGGCTGATCGCCATGGATTGCTGCTGCGTCCTGAACCAGCGAATCTCGCGGGCTATGCGCTTTATAACGACGCCGGCCGAGTGCGTCAGCGCCAGGCGCAGTTTGATCAAGCCTGGGATCTGAGCATTACTGACCCTGACTTGCGGAGCTTTCTGCTATGAACCTGCGTCTCTGGCTTGCCGCTGTGCTTATGGTTTGTAGCCCACCGCTACTGGCCGCTACCGAGATCATTCCGCTCAATTACCGCACCGCCGATGACGTGATGCCCGTTGTGCAAGCCGTGCTTGGCAATGAGGGCCGTGTCAGTGCGTATGGCAACCAGCTCGTAGTCAATGCATCGCCAGCCAAGATCGATGAGCTTCGCGGGGTTCTCGACCAACTCGACAAACAGCCTCGCCGTCTGCTGATCAGCGTCGATACCGCTGACACCAACTACGCAGATGATCGCGGCTACAACGTGAATGGTTCAGCCAGTGCGGGCAATGTTGAAATTCAATCTGGACGCGGCGAGGTCAACGGCCGCGATCAGGTCAGGGGCATCCGCCGCAGTACTGCCAGTCGTGGCGGTGGCTCCCAGCAAGTGCAGACGACCGAAGGTTATCCCGCGCTTATTCAGGCCGGTCAAAGCGTACCCATCACTACCACCAGCAATGGTCCTTACGGCCAAGCGTATAGCGACACCCAATACCGTGACGTCACTCGCGGCTTCTACGTAACCGCCAGCCTCACGGGTGACGTCGTACATGTCAGCATCAGCACCAATAACGACCGGCTAAGCCAAAACCCATCCGGGGCGATCAATCTGCAAAGTACCGATACCCGGGTGAGCGGACGACTTGGCGAGTGGATGACTATTGGTGGCGTCAACGAAAGTCGACAGGAGAGCCAAAGCGGATTCCTTCAACATTATTCGACGCAAGGAAGCGAGAATATGACTGTGCGCTTAAAAGTCGAGACCTTGGATTAGTCCGCAAATCTGACCAAGCGGTCGCCTCTAAAAAGTTATGTAGTAGCGCTAAAAAAGCACTACAAAACGTTTGACGAACATTTGTTTGAAAGGCATGATGGCCCCGCTCCCGCTAATCAGAGGCTCTGAAAAGAAGCCTCCGAATTGCGCTCTAATCTAACGACTTGAGCCGATTCGTGTTGCACAGCCCACAAGGCGGTTTGACGAGATTGCGACTGGAACGAAGTTGTCCTGAGGGACGGGGAAGCGTTTTAGCGTATCAGCCAGATTGACCTGTTCGGCTATCGAATCGCTTTGCTGCGGTTCTGAATCGGTCATCCAACTGTTCGTCCTCCCCTCCTGCACAGTTTCAACCTCGTCCTGGTCAACACTCATCACACTGCGGTGAGCCGCCCATAACAATGCCTTTAGAGCCCAATTACTGAAATTGGATCGTTTTGAAGGGATTTTGGGGTGGGAAGTCGGTGCTCAACCAAACACATACTTTGAAGGATTGACCATGTCAGCTTATCAAAACGACATCAAGGCCGTTGCCGCGCTGAAAGAAGCCATCGGCAGCAGCTGGAGTGCTATTGACCCTGAGTCCGTGGCCCGCATGCGCGCCCAGAACCGTTTCAAAACCGGTCTGGAAATCGCTCAGTACACTGCCGACATCATGCGCAAAGACATGGCCGAGTACGATGCTGACTCCTCCGTCTACACCCAGTCGCTGGGTTGCTGGCATGGTTTCATCGGTCAGCAGAAGCTGATTTCGATCAAGAAGCACCTGAAGACCACCAACAAGCGCTACCTCTACCTGTCGGGCTGGATGGTTGCTGCTCTGCGTTCGGATTTCGGTCCGCTGCCGGATCAGTCCATGCACGAGAAAACTTCGGTTTCCGGCCTGATCGAAGAACTGTACACCTTCCTGCGCCAGGCTGATGCCCGCGAACTGGACCTGCTGTTCACCGCTCTGGACGCTGCCCGCACTGCTGGCGACAACGCCAAAGCTGCTGACCTGCAGAACCAGATCGACAACTACGAAACCCACGTAGTGCCAATCATCGCCGACATCGACGCTGGTTTCGGTAACCCGGAAGCGACCTACCTGCTGGCCAAGAAGATGATCGAAGCGGGTGCTTGCTGCATCCAGATCGAAAACCAGGTTTCCGACGAGAAGCAGTGCGGCCACCAAGACGGCAAAGTCACCGTGCCGCACGCTGACTTCCTGGCCAAGATCAACGCTGTTCGCTACGCATTCCTCGAGTTGGGCATCGACAACGGCGTGATCGTTGCTCGTACCGACTCCCTGGGTGCTGGCCTGACCAAGCAGATCGCTGTTACCAACCAGCCGGGTGACCTGGGCGACCAGTACAACTCCTTCCTGGATTGCGAAGAAGTCTCCGCTGCCGACCTGAACAACGGCGACGTAGTACTGAACCGCGGTGGCAAGCTGCTGCGTCCTAAGCGTCTGCCGTCCAACCTGTTCCAGTTCCGTGCTGGCACCGGTGAAGCGCGCTGCGTACTGGACAGCATCACCTCGCTGCAGAACGGCGCTGACATGCTGTGGATCGAAACCGAGAAGCCACACGTCGGCCAGATCGCAGAAATGGTTAACGAAATCCGTAAAACCATCCCTAACGCCAAGCTGGTTTACAACAACAGCCCGTCGTTCAACTGGACCCTGAACTTCCGTCAGCAGGTATTCGATGCCTTCGCTGCTGAAGGCAAGGACGTTTCCGCCTACGACCGCACCAAGCTGATGAGCGTCGAGTACGACGAAACTGAGCTGGCTCAAGTCGCCGACGAGAAGATCCGCACCTTCCAACGCGACGGTTCGGCTCAGGCTGGTATCTTCCACCACCTGATCACTCTGCCGACCTACCACACCGCCGCGCTGTCCACCGACAACCTGGCCAAAGGGTACTTCGCAGACCAGGGCATGCTGGCCTACGTGAAAGGCGTTCAGCGTCAGGAGATCCGTCAAGGTATCGCCTGCGTTAAGCACCAGAACATGTCCGGTTCCGACATCGGCGACGCTCACAAAGAGTACTTCGCTGGTGAAGCGGCCCTGAAAGCCGGCGGCAAAGACAACACCATGAACCAGTTCCACTAATCGGAATCGGTTTCACCCAGCCCGGGCCACGACCCCAGACTGAGTGCGCAACCCGAAAGCCCCGGCAGAAATGCCGGGGCTTTTTTGTTGTTCCGTACGTCACCTAGGTAGCCGTCGACGAGCGTCGCCATGTCTAGCAAGCAAACTGATGCGCGTGAAGTAGACGATGAAACAATGTTTCAACCGGCCTAAGCAGGTGCATACTTGGCCGCTAAGTTAATTTTTTATAAGGAAAAATTTACTTAACCCGGCAGACACGCATAAAATTAGCCGAATCGATTGCTGGCTAAGCATTTGCGCCAGCTACAAGTTTTGTATGTATCGCCGCCCCTTGCTCAAGGAACTCCGGCATGAATGCTGAGACCGTCGTTACCATGTCCCACAACTGGGGCTTTGCCATTTTTTTGCTCGGGGTCGTTGGCCTGTGCGCTTTCATGCTCGGCGTATCCAGCCTGCTGGGCAGCAAAGCCTGGGGCCGGAGCAAGAACGAACCCTTCGAATCCGGAATGCTGCCTACCGGTAGCGCCCGTCTGCGCCTATCCGCAAAATTCTATTTGGTCGCGATGCTATTCGTGATTTTCGACGTTGAAGCCCTCTTTCTCTTCGCCTGGTCGGTTTCTGTCCGTGAAAGCGGCTGGGCCGGCTTCGTTGAAGCTACAGTTTTTATAGCAATTCTGTTGGCAGGTCTTGTCTACCTTTGGCGCATCGGGGCGCTCGATTGGGCTCCCGAAGGTCGTCGCAAGCGGCAGGCGAAGCTAAAACAATGAGGCTTTGGCGATGCAATACAAACTCACCAGGATCGACCCGGATGCTCCTAACGAGCAGTATCCGATCGGCGAGCGGGAGACCGTAGCCGATCCGCTCGAGGGTCAAGTCCATCGCAACATTTACATGGGCAAACTGCAGGACGTGCTGACCGGTGCGGTCAACTGGGGTCGCAAGAACTCCCTGTGGCCGTATAACTTCGGCCTGTCCTGCTGCTACGTGGAAATGACCACTGCTTTCACAGCACCCCATGACATTGCCCGCTTCGGTGCCGAAGTAATTCGTGCATCTCCGCGCCAGGCCGACTTCATGGTCATTGCAGGCACCTGCTTCATCAAGATGGCGCCAGTCATCCAGCGCCTCTATGAGCAGATGCTCGAGCCTAAGTGGGTAATTTCCATGGGGGCATGTGCCAACTCAGGCGGTATGTACGATATTTACTCGGTCGTTCAGGGGGTCGACAAATTCCTCCCCGTGGACGTTTACGTGCCCGGCTGTCCTCCGCGCCCCGAGGCGTTCCTGCAGGCGCTTATGCTGTTGCAGGAATCAATCGGCCAAGAGCGGCGCCCACTTTCCTGGGTCGTCGGCGATCAAGGCGTGTATCGCGCCGACATGCCGTCGCAACGGGAACAGCGCCGTGAACAGCGTATCCAGGTGACCAACCTGCGCAGCCCCGACGAAGTGTGATCCTGGCCTTTCTCAAGAAAGCCGCCTCACCCTTATACGTTGACTGAAAGCGACCGAGACCATGACTGCAGACACCGCTCTGTACATCCCGCCTTACAAGGCAGACGACCAAGATGTCGTCGTTGAACTGAACTCCCGCTTTGGCGCTGAGACCTTTACCGTCCAGTCCACCCGTACCGGCATGCCGGTGCTCTGGGTTGCCCGCGAAAAAATTATCGAGGTGCTGACCTTCCTGCGTCAGCTCCCCAAACCGTACGTAATGCTTTACGACCTGCATGGCGTCGACGAGCGCTTGCGCACCAAGCGCTTCGGCCTGCCTGGCGCCGACTTCAGCGTGTTCTACCATCTGATGTCGATCGAGCGGAACAGCGACGTGATGCTCAAGGTCGCGCTGTCCGAGGGCGACCTCAATCTGCCGACCGCCACCAAAATCTGGCCGAACGCCAACTGGTACGAGCGCGAAGTCTGGGACATGTTCGGCATCACCTTCGCCGGCCACCCGCATCTGTCGCGGATCATGATGCCGCCAACCTGGGAAGGTCACCCGCTGCGCAAGGACTACCCGGCGCGCGCCACCGAATTCGATCCATTCAGCCTGTCCGTCGCCAAACAGAACCTGGAAGAAGAAGCTGCGCGCTTCAAGCCAGAGGACTGGGGTATGAAGCGGCATGGCGAGAATGAGGACTACATGTTCCTCAATCTCGGCCCCAACCACCCGTCCGCTCACGGCGCCTTCCGCATCATCCTGCAGCTGGATGGCGAAGAAATCGTCGATTGCGTGCCGGAAGTCGGCTACCACCACCGTGGCGCCGAGAAGATGGCCGAGCGTCAATCCTGGCATAGCTTCATTCCCTATACCGACCGCATCGACTACCTCGGCGGGGTCATGAACAACCTGCCCTATGTACTCTCGGTCGAGAAACTGGCGGGCATCAAGGTGCCGGAAAAGGTCGACGTCATCCGCATCATGATGGCCGAGTTCTTCCGCATCACCAGCCACCTGCTGTTCCTGGGTACTTATATCCAGGACGTCGGTGCGATGACCCCGGTGTTCTTCACATTCACCGACCGCCAGCGCGCCTACACGGTGATCGAAGCTATCACCGGTTTCCGCCTGCATCCGGCCTGGTACCGCATCGGTGGCGTCGCCCACGATCTGCCGCGCGGCTGGGAGAAACTGGTCAAGGACTTCGTCGAATGGCTGCCCAAGCGCCTCGATGAATACGAAAAGGCCGCGTTGAAGAACAGCATTCTCAAAGGCCGTACCATCGGCGTCGCCCAGTACAACACCAAAGAAGCGTTGGAATGGGGCGTCACCGGCGCCGGCCTACGCTCCACCGGTCTGGACTTCGACCTGCGCAAAGCCCGCCCGTACTCCGGCTATGAAAATTTCGAGTTCGAAGTGCCGCTCGCCGTCAACGGCGATGCCTACGACCGCTGCATTGTCCGTGTCGAGGAAATGCGTCAGAGCGTTCGGATCATCGAGCAATGCCTGAAAAATATGCCGGAAGGCCCGTACAAGGCGGACCACCCGCTGACAACGCCGCCGCCGAAAGAACGCACGTTGCAACACATCGAAACCTTGATTACTCACTTCCTGCAGGTTTCCTGGGGCCCGGTCATGCCGGCCAATGAAGCCTTCCAGATGATTGAAGCGACCAAGGGCATCAACAGTTACTACCTGACGAGCGACGGCGGCACCATGAGCTACCGCACCCGGATTCGCACCCCCAGCTTCCCGCATCTGCAGCAGATTCCTTCGGTAATCCGCGGCAGCATGGTGGCTGACCTGATCGCGTATCTGGGCAGTATCGATTTCGTTATGGCCGACGTGGACCGCTAAGCATGAGCACGTTAATCCAGACCGACCGTTTTACCCTCAGCGACAGCGAGCGCTCGGCCATCGAGCATGAGATGCATCACTACGAAGACTCGCGCGCCGCGTCCATCGAAGCGCTGAAGATCGTGCAGAAAGAGCGCGGCTGGGTGCCCGATGGCGCCATTCCGGCCATTGGCGAGCTACTCGGCATCCCGGCCAGCGACGTCGAGGGCGTAGCAACCTTCTATAGCCAGATCTTCCGCCAGCCAGTGGGCCGTCACATCATTCGCGTGTGCGACAGCATGGTCTGTTACATCGGCGGTCATGAATCGGTGGTCGATGCGATCCAGCAACAGCTGGGTATCGGCCTCGGCCAAACCACCGCCGACGACCGTTTCACCCTGCTGCCGGTTTGCTGCCTGGGCAATTGCGACAAGGCCCCGGCACTGATGATCGACGACGATACCTTCGGTAATATCGAGCCGAGCGGCGTCGCCAGTCTGCTGGAGGCCTACCCATGAAATTGACCTCCTTCGGCCCTGCCAACCTGATCGCCCGCAGCCCGGAAACCCATCCGCTGACCTGGCGTCTGCGTGACGATGGCGCTCCCGTCTGGCTCGACGAATACCAGGCCAAAGACGGCTACAGCGCCGCGCGCAAGGCCCTGGCACAGATGGCCACCGACGATATCGTTCAGGTCGTCAAAGACTCCGGCCTCAAAGGCCGTGGCGGCGCCGGCTTCCCCACTGGGGTAAAGTGGGGCCTGATGCCTAAAGATGAGTCCCTGAACATCCGCTACCTGCTGTGCAACGCGGATGAGATGGAACCGAACACCTGGAAAGACCGCATGCTGATGGAGCAGCTGCCGCATCTGCTGATCGAAGGCATGCTGATCAGCGCGCGCGCGCTGAAAGCCTATCGCGGCTACATCTTCCTGCGCGGCGAATATGTTGACGCGGCGCGCAATCTGAACCGCGCTGTCGAAGAAGCCAAGGCTGCCGGTCTGCTTGGCAAGAACATCCTCGGCAGTGGCTTCGACTTCGAGCTGTTCGTCCACGCCGGCGCCGGCCGCTACATCTGCGGCGAAGAAACCGCGTTGATCAACTCGCTGGAAGGCCGTCGCGCCAACCCGCGTTCCAAGCCGCCCTTCCCCGCCGCCGTCGGCGTCTGGGGCAAGCCGACTTGCGTCAACAACGTTGAAACGCTGTGCAACGTGCCGGCCATCGTCGGCAACGGTGTCGACTGGTACAAGACCCTGGCGCGCCCGGGCAGCGAAGACATGGGCACCAAGCTCATGGGCTTCTCCGGCAAGGTGAAGAACCCCGGCGTCTGGGAATTGCCGTTCGGTACCCCGGCCCGTGAGCTGTTCGAGGACTACGCCGGCGGCATGCGCGACGGCTACAAGTTGAAGTGCTGGCAACCCGGCGGTGCCGGTACCGGCTTCCTGCTGCCTGAGCATCTCGATGCGCCGATGTTCGCTGCCGGCATCGCCAAAGTCGGCACCCGGATGGGTACGGGCCTGGCCATGGCGGTCGACGAAAGCGTCAACATGGTCTCTCTGCTGCGCAACATGGAAGAGTTCTTCGCCCGCGAATCCTGCGGTTTCTGCACACCTTGTCGTGACGGCTTGCCATGGAGCGTGAAAATGCTCCGCGCGCTGGAACGTGGTGAAGGTCGCGCCGAGGACATCGAGACCTTGTTGCAACTGGTCAACTTCCTCGGCCCAGGCAAAACCTTCTGTGCCCATGCCCCGGGCGCCGTAGAACCGCTGGGTAGCGCAATCAAGTATTTCCGACCGGAGTTCGAGGCTGGCGTTGCCCGCCAGAGCGTACCGGCAGCACCGGCACTAAAAATCGGCGCATAAAAAATATTCGCAGCTTGGCGGCCACACCCGGCCCCGACTGCTCCGTGATTCTATTAGCCAAGCCCGTCACAAGCGGGGCAACGAAGAAACCTGAACCATGGCCACTATCCACGTAGACGGCAAAGCGCTCGAAGTCGACGGGGCGGACAACCTGTTACAGGCCTGTCTCTCCCTCGGCCTCGACATCCCGTACTTCTGCTGGCACCCGGCGCTCGGTAGCGTCGGCGCCTGCCGCCAATGCGCGGTCAAGCAGTACACCGACGAAAACGACAAACGCGGTCGCCTGGTCATGTCCTGCATGACCCCCGCCACCGACAACAGCTGGATCTCCATCGACGACGAAGAGGCCAAGGCCTTCCGCGCCAGCGTCGTCGAATGGCTGATGACCAACCACCCGCACGACTGCCCGGTGTGCGAAGAAGGCGGCCACTGCCACCTGCAAGACATGACGGTGATGACCGGCCACAACGAGCGCCGTTATCGCTTCAGCAAACGCACCCACCAGAATCAGCAGCTCGGCCCGTTCATTTCCCACGAAATGAACCGCTGCATCGCCTGCTACCGCTGCGTGCGCTTCTACAAGGATTACGCCGGCGGCACCGACCTCGGTGTGTTCGGCGCCCATGACAACGTGTACTTCGGGCGCGTTGAAGACGGTGTGCTGGAAAGCGAATTCTCCGGCAACCTCACCGAGGTTTGCCCGACCGGTGTATTCACCGACAAAACCCACTCCGAGCGCTACAACCGCAAGTGGGACATGCAGTTCGCCCCGAGCATCTGCCATGGCTGCTCGAGCGGCTGCAACATCAGTCCCGGCGAGCGTTACGGTGAGATCCGGCGCATCGAGAACCGCTACAACGGCTCGGTCAACCACTACTTCCTCTGCGACCGTGGCCGCTTCGGCTATGGCTATGTCAATCGCGAGGATCGCCCACGCCAGCCGCGCTTTGGTGCGCAGAAATTGGGGCTGGACGAAGCACTGGACAAAGCCGCCGAGCTACTCAAAGGCAAACGCGTGATCGGCATTGGCTCGCCGCGCGCCAGTCTGGAAAGCAACTTCGCCCTGCGCGAACTGGTCGGCGCGGACAACTTCTACACCGGCATCACCGCCGCCGAGCTGGATAACCTGCGGCTGGTGTTGCAGGTCCTGCAAAATAGTCCGCTACCGATTCCGTCGATGCGCGAAATCGAAGAGCACGACGCCGTGTTCGTTCTGGGCGAGGACCTGACCCAGACTGCTGCACGTATCGCCCTGGCCCTGCGCCAGACTGTGAAAGGCAAAGGCGAAGAGATGGCCGCGGCGATGAAAATCCAACCGTGGCTGGATGCCGCGGTGAAGACCATTGCTCAGCACGAGTTGAATCCGCTGTTCATTGCCAGCCTGACCGATACCAAACTCGACGACGTCGCCGCCGAATGCGTCCATGCCGCGCCGGATGATCTGGCCCGTATCGGCTTTGCCGTCGCCCATGCCATCGACCCGAGCGCTCCGGCGGTTGCCGGTCTGGACACCGAAGCCGGCGAACTGGCGCAGCGCATCGCCGATGCCCTGCTGGCCGCCAAACGTCCACTGGTGATATCCGGCACCTCGCTGGGTAACCCGGCGCTGATTGAGGCCGCAGCGAACATTGCCAAGGCCCTTAAAGCACGCGACAAAAAGGGTTCGATCAGCCTGGTCGTACCCGAGGCCAACAGCCTCGGCGTCACCCTGCTGGGCGGCGAGTCCGTGGACGCGGCACTGAATGCCCTGATCTCCCAACAAGCCGATGCCGTCGTGGTGCTGGAAAACGACCTGTACCGCCGTGCCGATGCGGCAACCGTCGACGCCGCACTGAATGCCGCCAAGGTAGTCATCGTTGCCGATCACCAGCAGACCGCTACCGTCGAGCGCGCCGATCTGGTCCTGCCCGCGGCCAGCTTCGCCGAAGGTGACGGCACCCTGGTCAGCCAGGAAGGCCGTGCCCAACGCTTCTTCCAGGTCTATGAGCCGTCCTACTACGACGCCAAAATTCTGGTTCGCGAAGGCTGGCGCTGGCTGCACGCGCTGCACAGCACGCTGCAGGAGAAGACCGTCGACTGGACCCTGCTCGATCAAGTCACCGCTGCGGTGGCCGCCAGCGATGAAAAGCTCAGCACCATCGTCAACGCCGCACCTTCGGCAGCCTTCCGCATCAAGGGTATGAAGCTGGCCCGCGAGCCGCTACGTTACAGCGGTCGGACTGCCATGCGCGCCAATATCAGCGTGCACGAGCCACGCCAGCCGCAGGACAAGGACAGCGCTTTTGCCTTCTCCATGGAAGGCTACTCCGGCTCTGCTGAACCGCGTCAGCAGATTCCCTTTGCCTGGTCGCCGGGTTGGAACTCACCGCAAGCCTGGAACAAATTCCAGGACGAAGTGGGTGGTCACCTGCGCGCCGGCGACCCTGGCGTGCGCCTGATCGAAACCCACGGCGACAACCTGCAATGGTTCAGCACGGTTCCGGCCCCGTTCAACCCGGCTGCTGGCAGCTGGCAAGTCGCGCCGGTGCACCACCTGTTCGGCAGCGAAGAGAACTCCTCGCGTGCTGCGCCGGTGCAGGAGCGCATTCCGCAAGCCTATGTGGCTTTGGCGAAGTCCGAGGCTGACCGTCTGGGCGTCAACGATGGCGCACTGCTCAGTCTGAATATCGGCGAACAAACTCTGCGTCTGCCACTGCGTATCGATGAGCAGCTGGCCGCCGGCGTGGTTGCCCTGCCGGTTGGTCTGCCGGGCATTCCTTCGGTCCTCGCCGGGCGAGCGGCGAGCAATCTGCAGGAGGCCGCGCAATGAGCTGGCTGACTCCAGAACTAGTCGATGTCATCGTCGCCGTCCTAAAGTCGATCGTGATTTTGCTCGCCGTAGTGATCTGCGGCGCCCTGCTCAGCTGGGTTGAGCGCCGCCTGCTGGCGCTCTGGCAAGACCGCTACGGCCCGAACCGGGTTGGCCCATTCGGCGCCTTCCAGATCGCCGCTGACATGATCAAGATGTTCTTCAAGGAAGACTGGACGCCGCCGTTCGCCGACAAACCGATCTTCACCTTGGCGCCAGTGGTAGCGATGAGCGCCATGCTGATCGCCTTCGCGATCATCCCGATTACCCCAACCTGGGGTGTCGCGGACCTGAACATCGGCCTGCTGTTCTTCTTCGCAATGGCGGGTCTGTCGGTATACGCGGTGATGTTTGCCGGTTGGTCGAGCAACAACAAGTTCGCCCTACTCGGCGCATTACGTGCCTCGGCACAGACGGTGTCCTATGAAGTGTTCATGGGCCTCTCGTTGATGGGCGTGGTGGCACAGGTTGGCTCCTTCAACATGCGCGACATCGTCGATTACCAGGCGCAGAACCTGTGGTTCATCATTCCGCAGTTCTTTGGCTTCTGTACCTTCTTTATCGCCGGCGTTGCGGTGACTCACCGTCACCCGTTCGACCAGCCAGAAGCGGAGCAGGAATTGGCCGATGGCTACCACATCGAATATGCCGGGATGAAATGGGGCATGTTCTTCGTCGGCGAATACATCGGCATCGTGTTTATCTCGGCGCTGTTGGCGACGCTGTTCTTCGGCGGCTGGCACGGCCCGTTTGGCATCCTGCCGCAGATTCCGTTCATCTGGTTCGCCCTGAAAACCGGCTTCTTCATCATGTTGTTCATTCTGCTGCGCGCCTCTATCCCGCGCCCGCGCTATGACCAAGTAATGAGTTTCAGCTGGAAGTTCTGCTTGCCGCTGACTCTGCTCAACCTGCTGGTGACCGGCGCACTCGTGCTGGCCGCGGCCCAGTAAGGACAATGACCATGATCAAAGAAATTTTGCACATCGTGCATGGCACCTACACCCAGCTACGCAGCCTGGTGATGGTTTTTGGCCACGCCTTTCGCAAGCGCGACACCCTGCAATATCCAGAAGAGCCGGTGTACCTGCCGCCGCGCTACCGTGGCCGGATCGTCCTGACCCGCGACCCCGACGGCGAAGAGCGCTGCGTGGCCTGCAACCTCTGCGCAGTGGCCTGCCCGGTTGGCTGCATTTCCCTGCAAAAGGCCGAGACCGAGGACGGTCGCTGGTATCCGGAATTTTTCCGTATCAACTTCTCGCGCTGCATCTTCTGCGGCTTGTGCGAGGAAGCCTGTCCGACCACCGCGATCCAGCTGACTCCGGATTTCGAAATGGCCGAGTTCAAGCGCCAGGACCTGGTGTATGAGAAGGAAGATCTGCTGATTTCCGGCCCGGGCAAGAATCCGGATTACAACTTCTATCGCGTTGCCGGTATGGCCATCGCCGGTAAGCCGAAAGGCGCCGCGCAGAATGAAGCCGAGCCGATCAACGTGAAAAGCCTGCTGCCTTAAGGACGAATAATGGAATTCGCTTTCTATTTCGCTGCTGGCATTGCGGTGGTATCCACGCTGCGGGTGATCACCAACAGCAACCCCGTACATGCCCTGCTCTACCTGATCATCTCCCTGCTGGCGGTAGCCATGTGCTTCTTCAGCCTCGGCGCGCCGTTCGCCGGCGCGCTGGAGATCATCGTCTACGCCGGCGCGATCATGGTGCTGTTCGTCTTCGTGGTGATGATGCTCAACCTTGGCCCGGCCATCGTCGAGCAGGAACGTAGCTGGCTGAAGCCCGGAATCTGGGCTGGCCCGGCTGCACTGTCGCTGCTGCTGTTGGCCGAGCTGCTATATGTGCTGTTTGGTCAGGCCTTTACCGGCGCCCCCCTGGGCCAGGTCACGGTGGATGCCAAGGCCGTCGGTATCAGCCTGTTCGGGCCTTATCTGCTAGTCGTCGAGCTGGCCTCCATGTTGCTGCTCGCAGCACTGGTCGCTGCCTACCACCTCGGCCGTCACGAGGCGAAGGAACCATCATGATCAACTCTATTCCCCTAGAGCACGGCCTGGCCGTTGCCGGCGTGCTGTTCTGCCTCGGCCTGGTCGGCCTGATGGTGCGGCGCAATATTCTGTTCGTGCTGATGAGCCTGGAAATCATGATGAACGCCGCCGCACTGGCCTTCGTCGTCGCCGGCAGCCGTTGGGCGCAGCCGGATGGTCAGGTGATGTTCATCCTAGTCATCACCTTGGCCGCCGCGGAAGCCAGCATTGGCCTGGCGATCCTGCTGCAGCTGTATCGCCGCTTCCACACCCTCGATATCGACGCTGCCAGCGAGATGCGCGGATGAATCTTCTATTCCTGACTTGCCTGTTCCCCCTGCTCGGCTGGCTGATCCTGGCCTTCTCCCGTGGACGTTTCTCGGAAAACCTCGCGGCCCTGATCGGCGTCGGTTCGGTCGGCCTGTCCGCCCTGGTCACTGCCTGGCTCATCTGGCGGTTCAACGTCAATCCGCCGGAAAGCGGCGTGTACACCCAGGTGCTCTGGCAGTGGATGGCGGTGGAAGGCTTCCGTCCCAGCTTCACCCTGCACCTGGACGGCCTGTCGCTGACCATGCTCGGCGTGGTCACCGGCGTCGGTTTCCTGATCCACCTGTTCGCCTCCTGGTACATGCGTGGTGAAGAGGGTTACTCGCGTTTCTTCGCCTATACCAACCTGTTCATCGCCAGCATGCTGTTCCTGGTGCTCGGCGATAACCTGCTGTTCCTCTACTTCGGTTGGGAAGGCGTGGGCCTGTGCAGTTACCTGCTGATCGGTCACTACTACCAGCACATACCCAACGGTAACGCGGCGCTCAAGGCCTTCATCGTCACCCGTGTCGGCGATGTATTCATGGCCATCGGCCTGTTCATCCTGTTCGCCCAGCTCGGCACCCTGAACATTCAGGAACTGCTGGTGCTGGCGCCGCAGAAGTTCGCCGTCGGTGACTTCTGGATGCAGCTGGCGGCCCTGATGCTGCTCGGCGGCGCGGTCGGCAAGTCCGCCCAGCTGCCGCTGCAGACCTGGCTGGCCGACGCCATGGCCGGCCCAACTCCGGTCTCGGCGCTGATCCACGCGGCGACCATGGTCACCGCCGGCGTCTACCTGATCGCCCGTACCCATGGCCTGTTCGCCCTCGCACCAGACGTGCTGGAACTGGTCGGCATCGTCGGCGGCGTAACTCTGGTCCTGGCCGGCTTCGCCGCCCTGGTGCAGACCGACATCAAGCGCATCCTCGCCTACTCGACCATGAGCCAGATCGGCTACATGTTTCTCGCCCTGGGCGTGGGTGCCTGGGAAGGCGCGATCTTCCACCTGATGACCCACGCCTTCTTCAAGGCGCTGCTGTTCCTCGCTTCCGGTGCGGTGATCGTCGCCTGCCACCACGAGCAGAACATCTTCAAGATGGGCGGCCTGTGGAAAAAGCTGCCGCTGGCCTATGCGAGCTTCATCGTCGGTGGCGCCGCCTTGGCCGCCCTGCCTCTGGTCACTGCTGGCTTCTATTCGAAGGATGAGATCCTTTGGGAAGCCTTCGCCAGCGGTCATCAGACGCTGCTCTATGCCGGTCTGCTGGGCGCCTTCATGACCTCGCTGTACACCTTCCGGCTGATCTTCATCGCCTTCCATGGCGAAGCCAAAAGCGAGGCGCATGCCGGCCACGGCATTACTCACTGGTTGCCGCTGATCACCCTGATCGTGCTGTCGACGTTCATTGGCGCCTTGATCACCCCGCCGCTGGCCGGCGTGCTGCCGCAAAGCGCTGGGCATGCCGGCGGCGAAGCCAAGCACAGCCTGGAAATCGCCTCAGGCGCCATCGCCATCGCCGGCATCCTGCTCGCGGCCTTGCTGTTCCTTGGTAAGCGCACGCTAGTCAGCGCGATTGCCAACAGTGCGCTGGGGCGTTTCCTGTCGGCCTGGTGGTTCGCTGCCTGGGGCTTCGACTGGCTCTACGACAAGCTGTTCGTGCAACCGTACATGCTGGTGACACGTCTGCTCAGCCGCGATCCAATCGACCGCAGCATCGGCACGCTTCCGCGCCTGGTGCGCGGCGGGCACTACGCCATGAGTCGCACGCAAACCGGCAATCTGCGCTGGTACGCCGTCTCCATCGTCGGTGGCGCCGTGCTGCTGCTCGCCACTCTTTTGATTCTGAATTAAGGAATACAGCCCGTCATGATTCTGCCTTGGCTAATCCTGATTCCCTTTATCGGCGGCCTGCTGTGCTGGCAAGGCGAGCGCTTCGGCACCACGCTGCCACGCTGGATCGCGCTGCTGAGCATGTGCCTGCTGTTCGGCCTCGGCCTGTGGCTGTGGGCGACCGGCGATTTCAGTCAGGCCCCGGCGCCCGGCGCTGCACCGCAGTGGGCGGCCGAATTCCAAGTGCCATGGATCGAGCGCTTCGGCATCAGCGTGCACCTGGCACTGGACGGCCTGTCGGTGCTGATGATCAGCCTCACCGGCCTGCTCGGCGTGCTCTCGGTGCTCTGCTCGTGGAACGAGATCCAGACCCGAGTCGGCTTCTTCCACCTCAACCTGCTGTGGATTCTCGGCGGCGTGGTCGGTGTGTTCCTGGCCGTCGACCTGTTCCTGTTCTTCTTCTTCTGGGAAATGATGCTGGTGCCGATGTATTTCCTCATCGCGCTCTGGGGTCACAGCGGCAGCAAGGGCAAGTCGCGGATCAACGCGGCGACCAAGTTCTTCATCTACACCCAGGCCAGCGGCCTGACCATGCTGGTGGCGATCCTCGCGCTGGTGTTCGTCCACTACAGCCAGACCGGCATGCTGACGTTCAGTTACGCCGAACTGCTGAAGACCGAAATGGCGCCGCGCACCGAATACCTGCTGATGCTCGGCTTCTTCATCGCCTTCGCCGTGAAATTCCCGGTGGTGCCCTTCCACTCCTGGCTGCCGGACGCCCATGCCCAGGCGCCGACCGCCGGTTCCGTCGACCTCGCCGGGATTCTGCTGAAAACCGCCGCCTACGGCATGATCCGCTTCGCCCTGCCGCTGTTCCCGAATGCATCGGCCGAATTCGCGCCGATTGCCCAGTGGCTGGGCGTATTCGCCATCGTCTATGGCGCGTTGCTGTCGTTCGCGCAGACCGACATCAAGCGTTTGGTGGCCTACTCGAGCGTCTCGCACATGGGCTTCGTGCTGATCGCCATCTACTCCGGCAGCCAGATCGCCCTGCAAGGCGCGGTCGTGCAGATGATCGCTCACGGCTTGTCGGCAGCGGCACTGTTCATCATCTGCGGTCAGCTCTACGAGCGTGTGCATACCCGTGACATGCGCGAGATGGGCGGTATCTGGGCGCGCCTGCCTTACCTGCCAGCCCTCAGCCTGTTCTTCGCCGCCGCCGCGCTCGGTTTGCCGGGCACCGGCAACTTTGTCGGTGAATTCCTGATTCTGGTCGGCAGCTTCCAGGGCGCGCCGTGGATCACCGTACTAGCCTCGACCGGTCTGGTGTTGGGTTCGGTGTACGCGCTGATCATGATTCACCGCGCCTACTTCGGCCCGTCCAAGAGCGATAGCCCGCTGTTCGGCTTGCAAGCCCGCGAGATGGGCATGGTCGTTGGTTTGGCCGTGCTGTTGATCCTCCTGGGCGTCTATCCGCAGCCGGTGCTCGACACCTCAGCCGCCAGCATGCACGGCGTGCAGCAGTGGCTCGGCTCCGCCTTCACTCAACTCGCTTCGGCCCGGTAAGTAGCGCTATGGAATTCACCACTCAACACTTCATCGCCCTGCTGCCGCTGCTGGTCACCAGTGCCACTCTGGTGGTGGTCATGCTCGGCATCGCCTGGCGACGCAGCCACACACTGACCTTCGTGCTGTCGGTGGCCGGCCTGAACCTGGCCTTGCTGTCGATCATCCCGGCGCTGCAGGTCACTCCGTTGGCAGTCACCGACCTACTCCTGGTAGACAACTACGCGGGCTTCTATACCGCGCTAATCCTGGTCGCCACCCTCGCCTGCGTAACTCTCGCGCATGCCTATCTCGGTGAAAATCAGGCCGGAAAAGGTTACCCAGGCAACCGTGAAGAACTGTACCTGCTGATTCTGTTGGCGGCGGCCGGTGGCATTGTGCTGGTCAGCGCCCAGCACCTGGCCGGCCTGTTCATCGGTCTCGAGCTACTGTCGGTACCGGTGTACGGCATGGTGGCTTATGCCTTCTTCAACAAGCGCTCGTTGGAAGCCGGCATCAAATACATGGTGCTGTCCGCCGCTGGTTCGGCGTTCCTGCTATTCGGTATGGCACTGCTGTATGCCGACGCGGGCACCATGAGCTTCAGCGGCATCGGCGCCAAACTGGCGAGCACTGGCCTGCAAAGCGCCCTGGCGCAGCTGGGCATTGGCATGATGCTGGTCGGCCTGGCGTTCAAACTGTCGCTGGTTCCCTTCCATCTGTGGACCCCGGATGTATACGAAGGCGCGCCCGCACCGGTCGCCGCGTTCCTCGCCACGGCCAGCAAGGTCGCGGTATTTGCCGTATTGCTCCGTCTGTTCCAACTCTCGCCAGCAGCCAACGAAGGCCTGCTGAACGTCGTGCTGTCGGTAATCGCGGTCGCCTCGATCCTGGTCGGCAACCTGCTCGCGCTGATCCAGAGCAACCTCAAGCGCCTGCTGGGCTACTCATCGATTGCCCATTTCGGTTACCTGCTAATCGCCGTGATTGCCAGCAAAGGCTTGGCTGTCGAAGCCATCGGCGTATACCTGGCGACCTATGTACTGACCAGCCTGGGCGCATTCGGGGTGATTACCCTGATGTCCACGCCTTACAGCGGCCGCGATTGCGATGCGCTGTACGAGTACCGCGGCCTGTTCTGGCGCCGTCCGTACCTGACTGCCGTGCTGACCGTAATGATGCTGTCGCTGGCCGGTATTCCGCTCACCGCCGGCTTTATCGGTAAGTTCTATGTAATCGCCGTCGGCGTGCAGTCCCAGCAGTGGTGGTTGCTGGCCGCGCTGGTCATCGGCAGCGCTATCGGGGTGTTCTATTACCTGCGGGTGATGGTCGCGCTGTTCCTGGTCGAACCCAACCTGCACCGCCACGATGCACCGCTGCACTGGGCGCAACGAACCGGCGGCATCATGTTGCTACTGGTCGCGCTGCTGGCCTTCGTCTTGGGTGTCTACCCGCAACCACTGCTCGATCTGGTCCAACACGCAGGTTTGGCGTTGGCCAGCTGAGTCTTCGGAGCGACCACAAAAAACCCGGCCTATGCCGGGTTTTTTGTGGCCTGCGAATAGCGGCTTGAGGCTAGAGGCGTGGCTCAACACTCAATGCGCGGTGCTTGCCGCGCCAGCTGCTGCCTTGGCCACAAACGGTGGTTTGGCCAGCCAGATCAGAGCGATCAGGCCTAGGCAGACCCAACCGGCCAAGGTGAAGTAATCGATGGTCGACATCATGTACGCCTGGCTCGTAATCATATGATCCAGCGAGGCTGCATTTTGCTGAGTTATACCTCCCATCTGCGCCAACGTCTCTTGGGTAGTCGGCTCATACACACTCACATGTTCAGTCAAATGGGCGTGATGCTGGTCGGCACGGCGCACCCAGATCCAGGTAGTCAGCGACGCCGCGAAGCTACCAGCCAGGGTCCGCAAGAACGTCGCCAATCCGGAGCCATCGGCGATCTGGTTCTGGGGCAATTCAGATAGCAGAATGCTGAAAATCGGCATAAAGAACATCGCCACACCGATACCCATGAACAACTGCACCAAGGCCACGTGCAAATAGTCGACGTCCGTGGTGAAGCTGGCGCGCATGAAGCAGCTGATACCCATCGCCAGAAACGCTACGGAGGCCAGTACGCGCAGATCGAACTTGTGAGCATAACGGCCCATGATCGGTGCGAGCAGAACCGGCACAATGCCAATCGGCGCCGCGGCCATCCCCGCCCAGGTAGCGGTATAGCCCATCTGCGTTTGCAGCCATTGGGGCAGCAGCAAGCTGATCCCCATGAACGCCCCGTAACCGCCGACCATCGCCAACGTACCGGCGCTGTAATTACGGTAGCGGAACAGACGTAGATTGACGATCGGGTGGCGCTCGGTGAGCTCCCAAATCAGGAAGAACGCTAGCGAGATCAACGCGACTACGCTGCCCGCAATGATGAAAGTGGACTCGAACCAATCCAGTTCGTTGCCTTTATCCAGCACTATCTGCAGAGCGCCGACCCCTATCACCAAGGTCACCAGACCGACGTAGTCCATCGGTTCTTTCTTCAGTGTCTCCGGGCGTTTACCCAACTGCTGATACACCACTAAGACGGCGAACAAGCCAATTGGCAAGTTGATGAAGAAGATCCATGGCCAGCTGTACTGGTCGGTGATCCAGCCACCCAGGAGCGGCCCGGCAATGGGTGCGACCACCGTGACCATGGCCAACAACGATAACGCCATGCCGCGCTTGGCCGGCGGATAAATCGACAACAGCAGCGCCTGGGTAATCGGATACAGCGGCCCGGCGACGAATCCCTGTAAGGCGCGGAAGCCCACCAGGCTGTTCATTGACTGAGCGATCCCGCACAGGAACGAAGCCAACATGAACAACAACGTGGCAGCGATGAACAAGCGCATTTCGCCGAAGCGGCGGCTCATCCAACCGGTCAATGGCAAGGCAACCGCGGTGCTCACCGCGAACGAGGTGATCACCCAAGTGCCCTGCTCTGTACTGGCGCCCAGGTTGCCGGAGATAGTCGGTAACGAAACGTTGGCGATGGTGGTGTCGAGCACCTGCATAAAAGTCACCAGCGACAGACCGATGGTCGCCAGCACTAGGTTCGGCGGAGTGAAGCTCGCCTTGTTCTGATCAATCATCACCATCGGACCCTTAGCGCTGGGCCGTCTTGTTGCCGGCCTGCGGGCCATTGGCATGAATGATGTGCTCGATCATCTGGTCCGCCGCAGTCAGTTGCTGCTGGTATACCTCAGTGGCCAGCAGAGCCCGCTTCGGCGGTTGCAGCGCGAGGGCTGGACCACTCTGGTCGCGTAGATCGACCTTGACCTTCATCGACAAGCCAATACGCAGCGGATGTGCGGCCAGATCGCTGGGGTTGATACGAATGCGCACCGGTACCCGCTGCACGATCTTGATCCAGTTGCCGCTGGCGTTTTGCGCTGGCAGCAGTGAAAACGCACTGCCCGTGCCGACACCAAGACTGTCGACGCTACCGGTGAACTTCACTTCGCTGCCATACAGATCCGATTCGATTTCGACCGGCTGACCGATGCGCATCTTCTTAAGCTGGGTTTCTTTGAAATTCGCATCGATCCACACCTCGTCGAGCGGGATCACAGCCATCAGTGGAACCCCCGGCTGCACACGCTGTCCGAGTTGCACGGTGCGCTTGGCTACATAACCGCGGACCGGCGCGACGATGGTCGTGCGGGCCTCGTCCAGATAGGCTTGGCGCAGCTTGGCGGAGGCCGCTTTGACGTCCGGATGCGAGCCGATCTGAGTATCGTCGATCAGCGCACGATTGGTTTTTAGATGCTGCTCGGCACTGATCAGCGCACTTTGCGCGCCATCCAACGCGTCCTGCGCGTGGGCCAACTCCTCGCGGGAAATCGCACCGTCCTGGGCCAGATTCTTACGCCGAGCGAAGTCGGCCTTGGCCTTCTCCAGAGAAACCTTCCGCGCCGCCATGTCCGCTTTCAGGCCATCGACATTACTGAAAAGCCCAC
Source organism: Pseudomonas sp. LS44 (assembly GCF_024730785.1). Taxonomy (NCBI): domain Bacteria; kingdom Pseudomonadati; phylum Pseudomonadota; class Gammaproteobacteria; order Pseudomonadales; family Pseudomonadaceae; genus Pseudomonas; species Pseudomonas sp. LS44. Next base: position 2,400,819 of record NZ_CP102830.1, read on the forward strand.
GCACTTGGCGAACACTGCGAGCCAAGTTGGCCTCGGCTTCCTGCACGCTGATTTCGGCATCGCTGGGATCAAACTTCACCAGCACCTGTCCGGCCTCGACCAGATCGCCGTCGTCGGCGCCGATGCTGACCACCGTACCCAGCAGTTGTGGGGTGATCTGCACCACGTTGCCACCGATGTAGGCGTTGTCAGTGTGCTCGCTCCGCCCCGCAAACAACAGCTCCCAGAACAGACTGGCCAGGCCACCGAGGACGACCACCACTAACAACAACAGCAGCAGGCGTTTACGACGCGGGTTGCTTGGGGAGATTTCTTGCGTGCTCATGTATTGGCCTCAGTTATTCAGCAGCTGGGCGCGCCACTTGGGCGAGCGCATTTTGATCGAGTTGGAAACCACCACCGAGGGCCTGAACCAGGCGTACGGAGGTGTCGAGTTGCATTGCATTGAGCTCGGCAAGCAGGCGTTCGCTGACTAGCAGTTGCTGCTCGACGCTGAGCACGTCGAGATAGTTGCCGATACCTTCGCCATAACGCCGGGTGGCCAATGCGAAGTTTGACTTGGCGATGTCGCGAGCCTGCTGCTGGGCCCCGATTCGCAGCTGCATCGAGCGCAGCTGGCTGAGGTTGTCGCTCACCTCCCCCAGCGCAGCGATCACGGTTTTGTTGTACTGGGCGACGGCCAGATCGTAATCGGCATTGATCCCGGCCAAGTTGGCACGCAGACGGCCACCATCGAAGATCGGCAGCGAAATTGCCGGAGCGACTTGATAGAAGCGACTCGAACCGCGAAACATCTCATCGAAGTGTCCAGCCGCCAGACCCGCCATCGCACTCAAGTTGAGGTTCGGATAAAAGCTGGTTTTAGCCGATTGAATGTCCTTGCTTGCCGCCTCTACCCGCCAGCGTGCAGCAATCACATCGGGGCGCCGACCAAGCAGCTCGGCCGGCAAGTTGGAGGGTAACGCCAGCGCGACAGGCTGGAGAATCTGCGGCCGGGCGATTTGTTGACCGCGATCCGGGCCTTGGCCGAGCAGCACTGCCAAGGCGATGCGATCACTGTCGATCCGCTGCTCTGCTGCCGCCAGTTGTTGCTGCGCACTGGCCTGTAGTGTCTGGCTTTGCTGCAGCTGCACCTTGCTGTCCAGCCCGGCATCCATACGCTGCTGACTGAGCTTGACCAGATGCTCGGCACGCTGCAGCTCCTCGTTGGCCAGATCGCGCTCGATGAAGGCATAGCCGAGCTGGCTATAGGCGCGCGCCACACTGGCCGACAGATTCAGACGTGCTGCCTGACGGTCGACTTCAGCTGCCCGAGCCTGCCCGAGCGCCGCTTCCCAGGCGGCACGCTGGCCACCCCACAGGTCAACGTCATAATTAAATCCCAGCGACAGGTATTTGATGCCGGCGTAGTCACCGCCCGGCACCAGACCCTCCGGCAGACGAGCACCGGAATAAGCGGCATTGGCATTGACGCTAGGCAACCGCGCGGCATCTTCGGCCAGCGCCTGAGCGTTGGCCTGGCGAGCACGGGCATCGGCGATTTGCAGATCAGGGGTGTCCCGCAACGCTTGTTCGATGAGCGCATTCAAACTCGGATCGCCGAGCGTCTGCCACCAATCCTGGCGTGGCCATGCCGCCGCCGAAAGAGTAACGCCAGTCAACGTTTGCCGAGCCTGTAAGTCGGCACTGTTCAAGATCTTGCCCTGTGGCTCCAGCCCATCCGAGCTGACACAAGCACCGAGCAGGAGCAGCGAACTGGCCAGCATGGTATGTCCAAATTGCTTAAGGCCGATCATCCCCGTCATTCCCCCGCTGCTACCGTTTGGTGCGGTAGCAGCATTTTTTCCAGCAAACCGTTCAAGCAGACCAGCTCGTCATGGCTGAGGCCGCTAGCCAAATCGTTCATCGCGTTGGCAATCAATTGGGGGGTCTGCTCGCAGATCAACTGCCCCTCAGCGCTAAGCGCGAGACGCACGCGACGGCGATCCTGCGGGCACGGGCTCCGCACGAGCAATCCCTTGTTTTCGAGACGATCGAGCATGCGCGTCATCGAGCCGCTATCGATCGACAGCTCGCGGCACAATTCGGCCGGTGTATTGGCCTTCTCGTAACCGATATAGATCAGCACCCTGCACTGCGCCGCGCTGATATCGAGCGGAGCCAGGTAGTGATCCAACAGATGGTTCTTGAGCAAATCGGCTCGGTTCAGGTAATGCCCGATGGATTTACTGAAGGGATAATCGGACGAACTATAGTGGTTCATGATCTGGCTAATATCTGTCTAGGCAGTAATTTTCAGAGATGATACTGCCTAAGCAGCAATTAGCAATAAATCCTTTGTTGCGTTAGCGCGACAGTCTGTTGCGAATCCACCTATCGGTCGAATCCGCCTACAACCGAGCAAATTTTAATCATCAGACCTCTACCGGCAGCTCGGTGGGTGGGGAATTAAGAGTCCTCGAATGGTGCCAATAGCAGGCCTGTAACTCGATCGATAGGTGTATCCACATGCTCAATCGCCTCTCCATCCAGTGGAAAATCACTCTGCTGGCCGGCCTTTATCCCTCGAGACCTTGGCAACAGCCATCGCAAAGCAGCTTCGACCACGCCGAACTGGCCGTCGCGGCGCTACGCCGGAATGAGGACGCGGTATCGGCCATTACATGAACCTGAAAATCGCCAGCGCGGCCGAGGAACAAAGTGCCGTAGCCGAGGCAATCGGCCGCAATATGGCGTCAATTCGCGATGTCACCGAGTCGCTTTGCGGACAAGCCGATGAATCTGCGCAGATCAGCCACTCGCTCGACTATTTGATCGCCCACCAGCAGGGTTTGCTGAATCAGTTCCGCGTATAGTTTGCTGCCAATGATCGGCAATCATGGTTGCCGATCTTCGCCTGCAGTCGCTCTGGCGCAGGCATAAACAGTCGCTGGCGTCATTCGACCACCAGCCTGACGCATCAACATTTGTCGACTTGCGCACGCAGCATTAACCTGTGCACGCACCATTTAAAAGGATTTCAAGCATGCTGAATTTCGCCGTCGTGGCTGGCTCCAGCCGCGTGAAGAGCCAGTCAGGCAAGATTGCCCGCTACCTGCGTCAACGCTTAATCGATCTGCGCCATACCAATGAGGCGCAGAGCAACGTCATCGATCTTGGCGAAAACCCGTTGCCCCTATGGCCGGCTGAGCACAGTGGCCCCTGGAATCAGTATGCCGAGCAGCTGAATGCCGCCGACGCAGTGATCATCATCGCCCCGGAATGGCACGGGATGGCCAGTCCGGCGGTGAAGAATTTCTTTCTATATGCGAGCAAGGCTGAATTGGCGCACAAGCCAGGGCTGTTGGTCGGCGTTTCTTCGGGTGTGGGCGGTGCGTATCCGATCAGCGAACTACGCTCGTCCGGCTACAAAAATTGCCGCCTTTGCTACCTGCCTGAGCACCTTATCGTCAGGCACGCAGAAAAGGTTCTAAATAGCCTGGAGGCCGAAGGCGAGGACGACAGCCGCTTACGTGCGCGCTGCGACTACGCCTTGGACGTCTTGGTCAAGTACGCCCAAGCGCTGAAGCCAGTGCGCGACTCCATCGATATGGCAACGCCGGCCTTCGCTAACGGCATGTAAGTTCATCGAGCCGGTAACACGCCGTCGGCCCGCAGCTTTAGCGCCTCATCCTGATGCAGATCACGTGCTTGTACTTCACAGAGCAAGACTCAGCGCAACGATGCCGCTATAACACGCAATAAACTTGATCCGCGAGTCCGATAATCTTCGAGAATCCGAGCATTTCTTATGAGACCGTTTCACAGCCACAAGATAACCGCTCCAACTTAACTCAAACTGAAAGCGCCTTCGCAGCATGGACTGCGATTTGTCCACTTTTCCGCGTGAAATCTGCCCCAGTACAGCACTGAGCTTCCTCGGCCCAAAGACAAACCCCCGATTCGCGTGAGCGAATCGGGGGTTTGGGATAGAAGCTTGACGATGACCTACTCTCACATGGGGAGACCCCACACTACCATCGGCGATGAGTCGTTTCACTACTGAGTTCGGGATGGGATCAGGTGGTTCCGACGCTCTATGGTCGTCAAGCAATTGGGTTGGGATGTCGTGGTTAGACGCCATCCCGAATGGGTGTGTGATAGAGCCTTGCGGCGGTATTGCGAGTTCTTGCAAATTTTCGGTTTATTGTCGGCTTCGACGTCTAACACGCAAATTGTTTGGGTGTTATATGGTCAAGCCTCACGGGCAATTAGTATTGGTTAGCTCAACGCCTCACAGCGCTTACACACCCAACCTATCAACGTCGTAGTCTTCGACGGCCCTTTAGGGAGCTCAAGGCTCCAGTGAGATCTCATCTTGAGGCAAGTTTCCCGCTTAGATGCTTTCAGCGGTTATCTTTTCCGAACGTAGCTACCCGGCAATGCCACTGGCGTGACAACCGGAACACCAGAGGTTCGTCCAACCCGGTCCTCTCGTACTAAGGTCAGCCCCTCTCAAATCTCAAACGTCCACGGCAGATAGGGACCGAACTGTCTCACGACGTTCTAAACCCAGCTCGCGTACCACTTTAAATGGCGAACAGCCATACCCTTGGGACCGGCTTCAGCCCCAGGATGTGATGAGCCGACATCGAGGTGCCAAACACCGCCGTCGATATGAACTCTTGGGCGGTATCAGCCTGTTATCCCCGGAGTACCTTTTATCCGTTGAGCGATGGCCCTTCCATACAGAACCACCGGATCACTAAGACCTACTTTCGTACCTGCTCGACGTGTCTGTCTCGCAGTCAAGCGCGCTTTTGCCTTTATACTCTACGACCGATTTCCGACCGGTCTGAGCGCACCTTCGTACTCCTCCGTTACTCTTTAGGAGGAGACCGCCCCAGTCAAACTACCCACCATACACTGTCCTCGATCCGGATAACGGACCAGAGTTAGAACCTCAAAGTTGCCAGGGTGGTATTTCAAGATTGGCTCCACGCGAACTGGCGTCCACGCTTCAAAGCCTCCCACCTATCCTACACAAGCAAATTCAAAGTCCAGTGCAAAGCTATAGTAAAGGTTCACGGGGTCTTTCCGTCTAGCCGCGGATACACTGCATCTTCACAGCGATTTCAATTTCACTGAGTCTCGGGTGGAGACAGCGCCGCCATCGTTACGCCATTCGTGCAGGTCGGAACTTACCCGACAAGGAATTTCGCTACCTTAGGACCGTTATAGTTACGGCCGCCGTTTACCGGGGCTTCGATCAAGAGCTTCGCTTGCGCTAACCCCATCAATTAACCTTCCGGCACCGGGCAGGCGTCACACCCTATACGTCCACTTTCGTGTTTGCAGAGTGCTGTGTTTTTAATAAACAGTCGCAGCGGCCTGGTATCTTCGACCGGCATGAGCTTACGGAGCAAGTCCTTCACCCTCACCGGCGCACCTTCTCCCGAAGTTACGGTGCCATTTTGCCTAGTTCCTTCACCCGAGTTCTCTCAAGCGCCTTGGTATTCTCTACCCAACCACCTGTGTCGGTTTGGGGTACGGTTCCTAGTTACCTGAAGCTTAGAAGCTTTTCTTGGAAGCATGGCATCAACCACTTCACGCTCTAAAAGAGCGCTCGTCATCAGCTCTCAGCCTTAAGATCCCGGATTTACCTAAGATCTCAGCCTACAACCTTAAACTTGGACAACCAACGCCAAGCTGGCCTAGCCTTCTCCGTCCCTCCATCGCAGTAACTAGAAGTACAGGAATATTAACCTGTTTCCCATCGACTACGCTTTTCAGCCTCGCCTTAGGGACCGACTAACCCTGCGTCGATTAACGTTGCGCAGGAACCCTTGGTCTTTCGGCGTGGGTGTTTTTCACACCCATTGTCGTTACTCATGTCAGCATTCGCACTTCTGATACCTCCAGCAAGCTTCTCAACTCACCTTCACAGGCTTACAGAACGCTCCTCTACCGCTCATCCTAAGATGAACCCGTAGCTTCGGTGTATGGTTTGAGCCCCGTTACATCTTCCGCGCAGGCCGACTCGACTAGTGAGCTATTACGCTTTCTTTAAAGGGTGGCTGCTTCTAAGCCAACCTCCTAGCTGTCTAAGCCTTCCCACATCGTTTCCCACTTAACCATAACTTTGGGACCTTAGCTGACGGTCTGGGTTGTTTCCCTTTTCACGACGGACGTTAGCACCCGCCGTGTGTCTCCCGTGCTGACACTTGCTGGTATTCGGAGTTTGCATCGGTTTGGTAAGTCGGGATGACCCCCTAGCCGAAACAGTGCTCTACCCCCAGCAGTGATACACGAGGCGCTACCTAAATAGCTTTCGAGGAGAACCAGCTATCTCCGAGCTTGATTAGCCTTTCACTCCGATCCACAGGTCATCCGCTAACTTTTCAACGGTAGTCGGTTCGGTCCTCCAGTCAGTGTTACCTAACCTTCAACCTGCCCATGGATAGATCGCCCGGTTTCGGGTCTATACCCAGCGACTAAACGCCCTATTAAGACTCGCTTTCGCTACGCCTCCCCTATTCGGTTAAGCTCGCCACTGAATATAAGTCGCTGACCCATTATACAAAAGGTACGCAGTCACCCAACAAAGTGGGCTCCCACTGCTTGTACGCATACGGTTTCAGGATCTATTTCACTCCCCTCTCCGGGGTTCTTTTCGCCTTTCCCTCACGGTACTAGTTCACTATCGGTCAGTCAGTAGTATTTAGCCTTGGAGGATGGTCCCCCCATATTCAGACAAAGTTTCTCGTGCTCCGTCCTACTCGATTTCACTTCTAAGATCTTTTCGCGTACGGGGCTATCACCCACTATGGCCGCACTTTCCAGAGCGTTCCGCTAAAATCAAAGAAGCTTAAGGGCTAATCCCCGTTCGCTCGCCACTACTAAGGGAATCTCGGTTGATTTCTTTTCCTCAGGGTACTTAGATGTTTCAGTTCCCCTGGTTCGCCTCTTGCACCTATGTATTCAGTACAAGATAACCATCTTATGATGGCTGGGTTCCCCCATTCAGAGATCTCCGGATCAAAGTCTGTTTGCCGACTCCCCGAAGCTTATCGCAGGCTACCACGTCTTTCATCGCCTCTGACTGCCAAGGCATCCACCGTATGCGCTTCTTCACTTGACCATATAACCCCAAGCAATCTGGTTACTGTCTCAAACGTGAAGACGACATTCGCCGAAAATTTGCGCTTGAACTCACAAATTTTACCTTGACGCAATTAACCACCAGTGAAAGTGACTAATTGGTCTACTTCTATCACATACCCAAATTTTTAAAGAACAGTTCTGGCGCAAAGACCAGAATTCAAGACTCACTCATAAGTCTTCAATTCTGTGCTTTCAGCGATTTTCATGAGGATGGTGGAGCCAAGGAGGATCGAACTCCTGACCTCCTGCGTGCAAAGCAGGCGCTCTCCCAGCTGAGCTATGGCCCCATCTAATGACCGGCCACATCCCTTGACAATTGGTGGGTCTGGGCAGATTCGAACTGCCGACCTCACCCTTATCAGGGGTGCGCTCTAACCAACTGAGCTACAGACCCAATCGTCTCACTCTCGGGTCTAAACCCAATCGCTTTTCGCAAGTGAATCAAGCAATTCGTGTGGGAACTTATGAAGAAGCTGAAGTCTTCGATTAAGGAGGTGATCCAGCCGCAGGTTCCCCTACGGCTACCTTGTTACGACTTCACCCCAGTCATGAATCACACCGTGGTAACCGTCCCCCTTGCGGTTAGACTAGCTACTTCTGGTGCAACCCACTCCCATGGTGTGACGGGCGGTGTGTACAAGGCCCGGGAACGTATTCACCGTGACATTCTGATTCACGATTACTAGCGATTCCGACTTCACGCAGTCGAGTTGCAGACTGCGATCCGGACTACGATCGGTTTTGTGGGATTAGCTCCACCTCGCGGCTTGGCAACCCTCTGTACCGACCATTGTAGCACGTGTGTAGCCCTGGCCGTAAGGGCCATGATGACTTGACGTCATCCCCACCTTCCTCCGGTTTGTCACCGGCAGTCTCCTTAGAGTGCCCACCATAACGTGCTGGTAACTAAGGACAAGGGTTGCGCTCGTTACGGGACTTAACCCAACATCTCACGACACGAGCTGACGACAGCCATGCAGCACCTGTCTTACAGTTCCCGAAGGCACCAATCCATCTCTGGAAAGTTCTGTAGATGTCAAGGCCAGGTAAGGTTCTTCGCGTTGCTTCGAATTAAACCACATGCTCCACCGCTTGTGCGGGCCCCCGTCAATTCATTTGAGTTTTAACCTTGCGGCCGTACTCCCCAGGCGGTCGACTTAATGCGTTAGCTGCGCCACTAAGTTCTCAAGGAACCCAACGGCTAGTCGACATCGTTTACGGCGTGGACTACCAGGGTATCTAATCCTGTTTGCTCCCCACGCTTTCGCACCTCAGTGTCAGTATCAGTCCAGGTGGTCGCCTTCGCCACTGGTGTTCCTTCCTATATCTACGCATTTCACCGCTACACAGGAAATTCCACCACCCTCTACCGTACTCTAGTCAGACAGTTTTGGATGCAGTTCCCAGGTTGAGCCCAGGGCTTTCACATCCAACTTATCAAACCACCTACGCGCGCTTTACGCCCAGTAATTCCGATTAACGCTTGCACCCTTCGTATTACCGCGGCTGCTGGCACGAAGTTAGCCGGTGCTTATTCTGTCGGTAACGTCAAAACACTAACGTATTAGGTTAATGCCCTTCCTCCCAACTTAAAGTGCTTTACAATCCGAAGACCTTCTTCACACACGCGGCATGGCTGGATCAGGCTTTCGCCCATTGTCCAATATTCCCCACTGCTGCCTCCCGTAGGAGTCTGGACCGTGTCTCAGTTCCAGTGTGACTGATCATCCTCTCAGACCAGTTACGGATCGTCGCCTTGGTGAGCCTTTACCTCACCAACTAGCTAATCCGACCTAGGCTCATCTGTTAGCGTGAGGTCCGAAGATCCCCCACTTTCTCCCGTAGGACGTATGCGGTATTAGCGTCCGTTTCCGAACGTTATCCCCCACTAACAGGCAGATTCCTAGGCATTACTCACCCGTCCGCCGCTCTCAAGGAGTGCAAGCACCCCTCTACCGCTCGACTTGCATGTGTTAGGCCTGCCGCCAGCGTTCAATCTGAGCCATGATCAAACTCTTCAGTTCAATACTGCTTGGGTTTTGAGAAAACCCTAAACTTGGCTCAGCAATCGCAAATAAACTCTCGAATTCACGAGTGTTACTTGTGTTGCTGATAATCATCTCGACCACCAGTCTTACTCCACAAGCACCCACACGAATTGCTTGATTCAAGTTGTTAAAGAGCAGTTGGTTAAGTCTTTCGTCTCAACCGAGGCGCGCATTCTACAGCAGCTCCTCATTCCGTCAAGCAGTTTCGAAAATTTCTTTTCTACTTCAACCGCTTGCGCTTCCAATCAGCATTTCGCATCTCGGTAGCGGGAGGCGAATCTTACAGCATCATTCGACACTGTCAACCACCTCTTTTCACTACCTCGACCATCCTGATCGAACCCTTCAGCACTCCCTGATAATTCACGCTAACCTTTTGATTAACAAGAACTTTTATATCATGACTGCGCCAGAAGTGGTGCGCATTATAGGGCCGCAGAACGACACGTCAATAGATATTTTTTGAGATTTTCTTCCTGCATATAAAGGAAGGAGCAATAGCCTCAATTCATTCATACCAGCCACCGGCTAAAGTAACCACATCACTCGATGTTGTTTGCTGAATAGTGCGCCTATATATGCATACATGTAGAGAAGCCCAGCCCTTAGGACCCGCCTCGGAAATGTCCATCGCGACATTGACGCAATTCGGGACCGCCCGCCATTGTTCTTGGCGTCTTCGACTGAGGCCGCGAATCAACTGCGGTGCCTTTGACCGGTGAATGAACGTCTTGCCTTGCACTGTGAATCCAACCGCCACTGCTTTGGGCGGTCCAGAAGTTAAGGAAACCGCACCATGAAGCCCACACGTAAAGCGCTGCAGTATCCCTGCGGCAAGCCCCCTGAGGCAGGCACGGCTCTGGAGGTAGCGCCCGGCGTACTGTGGCTGCGCATGCCACTGCCGCTCACGCTGGACCACATCAACCTATGGGCGGTGCGGGATGGCGAAGGCTGGGCGATCTTCGATACCGGCATGCACACCACGCAAACCGAAGAAGCCTGGCGAACTCTGTTCGCTGTCGGCGCGCCACTTGGTGAACACGGCCCGACTCGGGTGTTTGCCACGCACATGCACCCCGACCACATCGGCATGGCCGGCTGGTTGACTCGCACCTACGCCTGCGAACTGTGGATGACGCGTACCGAGTACCTGAATTGCCGAGTCCTGGTGGCTGATACCGGCCGTCAAGCGCCGCCCGAAGGCGTGCGCTTTTACCAGCGCGCCGGCTGGACGGCCGAACAGATAGAACATTACCGCGCCCGCTTCGGTGGCTACGGCAAGAAAGTCTCGCCGTTGCCGGAAAGCTATCAGCGCCTGCGCGATGGCCAGCGGTTGACCATTGGCGCGCACCAATGGCAGGTGGTCGTCGGCTCCGGGCATTCGCCCGAGCATGCGTGTTTCTACTGCCCGGAATTGAACGTGCTGATCTCCGGCGACCAAGTACTGCCGCGCATCTCCTCCAACGTCTCGGTACATCCGACCGAGCCCGCAGCCGACCCGATGGGCGAGTGGATGTATTCGCTGGATAAGCTCAAGGCGGAGCTTCCCGCCGATGTACTGGTGCTGCCGGCGCATGGCGAGCCATTCCGCAGCCTGCACGACCGCCTCGACCACCTGAAGAACGGTCACTTGCGGGCGTTGGACCGCTTGCGCGAGTTGCTGGCGGAAGGCCCCAAACGTGCAGTCGATGTGTTCTCGGTGTTGTTCGCCGCAGGCATCGACAATGAACTGCTGCCGCTGGCCACCGGCGAAAGCTTGGCCAATCTCAACTATCTAGTGCAGCGCGGCGAGGTGACGGCGAGCGAGGATGCGCACGGCGCAGTCTGGTATCAAATGCAATCGGCGCCCATCAGCGCCGACTGATCAGGCTGCGCAATCGGCCGGTCACCCGGCCGATTGCGCAGCGCCTTACCCGGGTGAAGCACGCTTTACATCTGCATTGCCTCGTCATGCACATCCATCGCCGCCTGGCGTAGCGCTTCGGAGCGAGTCGGGTGTGGGTGACAGGTCAGGGCAATGTCCTCGGACGACGCGGAAAACTCCATCGCCACGCAATACTCGCCGATCATTTCGCTGACGCTCGGGCCGATCAAGTGTACGCCCAGCACTTCATCGGTGCGCTCGTCGGCGAGCACTTTGGCGAAGCCTTCGGTCTCGTGATTGATCTTCGCCCGGCTGTTGGCGGTGAAGGGGAATTTGCCGACCTTGTAGGCGCGCCCCTCCTCCTTGAGCTGCTCTTCGCTTTTACCGACGCTAGCGACTTCCGGCTTGGTGTAGATCACGCTGGGAATCAGGTTGTAGTTGACCTCGCCCGCCTTGCCGGCGATCTGTTCGATACAGGCGATCGCTTCGTCCTCCGCCTTATGGGCAAGCATCAGCCCCGAGGTCACATCGCCAATTACCCACACGCCAGGCGCCGCGCTGCGGTGTTTCTCGTTGACCAACATGCCGCGCTTGTCGGTCTGCAGGCCGACGGTTTCCAGGCCCAGCCCCTTGGTGTAGGGCCGGCGGCCGATAGACACCAATACGTAATCGGCCTCCAGGGTTTCCGCCGGCCCGCCGCTAACCGGCTCAATGCTCAGCGTCACGCCAGTGGCCGAGGCCTTGGCCCCGGTGACTTTGGCGCCGAGTTTGAAACTCATGCCCTGCTTGCTCAGCGAACGCTGCAGGGTCTTCGCCGTGTCGTTGTCGAGGCCCGGACAGATGCGCTCGAGAAACTCCACCACCGTGACCTGGCTGCCTAGCCGCCGCCAGACCGAGCCGAGCTCCAGGCCGATCACGCCGGCACCGATTACCACCAGATGCTTGGGTACCTCGGGCAGCGACAACGCGCCGGTGGAATCGAGAATGCGCAGGTTATCGATCTGCACCCCCGGTAGCTGGGTCGGTTCGGAGCCCGTGGCGATGACGATGTCCTTAGCCTGCAACACCTGCTCGCTGCCGTCCGCGGCGGTGACGACCACCTTGCCCGGCCCGTCGATTCGTCCCCAACCCTTGATCCATTCGGCCTTGTGCTTGCGAAAGAGAAACTCGATGCCCTTGGTCAGCGCCGTCACGCTGTCGCCCTTCTGCTTCATCATCTGAGCCAGATTGAGCTGCGGTTTGACCTCGATACCCAAGGTGGTGAACTCGCCACCACTGGCCGCCTCGTACAGTTCCGACGCATGCAGCAAGGCCTTGGACGGCATGCAACCGACGTTCAAACAAGTCCCGCCCAACGTCTCGCGACCCTCCACACACGCCACCTTCAGGCCCAACTGCCCGGCCTTGATGGCGGCGTTGTAACCGCCGGGGCCGCCGCCGATCACAACTACGTCATAACTGCTCATGGTCGATTCCTGCTCAGTGAATAAAGGGAAAATTCAGCATAGGCAATCGACGCTCTAACGGCCTTTCAACGGAGCGGTCGGCACCAGCAACGGGTTACGCGGACGCAATAGTTGGAACAGGATGAATGCGCCGCAGGCGAATACGCCGTGCAACTCGATCATGGGCAGCGCCGTGCCATCTTGCAGTTGGCTCAGCAGCAAGCCCGCGCTCATGCCGCCGGCCATCTGCGCAAACCCCATGAAGCCCGCAGCCAAGCCGGCGCACTGTGCATTGGGCATCACCGCACCGGCCACCGACGCCGGCAACACCATTCCCGCGCCGAAGGTCAGCAAGACTTGCGGAACAAACAGGCCGAGGATCGACAGTCCGTGGACTTGATGGACCAGCAGGGTGACCAGCGCACCCGTCGCGACCAAGCCGGTGCCGATGCCGACCAAACGTTCGGCGCCGATGCGCGTGATCCACCGGCTAGCGCATAGCGCGCCGGCAATCAGGCCGGAAACGATGCCGCCGAATACCAGGCCGTACTGCGTCGCCGTCAGCCCTAGCAGGCCGACGAATATCCACGAGGAACCGGCGATGAAACAGAACATCGCCCCGTAGGTGCAGGCCAGCGCCAAGGCGAAGGCGCGGTAGGAGCGCCCGGCCAGCAGGCTGGCATATTGGCCAACCAGCGAGCCAATGCGCCCGGCCTGCGGATCGCGGCTCAGGTTGCTTTCGCGATAACCCAGCATCACCGCCAGCAAGGCGAGGCTACCCAACAGGGCGGAAAGCCCGACCGCCGAACGCCAACCGCCCAGGTGCGTGGCCAACAGCCCGCCGATCACCGGCATCAGCACGATCGCGCAAAGCATGCCGATCACCGTCAACGCCAAAGTTGGCGCAGCGCGCTCCTTCCACACATCGCGCACCACCGCCCGCGCCAATACCAGCGCGGCGCAGGCGCCGAGACCTTGCAAGGCACGCGCGGCGATGAATTCCTGCATGCCATTGGCGAATGCCATCCACAGGGTCGCCAACACATACAGCGACAGACCGCCGAGCAACACCGGACGCCGGCCGATACGGTCGGACAATGGCCCGAGAATCAGCTGTCCCAAACCGAACGCTCCGACGAACACGGCCAGCGCGGCCAGCACCGAACCTTTCGGCGCACCCAGCTCAACTTCGATGGAGGCCAGGCTGGGGATCAGTAATTGGGTAGAGATTTCGCCCAGGCCGGTGAGTAACACCAGCAGCCACAACAGGCTGCGCGACGGCAGCGGCGGAAGATTCATAGTCATGTAGCGACGCTCCACAGAGTGGCCTCGAAAGGCGGCGGGCAATTGCTCCTGGCGCTATTCGCGCCAGGATGCTCGCTCATGCCAATGTCCGCGCGATGAGTAAGATTACAACCAACATTCCAATGATTGAATTACACGTATAATCCTGTCAACCAACAATCTTGGCTATCAACGCCAAAGGATCGTCCGCCGCAGCAGGCATGCACCGGGCGCAACATTACGGATATCATTCCACCACTCGTCATTGCGGAGATGAACCGTGCGATATTCAGAAACCCACAAAGCGGAAACCAATCAACGCATCCTCAAAGAAGCATCGGAGCGTTTTCGACGCGATGGCATTGGCGCCACCGGTTTGCAGCCCTTGATGAAGGCATTGGGACTGACCCACGGCGGCTTCTACGCGCACTTCAAATCCAAGGACGATTTGGTCCAGCAAGCCCTGCGGGTAGCAGCCGGCAACCTTGAGGCCAGCACCACTGAACTGTTTGCCAAGGACCATCCATTGGCGCGCTTCATCGACGTTTATCTATCCACCGACCACCGCGCCAGACCCGACCTGGGATGCCCATTACCGACCATGGCGGCGGAACTCGGCCAGCGCGGCGAACCCAGCCCGATTACCGATGAAGTGGTGCGCAGCCGCCTGAACAGCCTCGAAGGCACACTCTCCGGGCCGCAAGCCAGCGAACAAAGCGTGGTGATCCTCTCGGCGCTGGTCGGCGCGCTGATGCTGGCGCGCAGCGTTGCAGATCCGCAGCTCTCTGATCACCTGCTGCAAACCGCCCAACATTGGCTAAAACAAACCTTCAGTGCCGAGACCGTCTAATGGCCGTGCGACAAACACGAAGGGGGACGGGCAAAGCAGAAGCTGCTGACCTGAGCGTGGCGAAAAGCGCAGTTCGCGAATGCTGATTGACTAGCGCACTGATTCCATCAGCCAGCTGCGCAAATGCTGTTAAACCGATGATTTATGAGGGAATTAAAAGCGGACAGGCAGCTGCCCTATTCGCCTGAGGCTTCGGTAATGATCTGTATAATGGCCCGACCTTTTCATGTGCGCCTCGCGGTCACGGCATACGCACCCGTCACTCGCTGAAGATCAACTTTGAATACATCCATTGAAATTCCGCGCGGCCCCTCGCGCCGCTTCTCCGTCGCCCCGATGATGGATTGGATTGACTAAATTTTAAATTCAATATTTTTCAATCAGTTACATCAGAACAATAATTTGCTGTAGCAAATATTAAGCAGAAGGAAGATTGTCTCGCCTCTCCCCGCTATCGCTCCTGCAGCCATAGCTGGCAGAGCAATTGACTGAAAATCCTATGATCCTTCCAGATACAAAAAGGCCGGCCGGACCCTGAGTGGTCCCCACAAATCTAGCCCAGCCCCTGTGCCTGGCGGTGTGCCTCCAGGCACAGGCTAAGCTCTATTTCTTCCAAGACGTCCCGATGGATTTCCTGCCCGTAGTTTCGCCAATACTCCAAGCCCAATCGCCACAGGGATAACACCCGCTTGCTCTTGAGGCTGTTGCTTTGGAAGCGCTGCTCATGACCGGCCCGGCGAGCTAGCAAACCCAACAGGCAAATCAAATAGTTGGCCAGTGCAGCAATGAGTAAGAGCACTTCGATGCGTCTGGGGTAGTGGCTACGGTGCAGGTGATGACCAATTCCCTGCTTCTCGCTTTTCACGTCGCTAACGCCTTCTTCGATCTGCTTGCGGCGTTTGTAGATGGCCACGATCTGCGCGGCATTCCATTGAACTTCAGGAAGGTTGCTCGCCAGCAGCCAAGGCTCCCGCTCACGGTCGGCGCTTTGCCGACTGCGTTTAAGCGCACGCCTCCTTCCGCCAGACTCGAAACCTCCTGCCCTGTCCGGGCAAGCACTCGGCAATCCCAAGCACCTGAGCCGATGACGCAGCGGAAGTTTCGGGCATGCAAACACGACCTAGCCGGGGTCATGAACACGCCTTGTGGTGAAGGCAGTGTCCAGCCCCGGCAGCGATGACGCAGAGCGGCTTCGGATTACTGGCGGACGACCGCTGGCGGCGTCCAGACGCCGTCGATGATCTCCTCGCGCGGCGAGTAGAGGCGCAGCAGGAGGGTGAACGGCGCCATGGCGACCGGTAGCCAGTTGGCTTCCTTGTCCTGCCCTGGCGAGTCCGCCTGGATATACAGATCGAGCGAACCGTCGGCGTTGCTGACGAGCTTGTCGCGGTCGCCGAGCGCCAGGCGTTCCAGTGGGTTCGGGATGAAGTAGCCCTCGATGTCATAGGCCGTCACCGACCAGAAGGCATCCACCGGCGGCAGCTTGCCCTTCTCGAAGTGCAGCACGTATTGGTTGTTGCCATCGAGTGGCCGGCCTTCGCTGTCGCTCGCCAGCGAGGGATAGATTGCGTCCTGCGGTAGGTTTTCGCCAACGCAGCACTGGGCGATGGCGGCGCGGTACAGATAGTCCGCGCCGTAGGTGCCGCTGCGCGTGGTGTAGACCCAGCCCTTGCCGCCGATGCCGGCTTCCTTCTTGCCCTCGGCCAGCACCAGCGCCCTGCCGTCGGCATAACCGCGCTCGAACGCCTGCCGCACGCTCGCCGGCGCCGCCGCGAGGTCGAAGCTCTGGCCAACCGTGAACCCCAGTCGCTCGAGGCGGTGGATCATCGGATAATCTACCGGGTTCGGCGGGTTGTCCTTCAAGAGCTCGGCGAAGCGGCCGAAGAAGGCCGCCGCGTCCATCTTGTCCAATTGCGCCGGCGGCGGCGTCTTCATGTCGATGCTCGGGTCGACCTGGCCTTTGGGCGGCACGTACGCGCCCTTGCCCCAGGCGGAGAGCGGCATCAGCTTGAAGCCGTCCTGGACCTTGTGCACGGTGGCGTAGTCGGCGACGCCGTTGGTCTGGGTGCGGCCGATGATCCACGTATAGCGAGTGGGGCTCTTGATCATCTCCAGGCCCGCCGGCACGCTGCCGTTCCATTGCGGCCCGACCACGAGGAAGTCGCGCGCGGTGTTCTTGCCGGTGGTACGGGTGCCGGGCACAGCGAACACATCGGTCCACAGGCTGAGCATCGGCAGATGGAAGTAGTGGTCGGTGGCCGGAACCGAAAGGACGATCGGTTCGTCCTTCAGGTCGAGCACAGCGGCCGAGTAGAGGGTGTCAACGTTCGAGCGGATAACAGTCTTGTTGCTGGGAACCGGGAACGCGCGGGCGTGATGAAACTGGTTGGCCGGGCCACGGACCGACCCGGTCGGTTCGGCGAAGTTGCTCAACTTCTGCAACGTGATGTGCGTCAACAGCAGCGGATAGGCGTAGACGTAGGCATCCTTGGCGATGGCATGGGCCTCCTCCTCGGAAAGCGCCTGAGCCGGTGCCGGCTGGTTCATCACTGCAGGTGTGCCATGGTCTTGAGCAACCGCCACGGGGAGAGTGCCGATCGCAAGGATCGCCACGGCATTAAGGGTTACGAGCCATTTCCTCAGCATGGGTGCTTATCCTCTTTCGGTGGGTAGCGAGGCTCTGTGCCCAAGCGGCCTGGCATGAGCCCTAATGGTCAAGTTGAGGGGCAGGTGAAAGCGTAGCTTTCACCTGCCCTGTGAGCGAAGCGAGCGACAAATCACCCTGCCCGCCAAAGCCTGCACGAGCCAGGCGAGACCAAGGCCCATTGTGGGCCCTGATGATTCAGTGAAGGCTCAACGGAGGTCCACCGTCAGCCGGTTCAGCCGGCCTGCGAAGGTGAACGGCGGCGTGTAGTCGGCTGACACCGCGGAACCGGAGTCGAGGCCGACGTCCTGGCCCTCGTAGAGCGAGTAGATGAACGGCACGGTGCGCTCCACCCTGCCCTCGGCGACGACCTTGCCGTTGGCCGACAGACGCAACGTGCCGCCTTTGCCACGGTCCTTGGCGTTGCCGTCGTAGTCGAAGTCCATCTTCAAGGTGGTTTTGCCGGCCGGTAGCACGGACTCGCTGTCCACCCGGTAGCTGGCCATGCCCAGGAAGTTGTGCACGGCGCTCAGTCGTCCGTCCTTGAGGAAGAAGCCCCAGCCCCCGGTGGAGCCGCCTTGGGTGAAGAGCATGCCATTGGCCTTCTCCGGCAACTCCACCTCCGCGGTCACCGAGAACGAGCGGTTGTGCAGTCCCGGCGCGTTGCCTTCGGGCAATGCCGCCAGCGGGCCGTTGTAGACGAACTGCTTGCGCCCGGCGGCCAGACTCGGACGGCCCATCAACTCGGCGTTGAAGCGTTTTATGCCGTCCCAGTTCAGCGGCAGGATATTGGCCTTCTGCGCCTCGGCCCACCACAGCTGTTCCATCTGCTTGACCTTCTCCGGATGTTGCGCGGCGAGGTCGTTGGCCTGACTGAAGTCTTCGTCGATGTTGTACAGCTCCCAAGTGGTCTTATCCACGTCGAACTCTTCACGGTCCGAATTCCATGGCTTGGAGCCCACCGAGGAAGCGAACCAGCCGTCCTGGTAGATGCCACGGTTGCGGAACAACTCAAACACCTGGCCTCGACGACGCTCCTTGGCCTTCGCGTCATCGAAGGCATACAGCATGCTGATGCCATCCATGGGCTTCTGCGGCACGCCATTGAGCACACTCGGCGCTTCGATGCCTGCCGCCTCGAGGATGGTCGGGGTGATGTCCGAGACATAGGCGAACTGACTGCGCAGGCCACCCTTGTCCTTGATCTTCGCAGGCCAGGAAATGACCAGCGGGTTGCGCGTGCCACCGAAGTGCGAGGCGACCTGTTTGGTCCACTGGAACGGCGCGTTCATGGCATGCGCCCAGGCTGACGGGAAGTGGTTGAAGTGCTTCGGCCCGCCCAGTTCGTCGATGACCTTGAGATTGCTCTGCCAGGTTTCCTGCACACCGTTGAAGATCGAGAACTCGTTGGTGCGGCCGTCCATCCCGCCTTCGGCGGAGGCGCCGTTGTCACCGACCACATAGATGATCAGGGTGTTGTCGCCATCGGGCAGCTTGCGCACCGCATCGATGATCCGGCCCATCTCGTAGTCGGCATGCGCGCTGAAGGCCGCGAACAGTTCCATCATCCGCGAGTACAGGCGCTGCTGCTCGGGCTGCAGGGAATCCCAAGCCGGCAGATCAGCCGGACGCGGGGTCAGCTGGGTATTGGCCGGTACCACGCCGAGCTTCTTCTGGCGCTCCAGGGTCAGCTCACGGTACTTGTCCCAGCCCATGTCGAACTGGCCCTTGTACTTGTCGCGCCAGTCGGCCGGCGGCTGGTGCGGCGAGTGGGCGGCGCCGGGCGCGACATAGAGGAAGAACGGCCGCTGCGGGTCGATGGCCTTGCCCTTGTTGACCCAGGTGATGGCGTGGTCGGCCAGATCGGTGGTCAGGTGATAGTTCGGATCCTTCGAGCGAGGGACCAGGCTATGGCCTTCGTAGAGGATCGGCTCGAACTGGCTGGTATCACCGCCGTTGAAGCCATAGAAGTAATCGAATCCCAGGCCGGTCGGCCAGCGGTCAAAGGGACCGACTTCGCTGGTCTCCCACGGCGGCGTGTTGTGGTTCTTGCCGATCTGCGCGGTGGCGTAGCCGTTCTGGCGGAGGATCTCGGCGATGGTGCCGGTACTTTTCGGCAGGATGCCGGTATAGCCGTCGTAGCCGATGCCAAGTTCGGAGATCACCCCGGTGTTGGTCTGATGGGGCGTGCGTCCGGTGAGCAGCGCGGCGCGGGTCGGCGAGCACAGCGCACTGGTGTGGAAGCGGTTGAAGCGCACGCCGTCGGCGGCCAGCCTGTCGAGGCCGGGAGAGGCAACGCCGCCACCGAAGACGTCGAACTGGCCGAAGCCGACATCGTCGAGGAGGATCACCAGGACGTTGGGCGCGCCTTTCGGCGGCCGGTCGACCTCCGGGAATTTGGGCGGGTCGCTGTCGAGTTTGGTGCGCCCGACATACCCCGGGAAGTGGTAGTCCGGTTTCGGCAGTATCGTCTCGGCATGCGCCTGGATCGCCAGGGCGCACAGCCCCAGCAGCCAGCCAAGGGCACGCGCCTTTTTCTGAATGAACATACCTGCTCCTGTTTCGGTGTGCCTGGCCTTGAGCCGCGCATCACGAGTTACTGGTCTTGTTGTTCTGGGTGCCCTGACAGTGATCTCCCCTCCCCATGCCGAGGGCACGAGCGCCGCGACGAACGCGGCGCTTGGAGGTCCGGGGTTCACTGTGCGGTGGACGGCTTCTGCAGGCCCGTCAGCGCCTTCTTGAGCGCCAGACTCTGGTAATTGATGTTGGCCGGATTGAGGTTCTGGCCTTCCTGGAAGGGGTACGGTTCCAGCGTCGCCATGAACTTCCCGATTTCGGCCTGCACCGGCACGAACAGCCACATCTGGTCGGCGGCCCAACGCGCTGATAGCCCCGACTCCTTGCGCGCGGTTTCGAAGGGATCGGCCTTCAGGTTGGTGATGCTCGGCCAGTTGGTGACCGTTCGCGATGAGCGGGAGATGGAGCCCTCGAAGCTGGCGAAGGCGACTTTCCAGTCGTTCCAGCGCAGCGCATTCAGCTCGCCCCCTTGACCGAAATAGAAGTACTCCTCGCGTGGGCTGGCCTTCGCCTCGCCCTTGAAGAACGGCAGGAAGTCGTAGCCGTCCAGGTGTACGCGCCACTGCTTGCCGTTGGCCGTGGTGCCCTTGGCCATCTCGGCGACCAGATTCGGGTTGCCGGCAGCGGCGGCCAGGGTCGGCATCCAGTCGTTGTGGGCGATCAGGTTGTTGAAACGGCTGCCCGGCTTGAGCACGGCCGGCCACTTCACCAGCAGCGGCACGCGGTGGCCGCCCTCGTTGGAAGTGCCCTTCTCGCCATTGAACGGCGAGGTGCCGCCGTCCGGCCAGCTGACCTTCTGCGCACCGTTGTCGGTGGTGTAGACGATGATGGTGTTGTCAGCGATACCCAGGTCATCGAGCTTCTTCAGCAACTGGCCGACCTGACCGTCGTGCTCGACCATGCCGTCCGGATACAGGCCAATGCCAGTCTTGCCGTCAGACTCCTTCTTCAGGTGGGTCCAGACGTGCATGCGAGTGCTGTTGAACCAGGCGAAGAACGGCTTGTCGGCCTTGTGCGCCTTGTCGATGAAGTTCGCGGTGGCATCGACGAACTCTTGGTCGATGGTTTCCATGCGCTTGCGGGTCAGCGGGCCGGTGTCCTCGATCTTGCCGTCGGCGTAGGAGTGGATCACCCCGCGCGGGCCATACTTCTTGCGGAATTCCGGGTCCTTCGGATAGTAGTAGGTCTCCGGCTCTTCCTCGGCGTTCACGTGGTAGAGGTTGCCGAAGAACTCGTCGAAGCCGTGGTTGGTCGGCAGGTGCTTGTCGCGGTCGCCGAGGTGGTTCTTGCCGAACTGGCCGGTGGTGTAGCCCTGCTGCTTCATCACGTCGCCGAGGGTCGGTGCCCAGTCCGGGATGCCATGCTGGGAGCCGGGCAGGCCGATGGTCAGCAGACCGGTGCGGAACGGATGCTCGCCGAGGATGAAGGCCGAGCGCCCCGCCGTGCAGGATTGCTCGCCGTAGGCGTGGGTGAATAGCGCGCCCTCGTTGGCGATACGGTCGATGTTCGGCGTCTCGTAGCCCATCATGCCCTGGTTGTAGGCGCTGACGTTGAAGTAGCCGATGTCGTCGCCGAAGATCACCAGGATGTTGGGCTTGTCGGCGGCCTGCGCCAGCACTGGCATACAGATCGCCATGACCAGCCCGCCTAACCATTTGTTCAGCATTCTCATCTCGTCAGCTCTCCACTCTTGCATTGACGGCGGTCGAAGTTGCCCTTCGCCCGGATGCTACTCGCCACTTCCTGTTTCGCCCCCACTCCTTCCGGCCAGCCCACCCCATACCTTAGCCGTGCCAACCAACCCATCCGGAGCAGGCCAACCCCACCCCCCAGGATGGTCTCGGAGGTTGAGGTTTACGGTTCACTGCATGTGTCTGCCGCTCCCCTCTGCTGCCGAAGTGTGTCGCTCATGGCAACAACGTGGCCCTCACAAGCAATACGGCCAGGCCAGCGCGCGAGACCTTTCGACAACCTTCACGCGCACCAGGAACCTCCATGAGCGATCTGATCCACTACCGCATCGAAGACGGCCTGGCCCTGATCGGCCTCGCCCGCCCGCCGGTCAATGCCCTCGGCCAGCCACTGCGGGCCGCCCTGCTGGACGCTTGCGAGCGCGCCGCCGCCGACCAGAATGTCCGCGCGATCATCATCCACGGCAGCAACGGACTGTTCTGCGCCGGCGCCGATATCACCGAGTTCGGCACCGGCGCCTCGTTCGCCGCGCCGGACCTGCCCAGCCTGCTGGTGCGCCTGACCGAGATCGATAAACCGCTGATCGCCGCGATCGGCAAGCTCGCCCTCGGCGGCGGCCTGGAGTTGGCGCTGGCCTGCGGTTACCGCATCGGCGAGCCGGGCACCCGCGTCGGCCTGCCGGAAATCAATCTCGGCCTGCTGCCCGGCGCCGGCGGCACCCAGCGCCTGCCACGGCTGATCGGCGCAGAGTCGGCGCTCAACATGATGCTCTCCGGTCAGCAGATCGATGCCACGCGCGCGTCGCTGCTCGCCATCTTCGACCGTGTCGCCGACAGCGCCGAGAGTCTGCTGGATACCGCCTGCGCCTGCGCTCGAGAGCTGATCGCCAATCAGGTGCCAGCCCAACCTTCGGCGCCCTACCCCTGCCCTGCCACCGACCTGCCGACTGACTTCTTCGCCAGTTTCCGCGCCGCTAATGAGCCACGCTGGAAGAGCCGTCTGGCGCCACGCCTGGTGCTCGCCGCGGTGGAGAGCGCCTGCGACCTGCCGCTGAGCGAAGGCCTGGCCCGTGAGCAGGCACTGTTCAAGCGAGCCGAGGACTCGGCGCAATCAGCGGCTCTGCGCCACGTGTTCTTCGCCGAGCGCGAAGCGGCCAAGGTGCCAGGCATCGCCGCCGGTACCCCGCTGCGCCCGATCAACAAGGTCGCGGTGATCGGTGCCGGCACCATGGGCGGCGGCATCGCCATGAACTTCGCCAATGCCGGCATCCCGGTAACGCTGCTCGAGCTCAAGCCGGAAGCCCTGGACCGCGGCCTCACGCAGATCCACCATAACTACGCGATCAGCGTCACGCGCGGCAAGCTCACTCAGGCGCAACTGGAACAGCGCATGGCACTGCTGCAGGGCACCGTCGACTACGCCGACCTGGCCGACGCCGACCTAGTGATCGAAGCGGTGTTCGAGAACCTGGAGATCAAGCAGCAGGTGTTCCGCACCCTCGATCAGGTGTGCAAGCCGGGCGCGATCCTCGCCAGCAACACCTCGACCCTCGACGTCGACGCCATCGCCGCAGTGACCCGCCGTCCGCAGGACGTGATCGGCCTGCACTTCTTCAGCCCGGCCAACGTCATGCGCCTGCTGGAAGTGGTACGCGCCGCCCAGACCGCGCCGGACGCGCTGGCCACCACGCTCAAGCTGGCGCGCAAGATTGGCAAGATCCCGGTGGTCTCCGGGGTATGCTTCGGCTTCATCGGCAACCGCATGTTCGAGCCCTACTCGCGCGAAGCGCATCGTTTGCTGCTCGAAGGCGCCAGCCCGGCGCAGATCGACCAGGTGCTCAGCGACCTCGGCCTGGCGATGGGCATGCTCGCCGTGCAGGACCTGGCCGGCATCGACATCGGTTACCTGATCCGCGAGTCGCGCCGCGCGGTGATCGCCCACGACCCGAGCTACTGCCAGCTCGGCGACGAGCTGTACAAGCTCGGGCGCTACGGGCAGAAGACCAATGCCGGCTTCTACCGCTACGAGGGCCGCGAGCGTCTCGACGATCCGCTGGTGACTGAGCTGGCGGTGCGCGTGGCAGCCGACCTGGGCATCGCCCGCCGCGAGATTTCCGCCGAGGAAATCCACGACCGCTGCCTGTTCGGCCTGATCAACGAAGGCATCCAGCTGCTCGACGAGGGCATCGCCCTGCGCAGCAGCGACATCGACCTGGTGTACATCAACGGCTACGGCTTCCCGGCGCACCTCGGCGGGCCGATGCATTACGCGGAGACCCTCGGCCTCGACCACGTCCTGGCCAGCCTCCGCCGCTACCGCGACACGCTCGGCGGCTATGGCGAGATGTGGTTCCAGCCGACAGCGCTGCTGGAACGGTTGGTCGCCGCCGGCAAGACCAAGATCGAGAAGATCTGATCGCCACTCACTGCACAGGATTCATAGGCAAACGCTGCATTAGCTCCCCTCTCCCGTTTACGGGAGAGGGGCTGGGGGAGAGGGAAATGGGCTAGCACAGGTGCCGACCTGAACGCCCGCCCCTCTCCCTAACCCTCTCCCCAGAGGGGCGAGGGAAAAAAGCCAACGCCCATAGACAGGACAAACCATGAAAGAAGCCGTCATCCTTTCCACCGCCCGCACGCCGATTGCCAAGGCGTTCCGTGGCGCGTTCAACAACCTCAAGTCGCCGAGCATGGCCAGCCATGCGATCCGCGCCGCGGTCGAGCGCGCCGGCATCGAAGCGGGCGAAATCGACGACCTCGTGATGGGCACCGCCATGCCCGCCGGAACCGCCGGATGCAACCTCGGCCGCCTGAGCGCGCTGGCTTCCGGGCTGCCGCTGTCGGTGAGTGGCCAGACCCTCGACCGCCAGTGCGCCTCCGGGCTGATGGCAATCGCCACCGCCGCCAAGCAGATCATGGTCGACGGCATGGCCGTGACCATCGGCGCCGGCCAGGAGCAGATCAGCCTGGTGCAAGGCCGCCACATGGAGTGGGTCAACAGCCAGCCCGACGAGTTGGTGCTGCGCCACGCCGAACACGCCTACATGCCGATGCTGCAGACCGCCGAGCTGGTCGCCGCGCGCTACGGCATCAGCCGTGACGCGCAGGACGCTTACGCGCTGCAGTCGCAGATGCGCACCGCCGCCGCCCAGACCGCCGGCCTGTTCGAAGCCGAGATCGTTCCGGTCACCGCTACCAAACAGGTGGTCGATAAGGCCAGTGGCGCGGTCAGCTACGAGCAAGTCACCCTCAGCCTCGACGAAGGCAACCGCCCGCAGACCGTGCTCGACGACCTGAGCAAACTCAAGCCGGTGATCGACGGCGGCTGTATCACCGCCGGCAACGCCAGCCAGCTTTCCGACGGCGCCAGCGCCTGCGTGCTGATGGACGCGCGCCTGGCCTCGCAGCGCAACCTCGAACCGCTCGGCCTGTATCGCGGTATCGCGGTGGCCGGCCTGGCCCCGGAAGAGATGGGCATCGGCCCGGTGCTGGCGGTGCCCAAGCTGCTCAGGCAACACGGCCTGAAGGTCAACGACATCGGCCTGTGGGAGCTCAACGAAGCCTTCGCCTGCCAGGTGCTGTACTGCGCCGAGAAGCTCGGCATCGACCCGGCCAAGCTGAACGTCAACGGCGGCGCCATCGCCATCGGTCACCCCTATGGCATGAGCGGCGCACGGATGGTCGGCCACGCGCTGCTGGAAGGTAAGCGGCGTGGCGTGAAGTATGTGGTGATCACCATGTGCGTCGGCGGGGGCATGGGCGCGGCCGGCCTGTTCGAGGTGTTGTGATGAGTGCTTTCGACGGCTTTTCCCTGAACGGCAAGGTGCTGCTGGTCACCGGCGCATCGAGGGGCATTGGTGCGTACATGACCGTCAGCGTGCTGGTGGTCGACGGCGGCCACTTGGTGAACCCGCTGTAGGCACCGGCGCTCCGGGCTGCCCCCCCCGGAGCGTTGGTCCTCAGGCGCGCTTTATGCGTTTGCGGGCGATGACGATGGCGTCATAGCGATTGGACACACCGAGCTTGCCGAAGATGTTGCGCAGGTTCCACTTGACCGTCTGCAAGCTGAGGCTGAGCGTCAGAGCGATGCGCTTGTTAGACATCGATTGCTCCAGCAATACCAGGATTTCCAGTTCGCGCTTGGTCAAAGACAGGCCGCCATCGAAATCGGTAAGCAGGGTGAGCTCGCCTTTCCCATCGATCCGCGCGTCAATCTCGCTGTCTACCGGCGCCGGGCCGGGACTCTGCTTGAGCTGATCGAGGTAGGCATCCAGGTCCGGATTATCTGGGCACTCAAGGCCATGCAGCAGCCGCGACAAGACCTTGCCCTCGTCAAAAAAAGTCCTCAACAGGCCTAGGCGATAGCCACTGAGCACGGCGTGCCAGAGCGCCTCCCCAGCCTCGATGTCGCGACCCAATTGATCCAACGCCAGGCAACGCAGCAGGTCCAGGCGTACCCGCCAGACACCGCGCTGATACTCGCTGACCAAGGCATCCAGCTCGACCAGCACCCGCAAGGCCATCTCTGGCTGGCGCCTGGACAAGGCGACTCGGGCCAGGGAAAGCGTTGCCAGCACCTTGATTTCCACACTCCGTGGACACGGTTCCAGATGCTGCTTTTGCAGGTCGTCGAGCACCATCTGCAGGCTTTCACCGTGGCGCCAGTCGCCGTCGGCGAGCACCATGCGCACCTGCTCGGCCAGCATGTTCGCCACCCCCCGGTCAGAACCGAGCCGGCGGAAGTGCTGTTCGCGCTGCCGAAGGAACTCCAACGCGCTGCGCGATGACTCCTGCAGGTACTGAAGCCGCGCGAAGCACAACACCGCGTTGATCATCAGTTCGGGAACGGCGATATGCAGGATGTCCAGGCGGTTGGAAAGTGCCTCGCGGGCGTCGTCGATTCGATCGAGCTCGTAGAAGGCGGTCGCCATCAGGGCCGCGCAGTTGCAGGCGCTGACCGAGCGACGCCCATGGACGGTCTCTGCCTCCGCCAGCAGGTCGCTGCCGATTCGCACGGCCTCCAGCATATTGCCCTCGAACAGTGCGACGTGAGCCATCGAGTTGACTGCGATCAGCGCCATCTCGTGCGTGTTACCACGTAGCCCACGCGCCTGCGGTGAATTGAAGTAGCGGCGCGCGTCGTGATGGCGACCTACAGTGCCGAGACAACCTATATAGAGACTGGCAAACACCTGCGCGAGGAACGGGCTATCCAGCGGCTGTTCCGCCAGAGGCTCAAGGAGTTGCAGGCATTGGCCTACATCATCGCGCTGGTTGGCAATCGCCGCCTTAAGCACGGCCAGTTCCATGCGCCTGTCCGGCACCACTCCGGCCTGTTGCCAGACTGCGATCCACTGCTCAGCCTTGTCGGTACGCAGGGTCAGCACACTGCTCCAGATGCCGATCAGGAAGAGTTCCGGATGCTGGGCCAGCGTTTCAAGCGGCACCCGGTCGAGCCAGCACATGAACTCACTCAGATGACTGATGCTTTTAAGCGGCGGCCTGATCCGCTCCAGCAGGCCGATCAGGTAGTCCACGTCTTCCGTCAACAGCGCATGGCGCGCCGCTTCCGCCACCAGTCCGGCCTCCTCGAACCAGCGGGTCGCCCGCAAATGCAAGGAGCGTATGTCGTACCCAGAAGCCAATAGCTGCTCGGCGAGAAACTCCGAAAACATAGGGTGCAAGCGGAACCACTGCAGGTCACCCGGTCCGTCCACCGGCTGCAGGAACAGATTGCGCGCCTCGATAGCCTGAATAAGTGCCTGGGCGTCATCCACCCCGGTGATGTGCGCGGCCACGGTCGAGTTGAAACGACGCAGCATGGATATCTTCTGCAGGAAGTCCAGTAGCGGCGGCGGCAGGTCCGCCAGGACATCCTCCGCGAGATAGGCCCCCAGCGCCTGGCGGGTCGGCTGCAATGCAGCTGCACTGAGCTTGCGGCGCGGATTGGCCTTCAGGGCAATCGCCAGCAGCTGTAGACCTATGGGCCAGCCGTCGGTCTTGTCATGCAATGCGCGTGCGACATCCACTTCAATGCCTTGATCGAGGTGGCTGCGCAGATAGGCGAAGGCTTCACGGAAGCTGAACAATAGCTCCTCGCCATCGATCTCGCAGAACTCTCCCATTGCTCGCCAGCGCCCGAGCAGCAACATCGGCACTGTCCGGCTGGCGAGGACAATGTGCAGGTTCTGCGGAGCTCGTTCGATGAGCCCCTGTATCAACCGGTCGATACGCGGATCGGTGGCATGCTGGAAGTCATCGATGATCAGATACAGGTCGCTCTTGACCCTGGCCACGCTGTTGACCAGTAGCGAGAGAAACGGTTTCAGCGCGTCATCCGAGACGATTTCGCCAGGCACCAGCGTCCCTTCCAACGCCATACCGGCTTGTTGCAGTGCACCCACCAGGTTGGTGCAAAACGGCTCCAACTGGCCTTCGTCAGTCGATAGCGACAACCAGGCCACCGTCGCACCGCCCTGGATCAGCGACTGCCGCCATTGCGCCACCAGCGTGGTCTTGCCGAACCCCGCACCTCCGGTCACCAGGAACAGACGGCTATTGCGCGCTTCGCTCAGCCGCACGAGCAGTTGCTCGCGCAAGATACTGTGGCTGCCAATCCTCGGCGGTGTGAACTGGCTGTTAAACAACAGAGGTGATTGGCTCATCTGAACTCCTTATTCCGCAACGGCCGGTCCCGCCTGCGTGCGGCCTGGAGGGAACTCGCTGTACTTTGACTAAGGTGCATCGTAGCCGTCGCGCCCTGCCGTCGTTGGCGCGACCGCGATAAAGGTACCCGCGGTAGGGAGTCTCCCCATCCACAGGAGGGGTGGGCCTGCCAGGTGGATGCATTAGTCTGGCTGCACTTCCCCTCCAGGACTGTTTCAGGATGCGTACGCCACTCCACTTCACCTCTCAACAGGCCTTGCTCGTCCAGAGCATGCGGGCTTTCGTCAGCTCGGAGATTCAGCCGATTGCCGCCACGCTTCAGCGGGGCGCTCGAGCTCATCCACAACTCCTCGAGCTGTTGGAGAGTCTGGCCGAGTTCGGCCTGCCTGGCGGAGCGGTCGCAACGGAGCTGGGCGGGATGGGGTTGGACTGGACCAGCCTTGCCCATCTGTTCGAGGAGCTGGCCAGAGGCAGTGACGAACTGGCCGAAATAGCGCTCGCTAACCTGCTGACAGCGTGGCTGCTGGCGTCCCGGGACACCTCGCGCGACGGCTACCTGGCAGATCTCCTCGAAGGCCGCTGCATCGTCGGTTTCGCCTTGGACCACCAAGGCCTGAGCACGACCGTCCAGCGCGGCGGCTTCCTCCTCGATGGTACTGTCGAGCAGGTACGCGGTGCCGCCTGGGCGGACCTCCTCATCTGCAGCGCGAACAATGGCAATGGTGGGCAGAGCTGCTTTCTGCTGGACCGGCATGCGGACCGGATCGATATCTCTCATTCACACTCTTCCGGAAGCGCCTCGGCTCCCCTTTCCAACTTACAGGTCACCCAGACCTTTCTGACTGAGGAGCGATGGCTTGGCGACGCGACCACGATCGCCCGCCTGCACGACCTTCGTAAACTGTTCAAAGGAATGAATTGCGTCGCAAAAGCGCAGCAGGTGCTCGACCACGTCGTCGAGCAGACGCGCGAACACACGACCGGCAACATTCAGCCCCTGCTGGCCCTGCACCTGGCCGAAATGGCCACCGCCGTGTCTGCAGCTCGGCAGATGATCGTCGCCAGCTTGCAGCGTCTGGACGAAGGCCAGGCCTCTCGGACCGAGATTCAGATGGCCAGCCTGCTCAGCGCGAGGACCCTGGCGAAGATCGACCAGTTGGCAGCGCGCATAGACCCGTCGCATCGATCGATCGCAATGACACTCGATCAGTCAGAGCATGACGCCGACGCGCAGGCGATCACCCGCGCGTTGTTTCAGGCCTGAATCTCATCCTTCAACGCCGTATCGGTATGCCAATCAGCCAGACTTTGCCGGCCCATCAGGCGGCAGTCGGAAACCTGCGAGGGTTGACGCGGAAAGACCGCCATGCTCCTGAGAGGGCGCATGGCGGTCTGTTCTTTGGCAGTTACGCGATGTTGCGCGAGTGGTTTTCCCAGAACGGTTTGCGCAGTTCGTTCTTAAGAATCTTGCCCACTCCTGAAAGCGGTAGAGCACTACGGAACTCGACGCTGCGCGGACACTTGTAGCCGGCGATACGATCGCGGCAGTGGCTGACGATTTCGGCTTCGCTGCTGCCGCAATCCGACTTCAGTACGATGATCGCATGCACGGTCTCACCCCACTTGTCGTGGGGAATGCCGATGACCGCGCACTGCGCCACGGCCGGATGGCTGGAGATGGCGTTCTCCACCTCGGCGGAATAGATATTCTCACCGCCACTGACAATCATGTCCTTCAGGCGGTCGACGATGTAGACAAAGCCCTCCTCGTCCATGTATCCGCCATCGCCGGTATGCATCCAGCCGTCGCGCAGCACCTCCGCGGTGGCCTCTGGCTTGTTCAGGTAGCCGAGCATGACGTTCGGCCCACGCACGACGATCTCGCCCACGCTGCCGCGCGGCACTTCGTGATCCTCGGCATCGACGATGCGCAGCTCGACGCAGTTCATCGCACGGCCGGCGGAATACATCTTGCCGCTGTGGTGGTGCGCGTCGCAGTGGTACTCGGGATCGAGCATGGTGCCGCCGGTAGTCAACTCGGTCATGCCATAGCCCTGGAAGAAGCGAGCCGAGGGGAAGGCTTCGCAGGCACGATCGAGCAGCGCCGGAGAAATCGGCGAGGCGCCGTAGATGATATTGCGGATCGATGCCAACTCGACCTTCGCCAGCGCCGGATTGGCGTCGCGTGCATCGAGCATCATCTGGATCATGGTCGGCGCCAGCATGACGTCCGTGACCTGCTCGTCGATGACCGCCTGCAGGGCAGACTCGCCGCTGAACGCCGGCAGCACGACGTGCACGCCACCGGTCACCACTTGGCCGTACATCGCCGAGAAGTCGGCCAGGTGGAACATCGGCATGGCGTGCAGGAACACCGAGCCACTGCCGTAGAAGCCCCGGGTCAACCCCGCCAGGCCGGCGAAGGCCAGGTTGTTGTGGCTGATCATCACGCCCTTGGGGAAGCCGGTGGTACCGCCGGTATAGAAGACGCCGAGGAGCGCATCACCGCTGCGGCGCACGTCCTCCACCGGCTCGGCGGCCGCCAGCAGCGCCTCGTAGTTGAGCATGCCCTCCGGAGTCTCGCCGTCGCCGGCATAGATCATGTGGCGGAGTGTCTTGGCCTGTTCGAAGATCGCCTCACCCATCGCCTTGAAGGTGTCGTCGACAATCAGCATGGTCGATTGCGAGTCGTCCAGGGAATAGACGATCTCGGCGACGCTCCAGCGTGTATTGACCGGGTTCAGCACGCCATCGGCCCAGGGTACGCCGAACGCGTATTCGAGGTAGCGCTGCGAGTTGCGCGAGAGCATGGCGACACATTCGCCACTGGCCATGCCCAGGGTCTTGAGTGCGCCGGCCAGGCGAGCGATGCGGCTGCCAAGCTCGGCGAAGGTGACGCTGCGGCCCTGCTCGCGAATGGCAGTTGCCTGAGGGCGCTGCTGCATGTGGCGGTGTAAGCCTTGGGTGATGTACATCTGAACCTCCACTCTTGTTGTTATTGGCGGATGCGCGCTGTGCAGGCTGCATGCAACACCAAGTCACTCATGCCCCGTCCGGGGCCTTCAGTCGACGGCCACAGCCAGCGGCAACGCTGCGGCCGCTCGGCTGCGGGCCAGTAATATGTTCGCGGCTTCGCCATCGCTGCGGTAGCCATGGCAGGTGCCGATCACCCATTGGTTGCCAGAAAACCCGTTGGCCGGATCGACTGCCGCCCGCTCTCGCGGGGTGCCATAGGCGAGCATGGAAACTGTCTGGTAAACGGTAGTCGCCATCGGGCCGAGCAGTTCGGTCAGGTGGGTACAGCCCTGCTCGCCGCCCACGCGTTCGAGCAGCCGTTTCTTGAAGCCTGAACCTATGCGCAGCCCCTTCAAGGCCGCATAGGCGCCGTTTATCTGGCTGCAGAACGGCATCGGCCCGACCTCGGTGACAGCCTTCAGGTCGTGGATCAGCAGATCCTGGTCGACGGTCATGACGATCAGCATCTGGTGCACCGGCTCGTTGGCAGGAATGCTGCTGAACAACAGCGTGGTGTCATACGACTTGGTATCGCGCAACCGCCCTTCGAACTCGAACAGGCCGTCCTCGCGCAGATAGCCCGTGCAGGTGACCTGGCGAGTGTGCAGCAAGCGCCGCTGCTGGTTTTCCGATGCGTATTCCGCCATCACAGTCTTCTCTTGAGGCAATCAGGGTTGAAAGGCCTTCCCTGGCGAACCGGGCGGCACTCTCGTGGATGAGCGCCACCCGAATCCTCTCTTACAGCGAGCGACCGACCAGCTCGCGCTGGATCTCGTTGGCACCGCCATAGATGCGCGCGACGCGGGCGTCGGCGAACATCCGGGCGATGGGGTACTCGTTCATGTAGCCGAAGCCGCCGAAGAACTGCAGGCAACGGTCCATGACCTCGCCCTGGCGATCGGTCAGCCAGAACTTGCCCATCGACGCCAGGGTGGTGTCCAGGGTGCCGTCGACCCAGCGCTGGATGATCAGATCAACGAAGGTGCGCGAGGCGACCACCGTGGCCTTCACATCGGCGAGCTGGAAGCGGGTGTTCTGGAAGTCCAGGATCGCCTTGCCGAAGGCCTTGCGCTCCTTGGTGTACTCCACGGTCAGGGCCAGGGCGCGCTCCATGTGGGCGACGGCCTGGATGCCGATTTCCGCGCGCTCGTATGGCAATTGCTGCATCAGCTGGATGAAGCCCTGCCCTTCGGCGCCGCCGAGCAGGCAGTCGGCCGGCACGATGCAGTCCTCGAAGAACATTTCCGAGGTGTCCTGGCCCGGCATGCCGATCTTGTCCAGGCACTTGCCGCGCTGGAAGCCCGGCGTCTTGGTGTCGACGATGAACAACGAGATACCCTTCGAGCCCTTGGCTTCCAGATCGGTCTTGGCGACCACCACCACCATGTCGCTCAACTGACCGTTGCTGATGAAGGTCTTCGAGCCGCTGATGACGTACTTGTCGCCCTGCTTGACGGCGCGGGTGCGCACGCCCTGCAGGTCAGAACCGGTGCCCGGTTCGGTCATGGCGATGGAGCAGATCACCTCGCCCGAAGCGATCTTCGGCAGCCACTGCTGCTTCTGCGCCTCGGTGCCGCCGGCCAGGATGTAGTGGCCGACGATATGGTTGATGCTCAGCGCGATACTGGCCGAGCCGCCATAGGCCAGCTCCTGCAGCACCACGGCGTAGTGCGCCGGAGTGCCGTCGGCGCCGCCATACTCGGAAGGGATGTCCGGCAGGATCATGCCCATCTCGCCGCAGGCCAACCAGGTGGCGCGGTCGCCTTGGTGTTGCGCACGCCATTCATCCTCATGCGGCGCCATGCGCTCACGCACGAAGCGGCGGATGCTGTCGCCGAAGGCGGAGAGCTCTTCGTTCACCCAGGGGGAACGGTAATTGTCCAGTTGCATGTCGGATTCCTCTCAGGCTCAGACGTTGCCGTGACCGCCGCCGCAGACGATAGTCTGGCCGGACACGTAGTTGGCTTCCGGCAGGCACAGCATGACCACCGCACCGGCTGCTTCGTCCGGAGTACCCGGGCGACCCAGCGGAATTACCTGGCTGGCGCCATCGACCACGGCCTTCTGCACGCCAACCTTGATCACACGACCCTCGATGTTGATGGTCTTGCTCTCGTCGCCGGCCAGCGCCTGGGTCATGCGGGTTTCGATAAAGCCGAAGGCCACGGCGTTGACGCATACCTTCATGCGGCCCCACTCCTTGGCCAGGGTCTTGGTCATGCCGAGAATGCCGGCCTTGCCAGCAGAGTAGTTGGTTTGTCCGGCGTTGCCGCCCGCGGCAATGGAGGAGATGTTCACCACACGGCGGAACACTTCCTTGCCTTCAGCGGCTTCTTTCTTGGCCTGGGCGCTGATGATCGGCTGGGCGGCGCGCAGGATGCGGAATGGCGCGGTCAGGTGGCAGTCGATGATCGCGTACCACTGCTCGTCGCTCATCTTCTGGATCACGTTGTCCCAGGTGTAACCGGCGTTGTTGACGAGGATGTCGATGGCGCCGTATGTCTTGACGGCGGTCTGCACGAAGCGGTCGGCGAAATCGACTGCAGTCACGCTACCGACGCAGGCCACGGCTTCGCCGCCCGCAGCACGGATCTCGGCGACTACTTCTTCAGCCGGAGCGGCATCCAGGTCGTTGACCACGACTTTGGCGCCGTAGGCGGCCAATTGCAGCGCGACGCTACGACCGATGCCACGACCGGAACCGGTGACCAGGGCGACTTTACCTTCGAGCTTTTTCATTCGTTCTATTCCTATTCAGGTTCTTGCCGTAGGGCGGGTGCAACCCGCCAGGCCGGAGTGGCTGCTTGGCGGGTTACACCCGTCCTACGACTTGTTCGTATGGGGGGGTTCAGGCCAGCGCCACCACGGCTTCGCCGACCAGCTTGGGTTCGCCGTACTGGTTGGCGCACTGGATATCGAGGCGCACGCGCTGTTCGCCGTTCTCCTCGAATTTCTCGGCGATACGCCCGGTCAGGCGCGGGATGTGGCCGAGCTGGGTGATACCCGTGAAGCGCACCGCCAGCTTGCGGATCTGCCGCTGCGGCACCCAGTGGGTGAGCAGGCGACCGAGGTAGGCGGCGGACAACATGCCGTGGGCGAACACGTCGGGTTGACGCGCCTTGCGGGCAAAGTCGATGTCGATATGGATCTGGTTGTGATCGCCCGAGGCACCGGCATAGAGCGCCAGCATGGTGCGATCGATCGGGCGCAGCTTCATCAAGGGCAGTTCGTCGCCGACCTGCACATTGCTGTATTGCGGGATAGTCATGGCCTGCTCCTCAACGCTGCACGAGCGACGAACGGATGTCGGCGATGTGCTCGCCTTTCTGGTTGATGACGCGGGTCTGCTGGACGACGAACTGCAGCGCACCGCCCTTCTTCTCGTACACATCGGCGATGTGGGTATCGAAGGTCAGCAGGTCGCCGGCAAACGCCATTCCGTAATAGGTGAACTCCTGCTCGGCATGCAGGATGCGCCCGAGGTCGAAACCCATGACCTCTTCGACGATCGCCTGCGCATTGCGCCCTTCGCTCTCCAGGCACATCAGGAAGGTCGGTGGCACCGGCAGGGACGGATAACCGGCGGCCTCAGCCGCTGCCTCGTCGGTGTAAATGGGATCGGTCTCGCCGATCGACTTGGCGAAGAAGCGCAGACGGCCCTTCTCCACTTCACAGGTGCTCATTCCGGTGGAGCGACCGATCAGACTCTTGTCTGCCATGTCAGTGTTTCCTGTCGTTTATCCGGGGAATCGCGCGCCTTCAAGGGCGCGCGTGCGGGGACGTGTCAACCGCGACCGTAGAGGGTCACGACACCAGCGCCGCCGAGGCCGAGGTTGTGCTGCAGGGCGTGCTGCAGGTTCTCGACCTGACGCGCGCCAGCGGTGCCGCGCAGCTGGTGGGTCAGCTCGAAGCACTGCGCCAGACCGGTGGCGCCCAGCGGGTGACCTTTGGACAGCAGACCGCCGGACGGATTGATCACCACCTGACCGCCGTAGGTGTTGTCACCGTCCATGACGAACTTCTCGCCGCCACCAGCCGGGCAGAAGCCCAGGCCTTCATAGGTGATCAGTTCGTTGTGGGCGAAGCAGTCGTGCAGCTCGCAAACGCGGATGTCTTGCGGGCCGACGCCAGCTTTTTCGTAGACTTCCTGGGAGGCCTGGCGGGTCATGCCACTGCCGACGATTTCGATCATCGACGGCGGGTCGAAGGCTGCCGGCTTGTCGGTGGCGAGGGCTTGGGCGAGGACCACCACGTCGGTACGCAGGCCGTGCTTCTTGGCGAAGCGCTCGGACACGAGGATCGCCGCGGCGCCACCGCAGGTCGGCGGGCAGGCCATCAGACGGGTCATCACGCCCTCCCAGACCACTTGGTCGGCCATTACTTCTTCAGTAGTGACGACTTTCTTGAACACCGCCAGCGGGTTGTTGGCGGCGTGACGGCTGGCCTTGGCGCGGATCGCGGCAAAGGTGCTCATCTGCGTGCCGTACTTCTCCATGTGTTCTTTACCGGCGCCACCGAAGAGCATCAGCGCCCCTGGCATGCCGACACCCTCCGGAAAGACTTCGGAAGCGGCACGATAGGATTTGCCCATGGCCGGCTCTCGATCGTTCCAGGAGCTCTTCAGCGCGCCCGGCTGCATCTGCTCGAAACCGAAGGCCAGGGCGCAATCCACCGCGCCGCTTTCCACCGCCTGGCGGGCCAGGTACAGGGCGGTCGAGCCGCTGGCGCAGTTGTTGTTGACGTTGATCACCGGGATACCGGTCATGCCGACTTCGTAGAGTGCCGACTGGCCGCAGGTGGAGTCGCCGTAGACGTAGCCTGCATAAGCCTGCTGCACCAGGTTGTAGTCAATGCCGGCATCCTTCAGGGCCAGGCGGATCGCCTCGGCACCCATCTCGACGTAGCTACCGCTCTGGCCAGGTTTGGCAAACTGAATCATGCCGACACCGGCAACATAGGTTTTCTGCGACATTTCTATCTCCACTATCAGTTGGTCAGTTGCTGGGCTGCGGTCGTCTATCGATCCGGGAGCTCCATGACTTGATGGTCGCGCATGCCCGGCCACCTGTATCCAGCGCGGAGGGAGTGGGGTACCCCACCCCTTCAGGCAATTGCCCCGGCCGATCGCAACGTGGCGATAGCCACTTCGTCTAGGCCGAGTTCGCGGAGAATTTCCAGGTTGTGCTCGCCGTTGCGCACGACCTTGCCGGCGACTGCAGGAGTCGCGCTCAGGTGCGGAGCAGGGGCTGGGTGGACGACCCCGTTGCTCTCCATGAAGGTGCCCCGCGCCAGGTGATGCGGGTGGGCAGGTGCCTCGCTGAAATCCAGCACCGGGGCGAAACACACATCCGTCCCTTCCAACAGCTGGCACCACTGGTCACGACTGCGGGTGCGGAATAGCGCTTCCAGCTTGCTGCGCAGCGCCGGCCATTCCCCGCGGTCCCACTGGGCCTTGAAGGCTGGATCGTCGATTCCGCAGAGTTCGAGGAGCAATTGATAGAACTGCGGCTCGATCGAGCCGATGGACACGAAGCCGCCATCGGCACAGGCGTAGCAACCGTAGAACGGCGCACCGCCGTCGAACATGTTCTCGCCACGACCGCGCCACTCACCGCGCTGCTTGAGCTCGTAATACATCGTGCTGAGCAGCGCCGCGCCGTCGCTGATGGCCGCGTCCACTACCTGGCCTGCGCCCGACTTACGCGCCTCGAACAGCGCGCAGACGACACCGAACGCGAGAAACATCGCCCCGCCGCCCATGTCGCCGGCCAGGTGTAGCGGCGGCGTCGGTTCGCGATCGGCATGCCCCATGGCATGCAGGGCACCAGTGATCGCCAGGTAGTTGAGGTCATGCCCGGCACTAGATGCCAGCGGTCCTGTCTGCCCCCAGCCGGTCATGCGGCCGTAGACCAGCTTCGGGTTACGCGCGAGACAGATGTCGGGACCAAGGCCGAGGCGCTCCATGACGCCGGGGCGGAAACCCTCCACCAGCACGTCTGCGCCCTCGATCAGCTGCAGCAGCACCTCAGTGGCACCTGGTTTGCGCGGGTCGATGGCCAGGCTGCGCCGGCCACGGCCGATCACGCTGTCGTCGCCGTTGAGGAAGCCGGAGACCTGCCGATCGATGCGGATCACCTCGGCGCCCATGTCGGCGAGCAACATCACCGCGAACGGCGCCGGGCCGATTGCATTCATCTCAATTACTTTCACACCTGCCAATGGTCCCGCCATCGCTTGCCTCTCTTGTCGTGGAATGTCCTCGCTGACTCGCGAGGCCAACGCAGCGACAGGCTAGCCGGCGACACCACACGAACAATCACTCGAACGAGCGAAACTCGGCCCTTTTCTACCTGTGGAGCACCATCGGGGCTTCTCAGCCCTTATGAGCGTGGCAATATGGGCGAAAGACCTACAAACGAAGGCCTGCCGCCGTGACTATTGCCGCACGGCGGCGTGCCTGCCGGAGAGTTCGATGTTCGACCGCCCAGACCTGTTGGCGCGCCTGAGCCTGATCCCCACTGTCGCGGAAGCACCGGCACACCAGGCGTGGCCGGACCTCACCGAAACTGGCAATGCCGGCCCCTCTGAACTGCATATCCACCCCACCAAGTTCAGCGTGCCGAGGGCAGTGACCAGCCCTCTCCCTCGCCACGCTTTGCTGCAGCGCATGAGTGACGCCGACGCGCCCCGCCTCATCCTGATCAGCGCCGCTGCCGGCTTCGGCAAGACCACTTTGCTGCGCCTGTACCGCGAACACTGCCTTGCGCAGGGGCGCCGGGTGCTCTGGCTGAACCTCGACGCGGCCGACAACCAGCCGCGTCGCCTGGCGGCTCACCTGCGCGCAGGCCTTCAGCCCGGAGAATCGGTGCGCGGAGACGAAACCTCGCTACTCACCTACCTGGGCAGCCTGGACGAACCATTTTCAATCTTGCTGGACGACTTCGAGGCGCTCACTGCGCCCGCGGCGCTGGACTTCATCCGGCGCTTGCTCGAAGCCCTGCCCGCGTGCGGATCGCTGGTAATTGCCTCCCGAACCACACCGGACATCAGCCTGGGTCGGCTACGTGCCCAGGGCCAGGTGCTCGAGATTGGCACCGCCGCGTTACGCTTCACCCCCGAGGAGACCGCCACCTACCTCCGCGAGACCTGCGGCCTGGAGTTGGACGACAGCGAAGTCGCCAGCTTGCAGCACAGCACCGAAGGCTGGATCACCGCCCTCTACCTGGCCACCCTGTCATTACAAGGCCGCAGCGACCGGACGGCCTTCATCCACTTGCTCTCCGGGTCCAGCCTAGAGCTGGCCGACTACCTGGCCGAGGACATCCTCGCGAACCAAAGCGAGGAACTGCGCAACTTCCTGTTGCAGACCAGCATCCTCGACGACTTCTGCGTCCCGCTCTGTGACGAGCTTCTGGGCAGCCATAACAGCCAGGCGCTGATTGACCAACTCGAGCGCGCCAATCTATTCATCCAGCCGACTGACCCGCAGCGTCACTGGTATCGCTATCACCGGCTGTTCCGCGAGTTCCTGTCTCACGCCCTGGAACGTCAGCTTCCCGGGCAGGCCGAACACCTCCACAGACGTGCTGCGCAGTGGTATCTGAAGACTGAGCGCCCCTTGGCAGCCATCGAGCAGCACCTGCAGGCGACAGACTGGGCGGCTGGCGCGGAACTGCTGGACCGCCAGCTCGACGCGCTGGTCGATGCCGGCCGGTTGCGCCTGCTGTTGCGCTGGCTCGAGCGATTGCCTGCGGATGTTCTCGATGTCTACCCACGCTTGGTGCTGAGCCACGCCTGGACGCTGCTGCTCGATCGCCGCTATCAGCACGCCATGCGGGTCGTCGAGCGCCACCCGGCCGGGCCGGAAATCCAGGCCATCCGCTGCCTGTTACTGGCGCTCACCGATCAGCTGGATGCCGCACTTGCCTTGGGTCAAACCCAGATCGAACGCCTATCGCCACACGACGGCCTGCAGTACAGCATCGTGGCGACACCGCTGGCCTTCTGTCTGGTCTATGCCGGCCGCTACGACGATGCGCGCCACATTTTGACCGAGATGGCGCACCAAGGCTCGCAGGGCGGCCGGGCGCTTCTGGGGGGAATCGCGACCTACATTGAAAGTACGCTCGAACTGACCCAGGGGCATTTGCGCGACTCTTCCGCTCGACTGGAGGCCGCCCGCCTGACTGAGACTCCCGAGCAGAGCAGCAAGTGGGGGGCAGGCAAACCGACGCTGGATATCTTGCGGGCCGTCGTGCTTTACGAGGGCGACGAGCTGGTCAAGGCAGGCCACATCCTCGCCGGCATTCCGGCTGACGCACTGGATATCGCCGGATCGGATTCCCTGATCACCCGCCTGGTGCTTCTGGCACGCATCGCCTTGCAGCTGGGTGACCGCGATGCTTGGCTGCATCACCTGGCCGAGCTGGAACAACTGGGGCGAGGCAGTGGCTCCATGCGCATACTCTGCGCGGTCTGGCTGGAGCGTACCCGCGTCGCCACCCTGGAGGATCGTCTGGATATCGCCGCCCAGGCACTCCACTCCGCGGAGCTATCCGGCGGCTGGGTACGACCGGATCGATCGACGAACAGTTGCGATACCGACACCCCGTTCATCGCTCGGCAACGCCTGCAGATCGCCCGCGGCCAGTACCGAGAGGCCGTTACCGCCCTGCGCCCCGCCATCGAAACCGCACTGCAGTATCAGCATTATCGTCGGGCCTTGAAGCTGCGCCTGTTGCTGGCAATGGCACAGGCCGGAACGGGCCGACGCAAAGACGCCCTGACAACCCTCACCGCGGCGTTGCAGCTGGCCAGCAAGGAGGGGTTTCTGCGGACCTTCCTCGACGAGGGCGCAGCGCTGGAAAAACTTATGCGCAGTTGGGCAGTCTCCTTCCAGGCCCTGTGCAGCAGCCTGAACATTTCGCCGGCCTTCATCACCGACCTGCTGCACCGCTACGAAACGCAGCATGGAGCGAAGACGACTCCGCAAGCTGATTTGCAGCTGACCGCTCGCGAGATCGATGTGATCCGTCTACTGGCGGCGGGCAACCGAAACCGCGCCATCGCCGAACAAATGTGCCTCTCCGAGCACACCGTGAAGAGTCACTTGCGCAGCGTCAGTGGGAAGTTGGGGGCGAAGAGCCGTACCGAAGTCCTCGCCATCGCTCGGGCCCATGGCCTGCTCGACTGAAATCATCTGCGGTCAGGCCAGCATGCCCATCGACTTCGCCCGCATCACGGCCTGGGTCCGCCGCTTGACGCCGAGTTTGTGGTTGATGCTCACGGCGTGTGCCTTGACCGTGCTTAGAGAAATGAAAAGCCGATCACTTATTTCCTGATTGGACAGGCCCTGGGCCACCAACTCCAGAACGGAAAACTCGCGCGACGTGAGCCCATCGCCACCCTGTTGCCGATTCGCGAGAGGCGAAACGCCCCGCTGAGAATGTCGCCCATACAACAGGCTCGTGTTGACCAGCGGCCGCGACGACTGGCCAGCAGGCGCGTCCGGTTCACTGCCCAGCTCCTGCTCCACCCGCGCCAGGGCGACTCGAGCTTCGGCGCTCAGTCCGCGAAAGCACAGCTGCTCGCAGTCCGCGAGCAACCTGCGCAAACGCTCCATCGCGGCCTGCCCTTGCCCAGTGCCCCACTCCGCCAACGCCAGCAGCAGCTGGAAGCGCTGCGGTAGCGACGGGGAATGCAGCGGCGGCAAGCGCCGGGAAGTGCCCAGTAGCGCGGCCTCAGCGGCGAGTGCCAGCGGCAGCATACGTTCCCAAGCGCCCTGGCGAGCCAGCAATCGCAGCTGCTGATAGTCGAGCAGCAATTGGTAGCAGCCCTCCTCCACTCGCCCGCATTGCATATGCCGCTCCGCCCGACAGAGCTGGAAGCGGGCCTGATCAAAATCGTTACGGCAGGCCGCCACTTCCGCCAATCCTACCCACGCATGCAAAGCATAGGGATCGGCGCTCGCCAGGGCATTTTCCAGCCCCGCCTTCAACGCTTTTTCGCAGGCATCCAGATCACCGCGCAACAAATACAGCTCGCCTTCCAGCATCTGCAGCCGCCCTAACAGCAGACTGTGGTGGGTGTTGTCGGCGCTGATCAGGTCGAAACACTCACCGAGCATCAACCCGGCCAGTTCCAGTTCATCAGCGAGAATCAGCTGGCGAATCCGGTCGGCATTGATCAACACCTCGCTGGCGAGGCAGCCCTGGCGCCGCGCCAGCGTCAGCGACGCCTGTTGCCAGCGGTGGGCCTGCTCGGGCTCGCCTTCTGCCATCGCCACCCGGGAGAGGGTCGAATAGCAGAGGAATGACGATTGCCAGTCGCGCATTTCGAGGTGCTGCAAGGCCGCCGCGCAATGTTCGCGGGCTCCCGCAGCGTCGCCTCGCAGCCCCTGGAGGGTGCCTTGCAGCGCTTGCCAGTTGGCCATCATGCGTACGTTCACCTGCACCCTGGGCTGCGGATACAGGCTGGACAGCCGCGTGATGCACGCATGCGCCTCATCCAGACGCCAAGTGCTGAGCAGCGCCCGGGCATTCATATAGATCAGGCTCGGCGTGCTCTCCAGCAGTTGCAAAGACAGATGCGAACGCCACTCCAACCAGGTACGCAGATTGCGCGCAACATACATCCAGTCCAGCTTCAGGCGTTCCATGTAGCAGGCTGCCATCTCCATCTGGCCAGCCGACAAGGCCAGCTCAATGGCCTCGTCGATGAAGCCATCGGCATAGAGCAGGCGACAGGCATCCAATCGCAAGCGATTCAACTCGGCCGCTCCAAGCTCTTGGCGCAATGCCGTGGAGACGACCGGCAGCATGCCGTACCAAGAGTCATCCGGTCCCTCTAGGGGCAGGAAGAATGATTGCGTCTGCAACAAGCCCTGGAAAAGATCGCCCGCGCCCAAGTCGGGCCAGAGCTGGTCGCACAAACTGGCCGAGATCCGCGGCAAGTAGGCCATTCTGCTCAGCAACCGACACTCGTCCGGGGACAGACTCGCGAGCACTTCGTCACCAAGGTAGGCACGCACCCAAGCGGTTCCGGTGCGGTCGTGGCACCCGGGCACGCTCAGCAATAGACGCACTCCCGCACACCAGCCACGCGTCGAGCTCCAGAGGCTTATGCGGGAGGACGGGGAGATATCGGGCTCAAAGAGCTCGACCACCGCCTCGAACTCTTCGCGGCTGAACGCCAGCAGCGCTGCGTCCAGCTCAATCAGTTCGCCATCCGCCAGCAAACGCCCTAGCCGCCACGCCGGACGCCGGC
This sequence comes from Pseudomonas sp. LS44, assembly GCF_024730785.1. NCBI lineage: Bacteria > Pseudomonadati > Pseudomonadota > Gammaproteobacteria > Pseudomonadales > Pseudomonadaceae > Pseudomonas > Pseudomonas sp. LS44. The sequence goes on from NZ_CP102830.1 coordinate 2,443,311, forward strand.
GACAGCTTACCCATAGCTGAACCGGCGCTGCAGAGTGCAGTAGCTGGTCAAGCCAGTCGTCGAGCCCGGCGCAACGCTCGGTCGGAAAATCGTCGAGGATCAGCCAGAGGTCACTGGCCCGCCCCAAGTACTCCAGCAACGCCTGGGGGGCTCGGCACTGTGCGGCCTCGGCACCGAGTCGAGTCGACAGCTGCATGCAGAACTGCTCCAGCGTCAGAGGCCGGCCGGCCATATCAAGCCAGACATGCCGCGCTCCCCCCGCCCGCCGAGACAAACAGGCATTGAGCAGCGCCGTCTTGCCGTAGCCAGCCGGAGCGCATAGCAAGCGCAGCCGCCGAGGACGCGTGAGCAGTTCACTGGTGAGCCGTTCCCGAGGCAGATAGGCGAAGGGCTGGCGCGGCGGTTCCTCGTCCACGCCCTGCGCGCTTTGGATCGTCGTTACCAGACACCGCGTCATCACACCCTCCCAGCCTCAAGTGGTCGCCACAAGGACAAGTGCAGCAATTATTCGTGCGTAAGGGTGCTTTCCCTATCCTTCGTTCGAGGTAAAAACGCGCCTAAAAACGCTCGAAACCCGCCTGCCAGGCGGCTGCGGGAGGCTGTTACCTTCGGCAACACCGCGTCCCCCTATGTCTGCCAATGTCGCTCTGAGGCGCTGCCAAACGAGGTGGAATCAAGGTCGAAATTGAGCTTTCGGACAATGCGCGAAATGACTGATCGGACAATTCAGTCTTTTCAGGCGGCTGCCTAGGATGGCTGCTCCATCTGATCCATACACTGGAGCGCCGCATGACAAGAACAACAAAGCGCGGGGCCTTTCAGCCGCATCTGCTGGCTGCAGCCGTCGCCTTGGGCGTGAGTGCACAGGCTCACGCCATTAACTTCAATATCGGGGAAATCGAGGGGCAATTCGACTCATCGCTGTCCGTGGGCGCCAGCTGGGCGGTGCGTGGCGGCGATCCGGACTTCATCTCCAACTTCAACTCGCAAGGGGTGCGTGGCAACTCCTCCGCTCGCACGGTCGACGACAACCGCCTGAACTTCAAGAAGGGCGAGACCTTCTCGAAGATCTTCAAGGGCGTGCACGACCTCGAGCTGAAGTACGGCGATTCCGGCGTCTTCGTGCGCGGCAAGTACTGGTACGACTTCGAGCTGAAGGACGAACACCGCCTGTTCTACGACATCGACGACAGCGGCCGCGACGACTTAGCCAAGTCCTCCGGCGCCGAGTTCCTCGATGCCTTCGTTTACCACAACTACAACCTCGGCGACCTGCCGGGCAACGTGCGCCTGGGCAAGCAGGTAGTGAGCTGGGGCGAGAGCACCTTCATTGGCAACAGCATCAACTCAATCAACCCGATCGACGTCGCCGCCCTGCGCCGCCCCGGCGCCGAGGTCAAGGAAGGCCTGATCCCGGTCAATATGCTCTATGTCTCCCAAGGGCTGACCGAAAACCTCAACGCCGAGGCCTTCTACCAGCTGGAGTGGGACAACAGCGTGGTCGACAACTGCGGCACCTTCTTCGGCAACGATGGCGTGCCGAAGGGCTGCAACGATCGCCTGGTTGTGACCGGTCTCGACCTGGCCCCTGGTGTCTCGCAATCGGGCAATCCGGCAGTCAGTTCCGCCACCTTGGCGGGCGGCATTCGCGCCGGCACTCAAGACGCGTACATCCCCCGCCTCGAAGACAACGAACCGGGTGATAGCGGGCAATGGGGCTTGGCCTTGCGCTGGTTCGCGCCGGAACTGCACGACACCGAGTTCGGCGCCTATGCGATGAACTACCACAGCCGCAGCCCGTTCCTGAGCCTGAAGCGGACTACGGTAAACAACTTTATCGCCGGAGCAACGACAGCCGCATCCCTCAACGCCATCGATCGGATCCGTGGAGCGAGTTACTTCATCGACTACCCGGAAGATATCCGCCTGTATGGCGTTAGCTTCCAGACCAACGTCGGCGGCACTTCGCTGGGCGGCGAAGTCAGCTACCGGCCGAACATGCCGCTGCAGATCAATACCCCCGACCTCAACCTGGCGGCACTGAACCAGCAAGTGGCCGGGGTGGCCATGTCGCCGGTCATCACCACCGGTCATGCGCAGAATGCGCCGGGCGCCAATATCGCCGGCTACGAGCGCATGCCGGTGCTGCAGGCGCAGATGACCGCCACCCAGTTCATCGACCAGGTGATGGGCGCGAGCCGCCTGACCTTAGTCGGCGAGGTCGGCTACAACCGCATCAACGGTTTGGGCAAGAGCGACGGCACCGACCTGCGCTTCGGCCGCAGCCCGAGTTTTGGTGGGGGCCAGTTCCCCGGTATCAACAATGCGGTATGCCTGGGGTCTCCCGGTCAGGTGCCCGGTCAGCCCAATGGCGTAACCCGGCCCAGCAACCCGCAGCAGGAATGCAACGACGACGGCTTCTACACCACCGACTCCTGGGGCTACCGCGCCCGCGCCCGCCTGGATTACCAGAACGTCTTCGCCGGTATCAACCTGGCGCCGAACCTGGCCTGGTCGCATGACGTAGAAGGCTATGGGCCGAACTTCGAAGAAGGCACCAAGGCGGTCAGTGTCGGCCTGGATGCCGACTTCAAGAACACGTACACCGCCAGCCTGAGCTACACGGACTTCTTCGGCGGTGACTTCAACACCAACACCGATCGCGACTTCGTCGCGCTCAGCTTCGGCGTGAACTTCTGATCGGCGCGTGCAAGAGGAAACACAACATGAAAACAACAATGATGAAAATGGGTGTCTTGGCGCTGAGCCTACTGGCCTCCAGCGTGATGGCCGCCGTCTCTCAGCAGGAAGCCGACAAGTTGGGCACCACCCTGACCCCGGTAGGCGCGCAGAAGGAAGGCAACGCCGACGGCAGCATCCCAGCCTGGGACGGCGGCCTGAAACCCGGCGCGGCGCCGGTGGACAGCAATGGCTTCCTCGGCGATCCGTTCGCCGGCGAGCAGCCGCTGTTCACCATCACCGCAGCGAACGCCGAGCAGTACAAGGACAAGCTGACCCCAGGGCAACTGGCGATGTTCAAACGCTACGGCGCCAGCTACAAGATTCCGGTGTACAAAACCCACCGCACCGCCAGCATGCCGCAGGCCGTCTACGATGCCGTGAAGAAGGGTGCGGTGAGCACCGAGCTGACCGATGGCGGCAACGGCCTGGCCAACTTCACCGAAACCCGCTACACCCCCTTCCCAATTCCAAAAAGCGGCGTCGAGGTGTACTGGAACCATACCAACCGCTACCGCGGCGGCAACACCACTCGCCATGCAGCCCAGGTCGCGCCGCAGACCGATGGCTCTTACGCTCTCGTCGAATATGGCGACGAGCTGAGCTATCCCCAGCTCATGGATGGAATCAACCCTAACCAGGCCAGCAACCTCCTATACGTCTACAAGCAGAGCATCACCGCCCCTGCCCGCCTGGCCGGCAACGTCACGCTGGTCCACGAGACCATTGACCAGGTCAAGGAGCCGCGCATGGCCTGGATCTACAATGCTGGCCAGCGCCGCGTCCGGCGCGCCCCCCAGGTGGCCTACGACGGCCCAGGCTCAGGCTCCGACGGCATGCGCACCGCCGACAACACCGACCTCATGAACGGCGCTCCGGACCGCTACGACTGGAAGCTGGTCGGCAAGACAGAGCGGTACATCCCGTACAACAACTACCAGCTGGCGTCGCCCAAGCATAAGTACGCCGAGATCATCAAACCCGGCCACATCAACCAGGATCTGACCCGCTACGAACTGCACCGCGTCTGGCATGTCGTTGCCACTCTGAAGGAGGGTGAGCGACACATCTACGCCAAGCGCGACATGTACTTCGACGAAGACACCTGGCAGTTGGCCGAGGCCGACCACTACGACGGTCGCGGTCAGCTCTGGAGGGTCGGTGAGGGGTATGCCGTCAACGACTACCAGCACCAGACGCCGCTGAACTCCATGATCGGCATCTATGACCTGATCTCCGGCCGCTACAACGTCATCGGCATGACCAACGAATCGAAGAAAGCCACTCAATTCGTTGACCGCACCCGGATGAACGATTACACCCCGGCCGCCTTGCGCAACGCGGGCATTCGCTAAACCACTCCCCCTCGCTCCGGCGAGACGCACAAGAGCCCGGCCTGAAAAGGTCGGGCTCTTGTCGTTATGGATGCCTGCAACGGCAAAGGTATTTAGGCAATTGGCAAGCGTTGAGATCGTTTGCGAAAGGCTAAAAACGGCCAATAGCTGCCGGATGGCAAGGAGCACACGCGCTGTAGATTCGAGCTGCGGCACCATCAACGCGGTAGTAAAGCCGAATCTGTTAACTCATCAGCCGCCGTCGCAGACTGCATAAGAGGTAGTGCTCTTCTCGCTTTTCAAAGCAGGTCTCGCCGTCTCTCGGATAACCCCCCACGGGGGGCATCAGTCACCTATTGAGATTGGCGCCAATGCGGGCCAAGCCTTCATCAAGCCTGCGTCGCAAATCCGGGTGAAGCGTAGGCAAACGGGCAGCCACCCTGGCCAAATCTGCGGCGTGGTAAGCAACAACGCAGTTGCACAAGTAAATGAGCAGCTCTGCGGTCTCGTCGGGATAGCGTGTAACCGACTCGTTGTCGCGGAGCTCGTACAGCAGACTGCTGTGTTCAATTTGAATCGTCGGAGCGCGAATAGACAACGATACCGCTGAGGGGAATGCATCTCCAAGATAAGGCAACCACTCCAGCATCTTGCGAATTTCCGCCTCATCCAGCACAGCAAGCACTCCTTGAAGCCGATCCTGCCAGTAAAGGTGCAGCCAACTGTCCCATAGCCGTTGCTTGGCATCCTGTTGCATTTGGCGAAGGAAGTATCCGAGATGAGCGGCGAAGCCGGTTCGATCTTCTAATGACCCGTGCTGGAAGAGCGCCGGTAACAGCTGCTGCATCGGATCAGCGACGTGAAACACGGCAAGCGCTGTGTAGAACTCAACGAAGCGGTGTCTCTGCTTAGGTAGGACTGTACCAAGCGACTCTATTGCCGAGATGAAAGCCGGCATCAATGCCTCGACCAGGGCTGGATACAACCTTCCCCATACTAGGAAGCCATCCCAGGCCTGGGCAAACTTTTGTCTATCAACATCTATAAACAGAGAGACGATGTGTTGCTGTGCCCAAATTTCATCAAGGCTGAACAGAAAAGCCGTCTGACTGGCTAGCAAACTGCGTCCTAACCCACCCTTCGAGGTTGGGTCCTGCACCACCATCGTGAACCATTGCCGGTAATTTTCAGGAAGGACTCGCTCGGTTCCAGTCTTGCCGCTCAAGAGCAGCGAAAGGCCATTGATCCAAAACTCGACAATTTTTCCAGCTGGCCGATTGATGGCGCGCGATAACCAGTCGTCAATTTCCTCATCCTGCTCGTATGGCTCCAAGACGCCCCACACAGGTAGCGCAATTGCATTGGCACACTCCAGTAAGTCGAGAGCAAACGGCTTTCCCCCGTCTCTTACAAGGGCATAGAGCAAGCTTGCGATATCGTATGCATGCGACGTATGAAGCTCGGGGTTTGATGCAACTTCCAGCAGGGCGCGCCAACCATCCACTGTTAGCTCAGATTCCTGCAACCCTCCAATCACTGCAGGCCATAGATCGGATGTCCATAGCGACCGTTCGACCAAGACCCCGGCAAGAGCGAATGCCCAACTTGCTTTCTGTTTACATGCTTCTCTGACAGCCACGATCAAGCCATCTCGGTCAGGTCCGTCAAAGCGGCTCCCGTTGAAGGTCAGCAGGTCTTCAATTTGCTCTAAAGGGTCACGGGCCAGCATCTGCTCAACGGACCACGGGCTCTGAAAGCCAACCCAGCCCGCCGAACCAGCCCAGTGTGTGAGATCAGGATGCTCCGACGGTCGCCAGTCCGGAAACTGGGCCTTGATCGGTGTCAACGCTGCTTCTGCCAAACTGCAATCGGGCTTCGACTGCAGTAACCAGGAAAGCCAATTGAAATGCGAGCGCGCCGTCTGCATTTCGCCAGGCCTGTCGTCGCTCGTCGGCAAAATGTGCGCAAGCACAGCGTCCACGACGGCCTGCCGCACTCCATCACTTGCCGCAGCGTAGTTCAGGGCTGCCATGCGGTGAACCTCGTGATGCTCCGAGAGCTCATGCAGGCCGACTCGATCCAGCAACCACCTCAAACGCTCGTCCGCCGACTTGCAGGTATGCACGATGACAGCGTGTATGGATAGCCGCCGCAACAGCGGCACATTCGAGGTGACAAGCCTTTCGATCCATGCATCGAGCAGCGTGGGTGCGTTGGCGGCGAGCCACTCCAGCGCATCTCGTGCGGCATCGATCACTACATCAATGGCTTCTGGATAGCGATCTTGCTCGTGAGGCTCGATCGCGGAGCGGCCGTAGCTCACCGGATCCCATTCAGGGGACGCCTTGTCCCAGGCTGCAAGGTCGTGGTGTATATCCTCCAGCCGACTGGTGATTCCGGACAGCAGAGGCTGCGCAATCAAAGCCATGTGCGACTGAATGTGGTTGATCCAGATTTCATTCAGCGACCAATGATCAGCACGCAGGATGCAGTCTGCATCCAAGCGTCGGTCGCGTTCATTATCGTCTCCGTCGTGCCAAACAATGCCGGGCCTGATGGCAAGTCTGTGTTGGCTCATGTGGAGGAACACCTTCAACGTGAGCTGGAAAATTTCATTGCTGGCGCAGCGCTCCGCAAGCCACATCAGGACGTGGTGGTCCGCAGTGGATGGTGCACTCGCGAGCAAAATCGTGACCCAGCGCTTGAGGGCGGAGTTGTCCAGCGGCTTGTCCTTTGTGACGCCTAGTTCTCGCCCAATAGACCACCAGAGCACCGGATTAATCCGCAGGCCGTGCGCCGCAACCAAATCGAACATCATCTCCGGATGTTCGATGGCAAAATGCTCCGCCAGCCACCAGGCCAGCAAGCGGTCTCGTTCACTGAGGTCTGCTGCATCGAAAAGTGCATCAAGGTGGTTGCGCGCATCCAGCCACTTGGGCCACTCCACATCTCGCGCGACGCCGACTAGAAAGCGTGTCGTGTGCACCTCGCGCAGCGCCTGTTCGACTTCACCAATAGCCTCTTCGTCCGCCGGTGGCACGCGGCTCCCCAAATCGGTCAATCGCGTTTGCCAGTCCAGCGCGCCACGCGTTGAACGCTCGGCGAGCTTTTGGATGCCGTCGTAGAGTTCCTTATAGGCGTCGGCCCCCGAGCCTGTGTTGAATCGAATGGGCTTGATGCCCAGAAGATCCCAGCTTCCATCCTCGTTGGTGAGTGCGAAGCGTCCTGCGACACCACTTGCAGGCAGGGCGCGCGCGAGGTAATTCATCACGACATCGTTGTGGCTGTAGCCAACGAACAGCACGGTGTATCGGCGGAATGCATCAACTAGAAAGCGTCTGGCCCAGCCTTCGGTGAGGTAGGCCCGGCCAAAGTCAGCATCGGTAAGAACAAGGTTCTGCGCATGTGGAAGTGCGCCATGAAGATGCACGATGCCGGCAAAGTTATATCCCAGCGGTAGCGCTGGAGCTCGATAAATCTCTGGCACGACCCCGAACAGAGCATGGGCCGCGGTCTCAAAATGCAGATCGAAGTTGGTGGTAACCAGTCTCACATGGTTTGATACGCGAAACAGGCGAAGTAAGTCGTGGTGAAGTGCGTTCGGAGCGCTACCTGAGGGGGAGAGTAATTGAGCGGCGCGCTCGTGAACGTTCACCTTGCGGTGTTGCAACTGCCCCAGAAAGCGATCTAGAGGATTGGAAGGCACTAACCCTGTTCCCTGAGCAATATCGCTGGTCAGTTTCTCAAAACTAGCCAGGTTTGATGGTGGTCCCATCGAGACCCCCGCACCAGCAAATATGACAAGCCTGTCGTCACGCATTGCATCGAATATGCAGTCGTCGAACTCGATAGCCCCGAGCTTCACCATTGATACACTCCAGCCTTCCATTCACTCTGCAATGGAGCTCCATCGATTTCGATGGAGGCATGCCAGTTCCACTGATTGTGTCAGCTTCCTGATGGGGCAAGCCTGAGCTGATTCTCTATCGTAGACAACTTTGTGATCGGCCACTGGTAGCCGTTGTGGCGAAGTCCGAAGGTCTTTATTAAAGATCTGAACGTCTGCAAAGGGTCGATTCTGTTGAAAAAGTCGGTCCCCGAGAGAGCTGGCTTTCGGCAGCTCAAAAAGCGCGCGATTTTGGCGTAGCTACGTAAAAACCAAGGCAGTTCTACCTTCCGAGCGAACCAGATTTCAACGTCGCCACCGCTCTTTCGTGGGGAAAAATCGTGGCGGGACTTTTTCAACAGAATCGGTCGTAAGTAGTCATTAACGGGCGGCCGCTTTACCGGCTGCTGCCGATGTTGCCGCAGTTCCTTCGACGCTACCCCCCATGCCCGTCACCTGCCGTTGCGCGTCAGGGCGCTCATCGATTACCTAATCCAGGACAGCGAAGCGAATTCCATCGCCCCTAGGCTGCCATGACAGGTCGGATACAGCAGAAGAGGATGAGGTCTTGGTGGGACGGGGCATGACGTGCCCCGCCTGCGGAGACTGGGCAAGGTGGACATCAGCCCCTCCATCGCCATCCTTCGTCGCCGGGGCCAAACGGCCCCGACAGATCACAGTGTGCGGGCGATCAGCTCGCGCATGATGTCGTTGGCGCCGCCATAGATGCGAGTGATGCGGCTATCAATGTAATGGCGCGCTACCGGGTACTCGAGCATGTAGCCATTGCCGCCATGCAGCTGCAGGCAGGCGTCGACCACCTTGGAGTACAGATCCGAGCACCACATCTTGGCCGCGGCCGCAGCTTCGGTGGTCAGTTTGTGCTCCAGGCAGAGTTCCATGCAGCGGTCGACATAGGTCTGGCCGATGGCGATCTCGGTCTTCAGATCGGCGAGCTTGAAGCGCGCATTCTGAAACTCGATGATCGGCTTGCCGAACACGGTGCGGCCTTGGGTGTAGTCAATGGTATGGTCGAGCACCGCCTGGGCACCGGAGATACTGGCGATGGCAATGGACAGTCGCTCCCACGCCAGCTCTTTCATCATCTGGTAGAAGCCCTTCCCTGGCTCGCCGCCAAGCACGCTACACACGGGGACCCGCACGTTCTCGAAGAACAGCATGGTGGTGTCCTGGGCGTGCAGGCCGACCTTGCGCAACGGTTTCGATTTGGTCACGCCCGGGCTATCCGCCTCGACCAGGATTAGCGAAATGTCCTGGGAGCCCTTGCCGCTGCTGCCGGTCTTCGCCACCACCACGATAAGGTCGCAGTTGGTGCCGTTGGAGATGAAGGTCTTGGCGCCATTGATGACGTATTCATCACCGTCCAGCACGGCACGGGTTTTCACCGCCTGCAGATCGGAACCGGTGTTCGGCTCGGTCATCGCCAGAGCCGCAATCACCTCACCACTCGCCATTTTCGGCAACCATTGCAGTTTCTGTTCTTCGGTACCGAAGTTGGCAATGTAGCCGGCACAGATGTCCTGAATGCCAAAGCCGTTCAGGCCGGTGACATTGGCGAAGGCTATCTCCTCCACCGTGATCATCGTGAACAGATGGTTGAGGCCCAAGCCGCCATAGGCTTCCGGCGTGGTGGCGTTGAGCATGCCCAGTTCGCCGGCTTTCCTCCAGATCTCGCGCGGGACGCGGCGGTCCTCTTCCCACTGCTCGTGGAACGGCATGCACTCATCAGCCAGGAAGCGGCGGACGGTACTGCGAAACTCTTCATGTTCGTGGTCAAACAAAGTGCGGGGGATCATGGTGGAATCCTCTGGAGACGGGTGGAACAGGTCCGCCCCACGGGCGACCATCTGCCCGCCACCTTAGGTAAAAGCGCTGCCAGCCGGACCACTCCCGTGGAGTTGGCTGAGGGGCCGAAAGGCTGGGGTCTGCCACTAGATGCCCTTCCAATGGAGTGGGAGAGACAAGCCGACAATCTGGTTAACTACCGCCCTCTTGCCGATGCGCCGCGAGCAATCGTCGCTAGCTACCCCAACGACAACCGATAGAGACCTTCCGATGAGTGACTACACCGCCCCCCTACGCGACATGCAGTTCCTCCTCAACGAGTTTGGCCACTTGCAGCGCATCGCTGCCCTGCCCGGCTGCGAGGATCTGGGTAGCGATCTGGTCGACGCCATCCTCGCAGAGGCCGGGCGTTTCGCCGGTGAAGTGCTGTCGCCGCTGAACGTGATCGGCGACCGCGAAGGCGCGCGCTGGCACGACGGCGCGGTGAGCACCCCCGCTGGCTGGCGCAAGGCCTACGAGCAATTCGTCGAGGGCGGCTGGAACGCGCTGTCCTGCGAGCCAGAGTTCGGCGGCCAGGGCCTGCCGCGCCTGGTCTCGGCGCTGGTCGAGGAAATGTGGAACGGCGCCAACGTCTCCTTCGGGCTGTGCCCGATGCTGACCCGTGGTGCTATCGAAGCCATCGAACTGCGTGGCTCCGCGCACCTCAAGGAAACCTACCTGCCGAAGATGGTCAGCGGCGAGTGGACCGGATCGATGAACCTCACCGAACCCCAGGCCGGTTCCGACCTCGCCGCCGTGCGCAGCCGCGCCGAGCCGCAGGGCGACGGTACCTACAAAGTGTTCGGCCAGAAGATTTTCATCACTTACGGCGAGCACGACCTCACCGACAACATCGTCCATCTGGTGCTGGCCCGCATACCGGGCGCGCCGGAGGGTGTCAAAGGCATCTCGCTGTTTGTCGTGCCGAAGTTCCTGGTCAACCCCGACGGCAGCCTCGGCGCGCGCAACGACGTGCGCTGCGTATCGATCGAGCACAAGCTCGGCATCCACGCCAGCCCGACTGCGGTACTGGCCTTCGGCGACCAGGGCGGTGCCACTGGCTGGCTGGTCGGCGAAGAAAACCGCGGTCTGGAATACATGTTCATCATGATGAACGCCGCGCGCTTCTCGGTCGGCATCGAAGGCATCGGCCTGGCCGAACGCGCCTACCAGCGCGCCCTCGCCTACGCCCGTGATCGCGTGCAAGGCGGCGAACTGGGCGTGAAGAGCCGCGACAAGGTGGCGATCATTCGTCACCCGGACGTGCGCCGCATGCTGCTGTCGATGAAGTCGCGTACCGAAGCGATGCGTGCGCTGGCTTGCGAGGTCGCCACGGCGATGGATTTTGCCCAGCGCCATGCCGACGCCGAACAGCGTCAGCGCAGTCAGGCCTTCGTCGACCTGATGATCCCGGTAGTCAAAGGCTGGAGCACCGAGAACGCCATCGACATCGCCTCGCTCGGCGTGCAGATCCACGGCGGCATGGGCTTCATCGAGGAAACCGGCGCCGCCCAGCACCTGCGCGATGCGCGCATCACCACGATTTACGAAGGCACCACCGGCATCCAGGCCGCCGACCTGGTCGGTCGCAAGATCGCCCGCGACGGCGGCCAGGCCATCGGCCAGCTGATCGAGCGCATGCGTACCGTCAAGGCGCAGCTCGGTGCGGCCGACAGCGCCAGCCTGAGCCGCATCGGCGCGGCCCTGGGCCAGGGCATCGGCGCCCTGCAGCAGGCCGTGCAGTTCATCGTCGCCGAGTACGACAGTGCGGTAGCCAAGGTCTCGGTCGGCTCGGTGCCGTTCCTCGAGCTGTTCGGCATCGTCGCCGGCGGCTGGCAGCTGGCGCGCAGCGCGCTGGTCGCCGAGCAGCGCCTGCGCGAAGGCAGCGGCGACACCGCGTTCTACCAGGCCAAGCTGCATACCGTGCAGTTCTATGCCGATCACCAGCTGACGCGGGCCAACGGCTTGGCAGACACCGTACTACACGGTGGCGATGCCGCCCTGGCGATGGACGACGCGCAGTTCTAAGTCGATTTGTCGCGGACTGCGAAAGGGCCATGGACTCTTGGCCCCCTCCCCTAGGGGCGCCTGACCAGTGCCCCAATCGGCCCGAATCAAGGAGCCCAACATGCCCGTTATCGACCACCTACTGCTTGACGTTCATGGCATCACGCTCAGCTTGTACAGCGCAGGCCCGGCTGACGGTCGACCACTCTGGCTACTGCACGGTTTTCCCGAATGCTGGCACTCCTGGCGCCAACAGATCGAGCCGTTGGCTTGCGCCGGCTACCGAGTGCTTATTCCTGAAATGCGCGGCTACGGCCTGAGCAGCGCGCCGAGCGAGCCAGAGGCTTACGACCTGGTCACCCTATGCGGTGACATCCAGGCCGCGATGGACGTACTCGGCCACACCGAGGTCGGGGTGATCAGTCACGACTGGGGGGCGGGCATGGCCTGGTACCTGGCCATGCTCGAACCGCAGCGTGTCAAAACCCTGGTGACGATGTCAGTGCCCTTCGGCGGTCGCCCCAAACGCCCCGCCATCGACATCATGCGCGAGGTGAATGCTGGTCGCTTTAACTACATCGTCTATTTCCAGGAGCCGGGTGACGCGGAGGCCAAGCTGGAGGCTGACGTCGCCCGCAGTCTGCGCCTACTGCTCGGCGGACAGGGCGAGGTGTTCCTGCAGGACAAACCCGCCGGCGCCCGCCTGCTCGACGGTCTGCCCGAACCACAGGACTTGCCGGCCTGGTGTACGGCCGAGGACTTCGCCATCTACGTGCGCACCTTTGCCCGCGGCTTCCGGGGCCCGCTGAACTGGTACCGCAACTTCGCTCGCACCTGGCAGCGCACCGAAGCACTGGCCGGCCAGACCATTCTCCAGCCGACCCTGTTTCTGCTCGGTGAGCGCGACCCGGTCGGCAAGCTGGAAACCTATACGCTCAAGCGCATGGGCGAACGGGTGCCGAGACTCGAGCAGCACGTACTGGAAGGCTGCGGTCACTGGATACAGAACGAACGACCGGCAGAAGTGAATGCCCTACTCAGCGACTTTCTCGACCGCCACTATCCGGCTTGAAACGCCCGCGAACGGCGAGTTCGGCTAAGCCTGAACGTACATGTTCAGACGTTTCGCCGCGTTGTGCAGATGGTTTTCCGCGGCGGCGCTCGCTGCTTCGGCATTCCCGGCCTCGATCGCCTCGAAGATTGCCTTGTGCTCGTTCTGCACGTCCTGAATCAGCTCGGCGTAGTTCTTCGCGGTATTGCTGCGCGCCTGGCGGATCAGCCGACGGGCGTGCTGCTCCAGGTAATCGTTGAACGATTTGAAGTGGGGGTTCTTGGTGGCGTCAACGATGGCCTGATGAAAGGCAAAGTCCTCCTCCTCGCCCAGTTCGTCGTTGAGCACCGCGTACTCCATGCCGACCAGTGCCCGCTTGATGCACTTCAGGTCGTCAGGCGTACGCCGCAGGGCTGCGTAGCGAGCAGCAGCCGTTTCGAAGGTCACCAGCAGCTCAAGAATGTGCGCCAGGCTCTCACTGTCATCCAACGAGGACGCCTGCAAGCGAAAGGCCTGGCGCGCCCCCCGTTCGTTGACGAATACGCCCCGCCCCTGCTCAGCCCTGACGATGCCTTCGGACTTGAGCTGCGACAGGGCCTCGCGCACCGCCGAGCGCCCCACTGAGAAGCGCTCCTGTAGCGCGCTTTCGCTGGGCAGCTTGTCACCCGGCTGGAGCACCCCGCTTTCAATCTGTTGATACAGCCACTCGACAATCACCTCCGTCACCGGCTGGCGCGACTGTTCTGCTGTGGGAGTGGCCCGATTCGGGGTGTTCTGCGCAGTGCTCATGTAGGCAAGCCTTGGATCCGGAGGGGTGATCATGGTCGGTATTCTTAGAGCCTGTTTACGATCTCCTGGCTCGCGGCCAGACCGCGTTAAAAGTGGCCTCAAAATGCTCATTTACACTTCGTAAACTGCGCTTTCTCGGCCACTTTTGCCTTGTCTGACTCTAATCCAGAAGATCGTAAACAGGCTCTTACACCATATACAAGCCGCCGTTGACGTGAAGGGTTTCGCCAGTGACGAAACTGGCCAGCGGAGAGCAGAGGAACACGATGGCTCCAGCCACTTCCTCCGCCGTGCCGAAGCGCTTTAGCGGCGTACCGTCGAGCAGCGCCTGGCCCTTCTGGTGCAGCAGCGCGGCAGTCATCGGTGTCTCGATGATGCCTGGGGCGACCAGGTTGACCCGGGTCTTGGGCGCCAGCTCGAGCGCCAGGCTCTTGCTGAAACTGCTGACCGCGCCCTTGGACGCCGAGTAGTGGGCGTGCGCGTAGCTGCCGCGATGACCGGCCACCGATGAGAGATTGACGATCGAACTGTCGTCGCTGAAAAACGGCATCGCCGCACGGCAGATGTAGAAGGTGCCGTCCAGGTTGATGCGCATCAGACGCTGCCAGTCGGCGTCCTGCAGGTCGCGCACCAGGCCTTCCGGGTAGATGCCGGCGGCGTGGATCAGGTGGTCGATCTGCCCGTGGCGCGCGGCCACCGCTTCGCTGGTGCGGATGCACGACGCTTCGTCGCCGATATCCAGCAGATGGCAGCTGATGCTACCGGCCACTCCGTCGGCGATCAGCTCGGCCTGCAGCACTTCCAGCGCTGCCTCGTTGATGTCGGCCAGGGCCAAGTTGGCGCCTGCTCGCCCCAGCATCCGCGCACAGGCACGGCCAATGCCGCTAGCGGCGCCAGTGATCAGGGCAGTTTTGCTCTCGAAAGCGATCATTGTGTTCCCTCTGTTGATGGCGCTGTGCGGTGCTTGCCATGCAACTTGTCTGACAGGCTGATAGTAGTTATTGACAACCGCGATTGCGGCCAATAATGTGCGCCAACTTGTCTGACAAGTAAACATCATTCGTCATACATGATGGCGAGACAGCACCGGCACGGCCCGATCGGAGACGAGGGAAACATGATCAACGGAAAAACCCGCGTCGTCGGCATCGTCGCCGACCCCATCGAGCACGTGCGCACACCGGAACGCTTCAATGCGTACATGCAGGAACTGGGCTGCAATGCCGTCCTCGTACCCTTGCATGTGCGCCCGGAAAATTTCGCAGCGTTCATCGCCAGCTTGCCGGCCATGCGCAATCTCGCGGGGCTGGTAGTGACCATCCCCTACAAGGAATCCGTGTTGCCGCTGTGCACCGAACTCAGCGACGCGGCGCGGCAGATCGGCGCGGTCAACGTGCTGCGCATCGACCATGAGCTCGGCGCGTTGGTCGGCACCAACCTCGACGGCGAAGGGTTCACCCGCGGTCTGCTCGCCCAGGGCCATGCCATTCGTGCTCAACACGTCTACATCGCCGGCGCCGGCGGCGCGGCCAAGGCCATCGCCCATACGCTGGCCAACCACGGCGCGGCGTCCATCGCCATCTACAACCGCACCGAGAGCCGCGCGCGGCAACTGGTGGAGGAGCTGCGTGCGCATCACCCGCACCTGGTCGCCGAGGTGGCCGGATCAGTGCCTGAGCACTGCACGCTGGCGGTGAACTCCACGTCGCTCGGCCTGCAGCCAGGCGATGGCCTGCCCTTCGAGCTGGATCGACTGCCAGTCGGCGCAGTGGTCGCCGAGGTAGTGATGAACCCGGACATGACCCCGCTGCTGCTCGCCGCAGCCAAGCTCGGTCACCCGATCCATCTGGGCCGCCACATGGTCGATGCGCAGATCGAGGAAATGGCGCGCTTCTTCGGACTGGCCTGAACCGCCAAGAACAACAACCGACAACTGAAAGGCTGGACAGCGGTATGACACAGCAAACGAGCACACCTATGAGCACGGTGCAGGGGTACCCGGAACTGGCAGGCAAGGTGGCCTTCGTCACCGGCGCCGCCAGCGGCATCGGCCTCGCCATGGCTAAAGCCTTCGCCGCCAATGGCGCCCACCTGGCGCTGTTCGACATCAACGCCAGCGCGCTGGAGCAGGTTCGTGGCGAGCTGGGTGAAACACATCCCGGCATCCAGCTGGAAGCCATCGCCGGCTCGATCACCGATCCGCAGGTGGTCGAGGACGCGATGCAGCGCACGGTGGAGAGCTTCGGGCGGGTCGACGTTCTGCTGAACAATGCCGGCATCGCCATGAACCGTCCGACCCTCGAACTGAGCGCGGATGACTGGCGGCGGGCGATCGACATCAACCTCAACGGCGTCTTCTACTGCGCGCAGGCAGCCGGCCGCCGGATGGTCGACCAGAGCAGTGGCGTGATCCTCAACACCGCCTCGATGTACGGCCTGAGCGCCGCTCCAGAGCGCGCCGCCTACTGCGGCAGCAAGGCCGCCGTGGTGATGCTGACCAAGGTGCTGGCCATCGAATGGGCCAAGGCCGGCGTGCGGGTCAACGCCATAGCCCCCGGTTATGTGCAGACCGCGCTGGTCGACCAGTTGGTGCGCGACGGGCGCATGGACCTGGATGCGCTGACCGCGCGCACGCCGGCCGGGCGCCTGGCGCAACCGGAAGAAATCGCCGGCGTCGCCCTGTTCCTTGCGGCCGATGCGGCCGCTTTCATCAATGGCCAGACCCTAGTCGCCGACGGCGGCTGGACGGCTTACGGCTACATCTGACCCCGAGACCGACATCATGGCAGAACATATCGCGCTGGCGCCCGCCGCGCCCTGGGTGGAGCTGCGCACCACCGAACAGGACTGGCAGAACGCCGCCCCGGCCGTGCTCGGCACCCTGCTGGCGCACATGCACCTGATCCGCGCCTTCGAGGAAAGCGTGCTGGAGCTGGCCGCCGAAGGCCTGGTACACGGCCCGGCACACTCCAGCGTCGGCCAGGAAGGCGGCGCGGCCGGCTCCATTGTGCCGCTGGTCGCCGCCGACCAGATCAACGGCTCCCACCGTGGACATCATCAGTTCCTCGCCAAGGCCCTCGGCTATCTCAACCCCACCGGCATCGATCCCAAGGCGCCGCTGAGCAGCGAGGTCGAGAACCTGCTGCAACGCACGCTGGGTGAGATCCTCGGCCTGGCCCAGGGCTTCTGCCAGGGACGTGGCGGCTCCATGCACCTGCGCTGGCAGGACGCCGGCGTGCTCGGCACCAACGCCATCGTCGGTGGCGGTGTGCCGCTGGCGGCCGGTGCGGCCTGGGCGCACAAGCACGCCGGCACCGATGCCGTGGCGGTGACCTACTTCGGCGACGGCGCGGTGAACATCGGCTCGGTGCTAGAAAGCATGAACCTCGCCGCCGCCTGGCAGTTGCCGCTGTGCTTCTTCATCGAGAACAACCGCTACGCGGTTTCCACCACGGTCGAGGAAGCCACCGCCGAGCCGCGCCTCTCCGCGCGCGGCGCGGCCTTCAACATCCCCAGCTGGCGTGTCGACGGCATGGACCCGCTGGCGGTATACCTGGCGATGCAAGAAGCACTGGCGCACATGCGCGCCGGCAAGGGGCCGACCATCATCGAGGCCGACGTGTACCGCTTCTTCCACCAGAACGGCGCCTATCCCGGCAGCGCTTTCGGCTACCGCAGCAAGGACGAGGAGCAGGCCTGGCGCGAGCGCGACCCGCTCGATCACCTGGGCCGGCGCATGCAGGAACGCGGCTTGATCGATGCCGAGCAGATCGCCGACCTGCGCGGTCGCGCGCAGGCGGCCATGCAGCGCGCGGCGGCCGCGCTGACCGAAGCCGACAGCGGCGTCCGGGCGGGCAAGCGGCGGATTCGCCCCGACCTGTGGCCCAGCCCGGACTTCTGCAACGTCGGCGTGCGCGGCGACCTGAGCGAGCTGCAGGGCGCGCGTACCGCGGAGGAAGCCGGCTTCCAGGGCAAGCTGGAGAAGCGCAAGTTCATCGATGCGGTGGCCGACGTGATGGCCCGCCGCATGGAAACCGACCCGGGCGTGGTGGTCATGGGCGAGGATGTGCACCGCCTCAAGGGCGGCACCAACGGCGCCACCCGCGGCCTCAAGGATCGCTTCCCGGATCGCGTGCTCGGCACGCCGATCAGCGAGAACGCCTTCGCCGGTCTCGGCGGCGGCCTGGCGATGGACGGCCGCTACCGCCCGGTGGTGGAGTTCATGTACCCCGACTTCATGTGGGTCGCCGCCGACCAGGTGTTCAACCAGATCGGCAAGGCCCGGCACATGTTCGGCGGCGACATCGAGATGCCCTTTGTGCTGCGCACCAAGGTGGCCATGGGCACCGGTTACGGCTCACAACACTCGATGGACCCGGCGGGCATCTTCGCCACCAGCCCCGGCTGGCGGATCGTCGCGCCGTCCACGCCGTTCGACTACATCGGTCTGATGAACGCCGCGCTGGCGCTCAAGGACCCGGTGCTGGTGATCGAGCACGTCGACCTGTACACCTCGTCAGGCCTGGCGCCGGCCGAAGACCTCGACTACCAGATCCCGTTCGGCAAGGCCGCCATCCGCCGCAGCGGCAAGGAGGTGACGGTGCTGACCTACCTGTCGATGGTCGCCCACGCCCTCGAAGCCGCCGAACACAGCGGCGTCGACGCCGAAGTGGTCGACCTGCGCTGGCTCGACCGCGCCAGTCTCGACTGGGAAACCATCGAGGCGAGCATCCGCAAGACCAACAACGTGCTGATCGTCGAACAGGGCTCGGTCGGCACCTCGTACGGTGGCTGGCTGGCGGACGAGATCCAGCGCCGCTGCTTCGACTGGCTCGACCAGCCGGTGCAGCGCGTATCCGGCAGCGAAGCCTCGCCGAGCATCTCCAAGGTGCTGGAGCGCGCGGCCTGCGCACGCACCGAAGAGGTGGTCGTCGGCCTGCACCGCGTCATGCGCGACAAGGGCGCCGCCTGAGCGGCCGAGGAGTTTGCGATGACCATCCACATGACCGTCCCTCTCGAAGTCGGTATCGCCTGTCGCGATCTCGCCATGCAGCGCGCCTTCTATGAAGGCGTGCTGGGTTTTCGCTTCGTCAGCGAGTTCGTTGTGCCGGCCGACAAGGCCAGTGCCGCCGCGTTGTGCCCGGAGGCCTATACCGTGGTGCGCCTGCAGACCAACCGGGGCGAGCGTATCAAGTTGCTGGCGCGGGCCACGCCGACCGGTGCCGCGGCACCCGGCGAATGGATTCTCGACCGACCGAACGCGACCTACCTGACCTTCATCCTCGACGACATCGACGCTGCGATCGCCGATCTGCAGCACGCTGGCATCGAGTTCATGACCGGCCCGCAGCGCGTGGAAGTGCGGCCCGGTGTTTACCTGGCGTTCTGTCGCGACCCCGAGGGAAACGTCCTCGAACTGGTGCAGTACCAACGCATCGGCGACTACCGTCCCGACCTCATCAACGGAGCGAGCTGACATGGCAAAACTCATCCGCATGCCGGAAATCGCCGCCAACGGCACCTCGGCAGTGCTCAACGAATGGCTGAAGCGCGAGGGCGACGCCATTGCGGTCGGCGACATCCTCGTCACCATCGAAACCGACAAGGCATTGGTTGACTTCGAGGCCGATGAGGCCGGCGTACTCGGCAAGATTCTCAGCCCGGTCGGCGAGGACGTTGCCGTGGGCGCCCCCATCGCCGTGCTGCATGCGCCCGGCGAGAACGGCGTCGATATCGCGGCGCTGCTGGCTACGGCTCTTGTCCCTACAGCGCAGGCCGCAGCACCGGCAGCCTCGACAGCCCAGGCAACTCCTGTGGTTGCCGATGGCGAACGGATCAAGGCCAGCCCGCTGGCGCGGCGCCTGGCCAAGGAACAGGGAGTCGAGCTCGCCACGCTGCAGGGCAGCGGCCCGCACGGGCGCATCGTCAAGCGCGATGTGGAAAGCGCCCGCCCGGCACCCGCCGCACCGGCGCCCACGCCTGCACCAGTCGCCCCGGCGGCCAGCAGCGGCGCAGGCGATTACGAAGAAGTCGCACACTCGAACATGCGCCGCACCATTGCGCGTCGCCTGACCGAGAGCAAGGCCAGCGTGCCGCACTTCTACCTGAAGGCTGACTGCCGGATGGACCGACTGAACGACTTGCGTGCCCAAATCAACGCCAGTGCGCCGCGCAAGTGCTCGATCAACGACTTCATCATCAAGGCGGTCGCCGCGGCGCTCGAGGAAGTGCCAGCGATGAACGTCAGCTGGACCGACAGTGCCTTGCGTCGCTACCAGCGGGCGGACATCGCCGTGGCAGTCGCCACCGACAACGGGCTGATCACCCCGGTGGTCCGCGATGTCGGCAGCAAGTCGTTGTCGCGCATCGGCAGCGAGGTCGCCGAACTGGCCGGACGCGCGCGTAGCGGACGACTGGCGCCGGCGGACTACCAGGGCGGCAGCTTCACCATCAGCAACCTTGGCATGTACGGCGTCGAGGAGTTCTCCGCGATTATCAATCCACCCCATGCGGCGATCCTTGCCGTGGGCGCCACATCGCTGCGCCCGGTGGTCGAGGATGGCGCGCTGGTAGTGGCGCCGCTGATGACCGTGACCTTGTCGGTCGACCATCGCGCCGTCGACGGTGCCCTCGCCGCACAGTGGCTGGCCGCCTTCAAACGCATTATCGAAAACCCGCTGGCGATTCTGGTCTGAGGCAACGATGAAGACACAAGCATTCGATTTGATCGTCGTCGGCGGTGGCCCCGGGGGCTACGTGGCGGCGATCCGCGCCGCCCAACTGGGCATGCGCACGGCGCTGGTGGAGAAGGCCCAGCTCGGCGGCATCTGCCTGAACTGGGGCTGCATCCCCACCAAGGCGCTGCTGCGCTCCGCCGATGTGCTGCGTCTGGTGCGCGATGCCGCGCACTTCGGCGTCAGCGTCGGCGCGCCGCAGGCTGACCTGCCGACCATGGTGGCTCGTTCGCGCGCTGTCGCAGCCCAGCTGCAACGCGGCGTCGAGCATCTGATGAAGAAGAACGGCGTCACCGTGATCAACGGCCATGCCCGCCTCGCGGGTCGGCACACCCTGCAAGTGACCCGCGGCAGCGACACGCTGACGCTGACGCTGGCGGCGCCGCACATCATCCTCGCCACCGGCGCGCGGGCACGGCAACTGCCGGGGCTCGAGGCGGACGGCGCCAGCCTCTGGTCGTACCGTGAGGCCCTGCAACCGCCTGCCCTGCCCAAGCGCCTGCTGGTGATCGGCGCCGGCGCCATCGGCATCGAATTCGCCAGCTTCTACCATGCGCTGGGCTGCGAGGTCAGCGTGATCGAGATGGCCGAACGTATCCTGCCGGTGGAAGACGAGGAAATTTCCGCGCATGTCGCCGACGCGCTGCGCAAGGACGGCATCGCCCTGCACACCGGCTGCCGCCTGCAATCCAGCCAGCGCCTCAGCAGCGGCTGGCGGGTGGAGTTGGACGGTGCCAGCGCGGCGACCCTGGAGGTCGACGTGATCCTCAGCGCCGCCGGCATCGTCGGCAACGTCGAGGACCTCGGCTTGGAAGGCACCGCGGTCAAGGTGGAGAAGACCCATATCGTCACCGACCGCTACTGCGCCACCGGCGAGCCCGGCGTCTACGCCATCGGCGACGTCGCCGGTCCTCCGTGGCTGGCGCACAAGGCCAGCCACGAGGCGCTGATCTGCGTCGAGAAGATCGCCGGCCTCGATCCGCATCCACTGGACAGCAACCGCGTACCGGCCTGCACTTACAGCCATCCACAGGTCGCCAGCGTCGGCCTGACCGAAGCCCAGGCCCGCGACAGCGGGCGCGAGGTGCGCGTCGGCAAGTTCCCGTTCGCCGCCAACGGCAAGGCCATCGCGCTGGGGGCAACGGGCGGTTTCACCAAGGTAGTGTTCGATGCGGACAGCGGCGAGCTGCTCGGCGCACACATGGTCGGCGAGGAAGTCACCGAAATGATTCAGGGCTACACCGTCGGCCTGGAACTGGAAACCACCGAAGCGGAGCTGATGAGCGCCATCTTCCCCCACCCGACCCAGTCGGAGGCCATGCACGAAGCGGTACTGGCCGCCTACGGCCGGGCGCTGCATATCTAAAGACTGCCAAGAGGCGAGGAACAAGCATGAATGATCTGAACAACGACTCCCGGGCGCAGTACGGCGTCGAACCGGGCTGGGCCTTCGGCAAGCATTTCGAAGTACGCTGGGCGGACATCGACCCCTTCGGCCATGCGAACAACCTCGCCTACCTGGGCTGGTGCGAAGAAAGCCGCAATGCCTATCTCGAATCCCTGGGCGTACCCCGCTTCACCCGGGAAGCCCCAGGCCCGGTGATCAAGGAACTCGGCTTCACCTACGACCGCTCGCTCGAACACGGCGAGAAGATCCTGATCACCGGTCGCGTCGCCTGGATTCGCAAAACCAGCTTCCGCATGGAGTTCGCGGCCTGGAACGGCACCCGGGTTGGTCACGGCCACGCCATCTGTGTCTGGATGATCAACTCGACGGGGGAAAAGGTCGCCGTCGCCGACGAACTGCGTCGCCTGATCGTCGATCGCGATGGGGCTGAGCTATTGCCCTCTGCGGCACAATGAGTCTTGGTGGATAGGGCTGCGATACCGATGCAGCCCGATTGCCGACGCAGTGCTGGGACAATCTGCCATCCCAGTTCTGTCGGTTGAGACAGATTATCCGTTGTACCAGCGAGGCCCTTGGCTCAATGCCTGTCGATGAGAGCCACGCGATACGTCAAGTTTGTTCGAATCACCCGTATATGGCTATATATTCAGGAGTTCCTTTAACAGTGGCCACGGATCTTCATAGGTACACTCAGTATAACCGTTAAACTTAAGCTTCGGCCTGTATCCGGGTAGCGTTCGCTTTAGCTCGTTTTCTAATCTGAGCGCCTCACAGAGCGGCTTGCTTACAGCATGCTCAATGTTCCAGCTATACATATCAAAGAAGGAAAAACGATTTTCCGGATATTTACTTGTCGTGTGCCCGACCTTAAAGAACTTCTCCTCACAACTTTCCATGCACACAATATACACCCAGGCATCAACTCTGCCGAGCTCCGGCTCATTTTCTAACCGAACATCAGTAATCCCCCCGATTCCTTTTCGCTTAAGAAATCCGCATTCCGGACATCCATCACCTCTACTCAAATGTTTTGTTGGCGTTACTTCAAACGAGCCATGCGCAGCACAGATAACTTTAATCTTTGTATAAGCATTAATGTAGTCGACTTCCGAATAGTCATACTTCGCACCATGTTTATTTCTAGCATCAAGAATGAACGCCTCTTTTTCCTTGCGTCTCATACTCCTTCTTTCATCCCAACATTTCGGACAGCCCATCCCACGAGAGTGCTGGTAAAAATCTTGCGAAAAAAGTCCATGCCTGGGACATCTGATTCGTACCTTGTCGCAGGAACTCCCCTCTGCTGGCACTAACGCGTAGTCATAAAAATCCTTATGTTTTTTTCTTGCTCGCTCAATATTGGCTCGCATTCCTAATTCACGACACTTCCCTCTCTGTTCAGCTGCACACCTCTTACATCCACTACCTTTGAGATGAGTATCTGGCGTCTGTTGGAATGGGCCATGCTTTGCGCATTCAATTATCACGCTCGCCCTTGCATTAAGGTAATTAACCTGGGCATAGCCATATCTATTTCCATGGATACGATATGCTCGAGCAACAAACTCGTCTCCACTGGATCTGCACTTGTTAGCTCGCCTGCTCACCCCGCAGTCTTTGCAGCCTTGACCGGTTAGATGATTCGAAGGCTCCATCATAAAAACACCATGATCGGGACATACAATTGGCACCTTAGAACTAGCTGAATAATTTTCTATTTGATCGTAGCAATACTTATCGCCGTGCTTATATTGAGCTTTTGCGATAAATTCACTCAGTGTTTGCCTGCACCTCATGGATCTACTTTTTATACCACAGCCTATGCAGCCGCAGCCCGCCAGGTGGCTTGAGGGTGCTTGCAAAAACTCCCCATGTATTTTGCAGAGCATGGCGACCTTCGTCTTATTGTTTTTATATACGACACCGTCATAACTGTATTTATCTCCATGGACTTTCCTTGCCTTCTCAATAAAGTACCGCCTCCGATCCTGCTTAACTAATGCATTCTGCATAACTTAACTATCGCCATGTTTGATGAGAGGTGGATGGGTAGGATATATCTGAGTTCTCTCAAGCCTTCCCTACTTCTCTTATTGATTGCTAACAAGTCGATTCAAGCTTGCACTATCCAGCCATGTATGGCGGATTGAGGCGGCGTTATTTGCAGTGAATCAATTCAGCCGTTTAATAAAGCGTTAGGGCGCGCGCACCAGGTTTCAGCCACACGTGCGCTCACCGGGAAACGTCAGAATCGAGTTTTGCTCGCCCGCAAACTCCAGCACCAAGGTGAAGTGTTTAGCCTTTTTAATGCGCTAAAACGCTGGGGCTCTGATGCCGGTATTGGAAACCTGTGAACCTGCGCCAGAAATCCCCATGCGCTCGACCTCTCGCCACTCGTAACGCCAAGCCAATATATAAGCGAAGCCCCAACAATATCCGGTCACGTGATTGCAGATCGCCAACTTGCGGTTCTGTTTAGCGAATACGAGAAAGATCGGGGCTGGATAACCCAGCAGATTCGCCGGGTCTAGCCAGAGATCATTCTCCCGAATAATGCTCTCCATCAATGCTTTGCGTGCTTTTGCAACTTGAAAACCAGAAAGCGAGCCCAAACAGCCCCGCCGAGCGAAGGAAGAGCATCACGACACTATTGGTTCGGTTATTCGCTGACAGCATCGACAGCAGGGAACCCTCCGCCCCAACCCAGAAAGTCCGTCTAGCGGAATCGCCAGACCTGCCAGCACTGAAACGTCAGGTTTTTACGATGCCAGCCATTCATGGTTTTCCTGATCAACTATCTGACCAATGTCAGTGCTAGCCGCAAGCTTTCAGCTCAATAGGTACTTATAGAGGCCATCTTAAGCCTGAAATTAAAATTTGTCACTCATAGAGCGTGCACCTATAGAGCGTGGCCCGATAGAGGCGGCACTCATAGCATCTCCGCTCTTTGAGGGGTGAAGATGCCAACCGATCCAAGAGTTCTTTTCGGCCAACGATTGATAGAGGCCAGAAAAGCAAAAAGCTGGTCCCAAGAGCGCCTTGCTCTGGAAAGCGGGCTGGCGCGTAGCTATCTCGGCGGAGTAGAGCGAGGGCAGCGCAACATTGCATTGCTAAATATCTATCGTTTGGCTGAAGCGCTCGACGTCACGCCATCATTCCTGCTTGAACTGCCAAGCCAAGATCAAGCCTGAGCATTTGCCTCGACTGGAACTTCGCGGCGAAATTGCGTCGACTTGCACAGCTGTATGTACCAACCACTCCCACAGTGCAGCGAGCAGCTAGGGCGAACTGCAAGTTCAGGAGCAACACCTGATACAAGACAATGAGTACCTACAGGACACCCTGCTCGTGACCTAGGATGCACTCACGCAGAGCCGCCGCGCGCATGAGCCGATGGTGTATCAACTCACCGAGCTGAAACAGGTCCATAAGGCATTAGAGTAGTGCCACGGCCTAAGAGGAGTGTCTAGTTTGACATCAGGAGTGCTGCACTAGTGTTCCTCCCGGCCACCGAGCGCTACCCCCAGAGAGCCGGGTAAAATCCTCCTGTAGCTCGGCAATCGCCTGGTTAAGTTCACACAGGCTTAAGAACTGGCGGTACCGCAGCCACGCCATGACCCAGCGCTCGACGACCTGTACCACCACCTCGGCTTTGTCCTGTGGCTTACGCGGCCGCGCCGGCAGCATCACGCTGCCGTAATGCCGGGCACACTCCAACGCGGCACGGTTCAAGCCCGGCTCGTAGCGGTCCGGATGGCAATCAGGGCGCGCGGGTTGTCGGGGACGATCATCTCGGTGACGCCGCCAAAGTAGCTGAACGCCTGACTCAGCGCGGTCAGCCAGTCCACCAGGGTTTTCACCGGGCGTGGCGTAGGCATAGGTGTAGCTTGAGGCTCCCAGTGCCGGCGAAGAAATGCGCCCAGGTGATCGCACCGGTGGTTGGATCGATCACCCGTAGCGTCGGGCCGGCGTAGTCGATCAACAGCTTCTCGCCGGCCTGGTGCTGTAGGCGCATCGAACGCTTGAGGGTTCTGGCGTAGCTGCGGTAATGCTCGACGAACCGGGTATTGCGGTAGGTCGGCTGCTCGGGATGGGCGGCGACGTACTCTTCCGACAGCAGTTACAGGGTGACGCCCTTGCGGCGGAGGCTGATCACGTCCGGCACACCCGTTCGCCGCGGGCCTGGCGCACCTTCGCGGTAGGCAACAGCACCTGCGCCAGAGCTACCTCATGTGGGTGCAGATGCGCTCGCTGAGCGAGATCAGATTGGGGGGCAGCTCCATGATCGCCTCCTTCTTACGTGGGGTGGGTTAGAGGGCCTCAGCGACAGCCTTGAAGGCGGCCAACAGCGGCCCGTTGGCGAGTTAGCCATAGCCCGCCGTGCTCGTGGGCATCGAGCAGCAGGACCAGGGCCTCGTTGATCTCGTCGCGGCTGTTGGCGCTGCCGAAGAAGAAGCCGTCGGTGGGCGTGAGGCGGCCCGCCAGCCAGTCGGCTTCCAACTCTTCGACGAGGGCCTCGGTGAGGTACAGGGGCTCGCAGTTGAACTGGTCGGCCGGCAGGCCCGAGTGGCGGGTGACGTGGATGAAGCAATCGAGGCCCATGGCGGACTCCTTCTTAGCTGGGGGTGGGGGGTTCGTGGCGGCTGATCCAGGCGTCGAGGAACGCCAGCCAGGCCGTGGGGTTCTTGCTCAGGGCGGCCGGGTCGCCGGGCACCACGGCCGTGCGACCGTCGGGCAGGGTCTCCACCAGCTGGCGGGCGTAGCGCGCCGGGCGGCAGTTCGGCCCCAGGAAGAAGTCGACGTGGCCCGGATCGAGGCATTCGCCGCGTTCCTCGCTGAGGCTGGCCAGCAGCTGGTCGTCGGCGCCGTACAGGTGCAGCAGCAGCGGGGTGGTGGTGCCGCCACCGAGGTGGAGGATGTGCAGGCCACGCTGGCCGAAACGCTGGGAGGGGGTGCCTTGGCGCATGGTCGGTGCTCCTATTCGAGGGATGGCTCAGATCACCTGGCCGTCATCGTCGATGTCGAGCGCGCCGCGCGTCAGCAGGCCACGGGCGAACAGTTGGAAGATGAATTCGGCGAGCGCGTCCTTGTGCAACTGGCCCAAGGCCTGCGCGGCCTGGGCGTCGTCGATCTCGCCCCGGTAGTAGCGGGCAAGGGTGGTGCGGATGTGCAGGATGGCTTCCTGGGACAGGCCCTTGGGGGTGGTGGTCATGGCCATTGCCTTCTTAGCTGGGTTTTGGTGGGTTTTGCCCGGAATACCGGGCAAGTATCGAAATTTGGGGGGTGATTACTGGAATTGGCTAAACCACCGACCGTGACGGGGTAGCGCGTGGGTATTTTTTCCTTACGGGATTGCTATCGGTTCGAGTGGGTGGGTGGCGGGCCGAGGGGTAGCGCGTAGCGCGTGGGATCGGCAAATGGCGTAGACCTCGGACTTTTAAGTAAGTCGTTGATTTTACTGGGGAAGTTGATTTTTGGGGTCGGACTTTGCCGCGAAAAATCGCCCACAAAATAGAGAAACAGTCAAGCTATTTATCTGTTCATCTGTTTTTTTGGTTCTTTTTCGCCCGAGGTTTTTTCGGCAACCCTCGTTTTCCGTTTTATGACCCCCCTTAGTAATAATATTTTGATTGTTAAAAAATATTATTAGATAGAAGAGAGATAACCGAGAAATCGAGCAAACAACGACCCGGGCCTGCCGGCGGCGTACCTGCACACCGGCCAAACGACCCGTTCAAAGATGGGAGGGGTGCTTCCTGCCAGCTCTAGGCCGGGCAGTTGTCGCGTTCAAGGTCCTGCTTGACCCGCTGCACCGTCGACTTGGCGCAGTCGAGCATCGCGGCGGTTTCCCGGATCGGCATGCCGCGACGCAGACAGGCCTTGATCTTGTCGTGCAGCTCGCCGTTGATGGGTCGGCCCTTGTACTTGCCTTGCGCCTGCGCCTTGGCGATCCCCTGCAGGGTGCGCCGCCGCCTGTCCTCGTAGTCCTTGCGCGCCACGGCGGCGAGCATGTCCAGCAACATGCTGTTGATCGCCGACAACATCCGCCCCGTGAAGCTGTCGCCCTGCGCCTCGGCCAGAAACTGGTGCGAGGTCGGCAAGTCGAGGGCGACGATGTGCAGCTCTTTGGCGGCGATGATGCTGCGCAGTTGGAGCCAATCGGCGGCCTCCAACCTGCTCAGCCGGTCGACCTGCTCGCACAAGAGAATGTCGCCGGGCTGGGCGTCCCTCAGCAGGCGGAACAGTTCCGGTCGGTGGAGTTTGGTGCCGCTCTCGTTCTCCAGGTAGAAGGCCGCGATGTGCTGGCCGTGCTCCTGGGCGAAATCGACGAGCATCTGCCGTGCTCGATCCACGTCCTGCTCCACAGTGGACGCGCGCAGGTACGCCCGGACAAAGCGGGGTTTTGGGGTCATGTTGCCTCCTGGGCTGTTTTAAGGTGCCGATATACAACGTACCGTTTTAAGTGACGAATCACTAGAAAAAGGCACACTTATCGAGGGCGCTGGGGCGGGCAGCTTGAGGGATGCTCAAAAGACGCGACCAACGGCATTGACGCCTAGCGTTTCTTGTCGCGCTGGAGGGCTTTGGCCCATTCTGGGTAACCCGGGTCTCGGCCCATAGGCTCTGAAAAGAGCGATCACCCCAGTCGCCAACCCCACTAATTGAGGATACGGCGTCGCGCACTCTCCCTAGGGCATGCCCTCCTCCATGAGAGGACCGACAAATAACACTAACAGCCATTTCGATATGCAGGCAGGCCTATATAGATATTAAGACAACCAATAACGGTACAATACTGATCGCGCCACACTGGTTTTGAGCCAACGCTATATGTGCTTGCCGCGGCAGTGAGCGTGCCAACCAAGCACCCCGGCCACGACTTTTACCCGATCATCTGTCCGAAAGCGGTACACAGACCCTATCACCACCCTCACCCACACTTAAATCCCATCGGTACATTGTACAAATCCCTGAAACTGCCCCAGTTATCGGAAAAAAATACCGATGACCAATACAACCAAGAGCCAAGGCACATCTATATCGATGCGCTCAACCTAATCCCAAAAGGCACACGATCACTTTGTGTGATCGCACTTACCTGACCACCCGTTTGCACACCAACTGGCCAGCCATTTGTATTTACGCTGACTAGCTGTTTGCAGTAGATGGGTGTCAGCGGGCGCTACTCAGGAGAGCATCAGACAAGCACTGAAGGACAAAAACCGACCCATTGCTGCCGTTCACGGCCTACTCGGAGTAGGCGTGGTGACGGTGGGTTTGGGCTTAGGAAAGAAAGCTGAAGCGTAGTCACGCAAAGTGGGGACTTTACCTTCCCGTCCGCAGAGACACCGATGACAGATAGGTTTCAACCGAGCCCTTCACACTGCTCATACGGGTTTGCTTGCTCCGCAGACCTCGATGGCCTGCTGTCTTCCTCCTAGCCAGCTGCTGGGCTTTTGCAGCTTTGCCAGCCCCATCTCCAACGGAACGTCCAGCACGTCCGCCCACGGTGTTTTGAATATAGGTGGCGAGTACGGGAGCAAGAGAGTCCGGCGGGGAGGTACGGTTTCGTCTCGTACCGAGGCAGGCTGTTGAAGAGCAGAAAATAAAGCAGTCCCCTTTTTCGTGGCGATCGCCCGCTTCCTGCTGAAGAACATTGCCTCAATACCCCGTCAGCTCCAGGTAGCCCACGCCCTGATGGCTGCCACTGAAACGGATGGGCCCCTCCCAGTAAGGGAAGCGGGTATCCATCCAGGCATTCTCCTGCACCGGCGTGCTGCTGATGGCGAAACCCTGGCTGGCGATGCGCAGCGACCAGCGGGTCGGTAGCCGACGGCCGGCGACCCGGCTGTACTGCAAGGGGGTCATGACGATGTCCTGGCTAGCCAGCGCGCGGGGCTGGCCGCTGGCACTGATCCAGGTGCCGGCGCGGTAGTGTGCGCCGTCGGCATGGCGCAGCTGGAACAGCATGAGCTTCTCGCCCGTATCCAGATGCAGGGAGAACCAGTCCCACCCGCTCTGGTCGGGCGCCAGGTACTGGCTGGTCCACTCACGGTCTAGCCAGGCCGGGCCCTTTACTCGGTACGAGCGGCCTTGCAACTGGATGGTGCCCTGGGCCTGGAAGAACGGCTGACTGTAGTAGTAGGACGCCTGCCCTTGGCCGGACTTCTGGCTGAAGCCCTGCTCGCCGTGCAGCACCGGCGGGCGGCTGCTGAGCAGGCGCAGGCGATAGCTGAAGGCGCCGCCCTTGGCGTGCAGATCCAGCTCGCCCAGCCCCGCGTTCGCCGGCTTGCGGCTGCTGAACTGCCAATCGTCGATCCAGGCCTTGAAGGGCGAGGCGTCGACGCCGACCTGGCCGATGCCGCCGCGGGCGAAGGTTTCCGCGGAGCGATGGCCATGCGGGCCGGTCAGCCCGGCATGGCCCATCCACAGGTTCTGGTTGCTCCAACCCTCACTCGTGGAGCCGGGCTGCAAGGCACTGCGGAACAGCGTCCACTGCACGCCCCAGGCACGGCCCTGCTCATCCTCCAGATTGGCCGTCACATACCACCATTCGATGCGGTAATCCGGGTGCGCGCCGTGATCGGCCGGGAAGCTGAAGGCCCGGCCCGGGGTCACCTGGGCAAAGTTCGCCGCGGCGCTGCCGAGCCCGGCAAAACCCTCGGCAGGCGGCGGTTCGGCATCGCAGGCGCCGAGCAGCAAGCCCGCGAGGAGCACCAGGCGCAGGCTAGCGTTCATCGGCGAAGGTCCTCAGCAACTCGGCCGGGGGTGGTCCGCCCGAGCTTCCACAGCGGCCAGGCGGCGGCCAGTAGAGTGGCGAGCACGGCCATGGCCAGCAGTTGCAGGAGCTGCCAGGGAAACACATGCAGCGGCAGGCGCCAGCCAAAGGCCTGCACGTTGATCACCGCGACCAGGCACCAGGCCAGCACCAGCCCCAGCGGCACCGCCAGCAGCAGGGTGATCAGCGCCAGCAGCAGGGTCTGGCCGAGGCTGAGCCAGGCCAGCTGCGCTCGACTCACCCCCAGCGCCCAGAGCGGTGCCAGTTGGCTCAGGCGCGCCTGGCCGAGGGTCAGCAGGTTGATGAACAGCGCCACGCCGGCCACTCCCAGGGTCAGGCTGTTGAGCGCGGCGGTGGCGGCAAAGGTGCGTTCGAATATGCGGGTCGACCAGGCCTTGAGTTCGCTCTGATCGATGATCCGGTCGCTGCCCAGGGCAAAGGTCTGCTGCAGGGCCTGCATCAGCTCGGGGACCTCGGCGGCAGGCAGGTGCAGGCTGTAGCTGCTCGGGCTCAACCCCGGCCAGTGCTGTTGCAAGCCCGAGGCATTGACCAGCAGATGCCCTTTCGGATTGCCGTAGTCGGCATAGATGCCGGCGACTACCAGCCGCCATTCGCCTTTAGGGGTTGGCAGGCTCAGGCTCTCGCCCAGCTGCAGGTTCAAGCGTCGCGCCAGCTGCTCGCTTAGCATCAGCGCCTGTTGCCGGGCCAGTTGCTCCCAGGCATCGGGGCTGGCGCTTAGCAGTGGCCAGTGGGCACGGTAGGCCGGGTGATCGAGTATGCCGCTGAGCTGCGCCGGCCAGCCCTGCAGCTGCAGCTCGACCCGCCAGCTCGGCAGTACCGCGCTGACCTGTGGCTGGCGGGCCAACCAGGCGCCGATGGCCAGGGCTTGTTGCGGATCCTGCGGGGTGAGGTACAGCTCGGCGGCCAGGCGCTGATCGAGCCAGCCGGCAAAGGTCTGGCGAAAGCCCTCGGTCATGCTGCCGACGCCGATATTCGCCGCCAGCGCCAGCAGCAGGGCCATCAGCGCCAGCGCCAGACCCGGCAGCTGCTGGCGACTGTCGGCGACGAACCACTGCGCCAGCGGCGAGCGGCAGCGCGGCAGCAGGCCCTCCAGCAGCAGGTTCAGGCATAGCGGCAAACTCAGGGCCGCCGCCAGCAGCAAAGCGGCGAGCAGGACGAAGCCGGCGATCAGGCTGTTGCCGCCCAGCAGCGCGACCAGCGCCAGCACACCGAGCGCCGCCGCCAGCAGGGCCTGGCGGCGCAACCAGAGCGCCTGGGCCTGCTGCCACGCCTCGGGCTGAGCCAAGGCCAGCAGCGGCAAGCGCGCGGCCCTGAGCAGGCTGCCGGCGCCGGCGAGCAAGGCGCCGAGCAGGCTCATGGCCAGCCCGCCGAGCCACCACTGCGGGCTGAGGCTGAGCTGCCCGGCGACCTCGGCGCCATACAGGCCACGCAAGCTGGCCACCACATCCGGCAACAGCAGGCTGGCCAGCCAGTAACCACTGAGCACGCCAGCCAGGCCGCCGAGCAAGGCCAGGCCGCAGAGTTCCAGGGCAAGGGCGCCCAGCAGGGTGCGGACGCTCACCCCGCAGGCCCGCAGGGTGCGCAACAGCGCGCGGCGCTGCTCCAGCGCCAGGCCGATGGCGGCATGCACGATGAACAGCCCGACGACAAAGGCCAGCAAACCGAGGGCGGTGAGATTGAGGTGGAAGCTGTCGGTGAGCCGGCCCAGATCGGCCGCTTCGCTGCGACGGTTCAGCACCAGTTGCTCGGCCAGTTGCGGCGGCAGGCGCGGATTACTGCGGGCGAAATCGCCGGCCAGCAGCAACCGGGACAGCTGCTGTGGTGCATCGAGCAGGCGTTGGGCGACGCCGATATCCACCAGCAGCACGCCCGGCGCCAACTGCGGCCGCAGCTCCAGCGGCGGCAAGGCTTGCCCGGCCTCGGTCAGCGGTTGCGCCCCGGCTGCCAGGCCGAGGGCCGCGAGGGTGTCGGGGGCAATCCAGGTGCGCCCGGGCTGGCCAAGAAAGGCGGCCAGGTCCAGGCGCTCGATAGCTTGCCCGGCCAGCGAGGTGTCGGCCGGCAAGGTCAGGGGTTCGATGCCGATCAGCTGCAGGCGCTGTTCGGCCTGCCCCCGCAGGCGCAAGCGGCCCTGCAGGACTGGCGATACCGGCCAGCCGGCACGTCGCAGTTCGATGAAGTACTGCTGCGCAAACAGCCCGCCGTTGCGGGCACTGAGCGCGTATTGGTCAGCGCCGGCCAGCAGTTGGCTGGCCCGCGCATAGCTTTCCCGGGCCTGGCTGTTCAGCGCCTGCACACCCGTCCATAGGCTGGTGGCCAGCCACAGACCGGTCAGCACACTGAAGAACTGCACGGGATGCCGGCGCCAATGGCTGAACAGACCACTCAGCGTCCAGTAGAAAATCCGCATGTCAGGCCTCGCCTCGCGCCAATAGGCGGCCGCCCTGCAAGCTCACGCGCCGCTGCAGGCGCGCCGCCATGCGCGGGCTATGGGTCACCATCAGCAGGCTGGTGGTACTGCCTTCGAGCAGTTGCAGCAGCAGCTCCAGCACCTCGTCACAGGTCGCCTCATCCAGGCTGCCGGTAGGCTCGTCGGCCAGCAACAACGGCGGTCTGGCGGCCAGCGCTCGGCCCAAGGCCACCCGTTGCTGCTGCCCGCAGGAGAGTTGTTCGGGATAGCGCTTGAGCAGCTGGCCAAGGCCGAGCCGCTGGACCAGCTGCGCCTGCCAGTGCGGGTCATGGCGGCCGGCCAGACGAGCCTGGAAGGCCAGGTTGTCCTCGACCCGCAAGCTGGCAATCAGGTTGAACTGCTGGAAGATCAGACCGATCCCGCTGCACCGCCAGGCCGCCAACTGGCTTTCATCGAGCGCGGCCAGCGAGCGCCCGGCCACCCAGATGCTGCCGGCATCGAAGCGGTCGAGGCCGGCCACCAGGTGCAGCAAGGTGCTCTTGCCGCTGCCGGATTCGCCCATCAACGCCAGGCTGCCGCCCTCCTCCAGCTCGAGGTCGATGCCCCGCAGCACCGCCAGCGGCCCCTGGGGAGTCGGGTAGCTTTTGCATAGGCCCTGGATCTTCAGCATCGGTGTGCGGCCCTATCGAGGCTGTGCCGGCGATGGCTGTGGCAAACAGCCAAGAACGCCCCGCGGCACGACTGGACCGGGGAGAGCCCGGCGCTGCCGGGAACCCTTTTCCGATCTGCGCGGCAGATCCGGGGCAGGTTCTCAGTAATCGCGCTCCAGCCAAGGTGCCTTTAGCTGAGACTAGTCGGGATCAGCCGCAGCGATTTCCCTGCCCGTCCATACGGCACGGACCGCTGCAAGATCGGCTGGCCGCCCATCCGCCCGGCAACAGTTGAACCGGGTCATGACCAAGGCATGGCTATGCTTAATTCGCCGGCGCAACCGATTGTGCCGCCCGGGACCACCAGGGCCGGATGCTCGGCAACGCGGGGCGTGGCTAGGGCTCCCGCATGATTTGCGCGCCGTTAAACCCGATCGGAAAAGGGAGGTTTGCGATGCAACTCATCACCGTGAAAATCGACAAGCCGGAAGCCACGAACTTCATTTTGGGTCAGACGCACTTCATCAAGTCCGTCGAGGACATCCACGAAGCCTTGGTCGGTGCCGTGCCAGGCATCAAGTTTGGCCTGGCCTTTTGCGAAGCCTCGGGCAAATGCCTGGTGCGCTGGTCTGGCACCGATGCCGCGATGATCGAACTGGCCCAGAAGAATGCCCAAGCCATTGCCGCCGGCCATAGCTTCATCATTTTCCTCGGCGACGGCTTCTACCCGCTGAACCTGTTGAACGCCATCAAGATGGTCCCGGAGGTCTGCCGGGTTTTCTGTGCCACCGCCAATCCCACCGAAGTGATTGTCGCCGAGACGGAACAGGGCCGCGGCATACTCGGCGTGGTGGATGGCTTGCGGGTCAACGACATCGAAGGCGACGACGACATCCTCTGGCGCAAGAATTTGTTGCGGCAGATCGGCTACAAGCTGTGACTGCAGCCCGGCCTTGGGGCGGGGTGAAAAAGCCTCAATCCCCCCCGTTGATGAGGCCGAAGACTCAAGCTCATCAACACGTGCGAAATTGCGCCTCACTTGACCGGCGGTTGGCCTTGCCGCTGACCAGTCATATGCATTCGATATGACCACGCATTGGCAACGGGTTGAC
This sequence comes from Pseudomonas sp. LS44, assembly GCF_024730785.1. NCBI lineage: Bacteria > Pseudomonadati > Pseudomonadota > Gammaproteobacteria > Pseudomonadales > Pseudomonadaceae > Pseudomonas > Pseudomonas sp. LS44. Next base: position 2,478,073 of record NZ_CP102830.1, read on the forward strand.
CACTTACGCGGGTCAGCCGAGCGGCTCAAAACGACCCATAGCTGCCTGTCGCGAATGTCGGAAATCGGCTGTGGATTCAACCGGTGGATGCAACACACTAGATTCTGTGTAAGCAAGAGGAGTGTTGCAAATGAAGCAAAGCCCTCGGATCTATTACACCGAAACCCAAAAGCGCTGATGTGGGAGCATTGGCGAAAGGGAGATTCTCTCCAGCAGATCGCGCAGTTGTTCGACCGTAATCACTCATCAATACAACGCATTTTGGCGGAGACCGGGGGTATCCAGCCTCCTGCGCGCCATCGCTCAAGATTGGCGTTGACTTTGGCTGAGCGCGAAGAGATTTCACGTGCGGTGGTGGCCGGAAAATCGATCCGTTCGGTGGCATCACTACTCGGGCGAGCACCTTCTACCATCAGCCGCGAGATTAAGCGCAATGGCGGTCTGGGAAGCTATCGGGCAAGTCAGGCCGAGCAAGCTACCTGGGGCAGAGCATGTCGTCCCAAGATCTGTAAACTGGCAAAGAACCCAACAGCGGCGCAGATCGTAGCAAGCAAGCTCCAATTGCAGTGGTCGCCGGAGCAAATTGCTGGATGGTTAAAGCGCGAATTTCCAGATGATGCGAGCTCTCAGGTGTCACACGAAGCCCCGCATATGCGGGGCTTCGAGACGCAAGAACCAGTATCTTTCCCAGACCCGACCCTGCTGATTACATGGGCTAGGCCAGATCGTTTTCGAAAATGATCGTTTGCCCCGAACCGAGCCAGGCTTCGGCATTGGCCAGGTAGCGGCTTTCGATGACATCACGCTTGATCTTCAGTGTCGGGGTGAGGAAGCCGTTTTCGATGCTCCAGGTATCCTTCACTACGACCATATAACTCAGCCGTTCATGCGCCTCCAGGCTGCTGTTGACGCTGCCCAGCAATTCCTCCAGTTCAGCCACCCATTCATTGCGGCGTTGCGAATCGGCGAGGGCGCTGCGTCCTTCTGGTGAAAGCATGAGCAGTGCAAAGGGCTGTGGCTGAGACGGGCCGGTGACGCAGATCGCCTCAATTGCCTTGTGACCGAAGCGGTTTTCGATAGGCACGGGTGCCACGTACTTACCCTTGCTGGTCTTGAACAGTTCCTTCACCCGACCGGTGATTCTCAGCCGTTCCTCCTCGTCCAGAACGCCGCGGTCGCCAGTTTTGAAGTAGCCGTCTGCCGTCATGCTTTGGGCGGTCAGTTCCGGCTGCTTGTAATAACCCATCATCTGCGTCGGGCAGGCGACCAGGATCTCACCTTCTTCCGAGATGCGGCAGCGAACCCCCGGTAGCGCCTGGCCCACATAACCCACGCGCACCTGTCCGGGGCGGCTGTAATGGGAGTAGCAGAAGTTCTCAGACATGCCGTAGACATCCAGCAGCTCGAGCCCCAGGTTGCGGTACCAACTGACGATCTCCGGCGGCAGTGGCGCCGAACCGGTAAAGGCGATGCGCGTCTGGTCCAGCCCCAGCATGACCAGCACCTGCTTCCGGAGGGCAGCGCCGGCCTCGCACTGGCTGAAGAGCAGCGTCTGCTGTTCGGCCGTCAGCCGGGCGCAAGTCGCTTGGTAGAACTTGGTCCAGAGCCTCGGCATGGAGATGAAGATCGACGGCCGCGCCCGCGCCAGATCCTGGGTAAAGGTTTCAAGACTGTCGTTGAAGAAAATCTGGACCCCATGGCATAGGGAATTGGATTCCACTGAGGATCGTTCTGCTGCATGCGCCAGGGGCAGATAGGAGAGCATGCGCTCCCCGGGCATCAAGTTGCAGAAATCGCCACCGGCGAGGGTGGCGTAGGTATGCATGACACCGAAGCTATGCATCACCCCTTTCGGCTTACCAGTGGTGCCGGAGGTATAGATGATGGTGGCCAGCTCGCTGGGTTCCGGCAGGTGAACGTCTTGCAGCGGCGGGTGGACTGCGATCAGATCGTCCCATTGCGCATAGTTGCCTGCCGGCGCCAAGGGCAAGGCTATGACCGGCATACCCGCCGGAAGCATGTCGTGGATGTTGCTGCCGGCCTCCATCCTGCCGAGGAACAGCAGCCGGACGCTGGCATGCTCGATGACGTAGCGCAGGGCGTCCTCACTCATCGTCGGATACAGCGGGACGGAGACATGACCGGCCATCCAGATCGCCAGGTCGGCGATGATCCAGTGCGCGCTATTCTTGCCAATGATCGCGATGGTGCTGCCGGCAGGCAGCGCCAGCGAATTCAGGTAGGTCGCCATCCGACGCGCCTGGTCACCGACCTCGCGCCAGCTGTAGTCGGCAACGCCACCGGGCACAGGCTGGGTCAGGTAGATGGCATCGGGCCGGGTTTCTTCCCAGTGCAGGAAGCGATGGAGCAAAGTCGTCGAATTATTGTTGTTCATGCAATGTTCCCTTCCAGGCTATTTCAAGTCGTCACGCTCTAGGACCAATCATGCTTGTCAGCCGCCAATACGGCTGCCCCGATTCATGCGCCGCACCAATCGTGCAATACCCTCTTTGTGTCCTGGCCGCGAGCCGGTATGGCGCCGGGCGAAGCGGTCGAGGTGACTGAGAAGCGTGGTGCCGGGCCGGCCTGCAGGACGCCGTCAACCCGACTGTAGATGCCCCGCTCCCGCATATGCGGATGCGCCGCCGCCTCGTCGACATTGAGCACCGGCGCAAAGCAGGCGTCGGAACCTTCCAGCAGCGCACACCACTCGTCACGTGTCCTTGTCGCGAACAGGGCAGCGAAGCCGTCATGCAGGCGCGGCCAGTGGGCCGGATCGGCGCTTTGCACGTAGTCCGGATCATCGTTCAGCCCAAGCTTCTCCAGCAACAGCCTGTAGAAGCGTGGCTCCACCGCGCCTACGGAAATGAACTGGCCGTCGGAACACCTGTACGTGCGGTACCACTGCGGCCCATCCAGAATGCTCTTGCCACGCTCATTGCTCATCTGGCCCGCCGATTTCAGACTGAGCAGCAGGTTCAGCATGTGGGCGCTGCCATCGACGATGGCGGCATCCACCACCTGCCCTTGTCCGGTGGTGCGCGCGTTCATGATGCCAGCGAGTACGCCTATCGTCAGATAGAGCGCACCCCCACCGACATCGCCCACCAGGCTCGGCGGGACAATCGGCGTCTCACCGGGCTGGCCGGACCACCACAGGGCGCCGGAGAGAGCGACGTAGTTCAGATCATGCCCCGCGGCCTGGGCCAACGGCCCGCTCTGGCCCCAGCCGGTCATGCGGCCATAAATCAGTCTCGGATTGCGCGCCAGGCACACTTCTGGCCCGAGCCCCAGGCGCTCCATCACACCGGGACGCATGCCTTCGATCAGGGCGTCGCAGCTTTGCGCCAGCTGCAGCACGGTGTCGATGCCTTCCTGGCTCTTGAGATCGACTGCTATCGAGCGCTTGCCGCGGTTGAAGACCGCATGCTTGCCGAAGTCGACATCTTCCGGCCCCGTCTCTAGCCGATCCACCAGCACGACATCCGCTCCTAGGTCTGCGAGCAACATGCCGCAGAACGGCGCTGGCCCGAGTCCCGCGATTTCCAGAATTCTCAGTCCAGCCAGAGGACCGCTGCGATCTTGCGTCATGAAATCTACTCTCCCTTCCTGTTGGAACGCCTCGAGGCCGGCATCGGGTTGAAAGTCCATGGCGGGCTCCCGTCAGTCTTTGCGGTACATGGTGACCACGGCCGCACCACCGATACCGATGTTGTGCTGCAAGGCGATGCGCGCACCCTCGACCTGACGCTGCTCGGCCTGGCCGCGCAACTGCAGGACCAGCTCGGTGCACTGTGCGAGGCCGGTGGCGCCGATCGGGTGGCCCTTGCAGAGCAGGCCGCCGGAAGGGTTGACCACAAATTTACCGCCGTAGGTGTTGTCGCCGTCGTCGACAAACTTCTGCGCGCCGCCTTCTGGGCACAGGCCTAGCGATTCGTAGGTGAGCAGCTCGTTCTGTGCGAAGCAGTCGTGCAGCTCCACGACATCGACATCCGCAGCGCCCACGCCAGCCATCTCGTAGACTTTGTTGGCCGCCGCGCGGGACATGGAGTAACCAGCGAGATCACGCATGTCGCCGGAGGTGAAGGTTTCCGCGCCGTCAGTGGTCAGTGCCTGACCAGCAATGGACACGCTGCGGTCGAGGCCGTGTTTCTTCGCGTAGGACTCGCTGCACAGCACCACAGCGCCGGCACCACAGGTCGGCGGGCAGGCCATCGAGCGGGTCATCACGCCCGGCCACATCATCTGCTCGGCGAGCACGTCTTCGACGGTGACGATCTTGCGGAATACTGCCTTGGGGTTGTTCGCCGCATGGCGGCTGGCCTTGGCGCGGATCTTGGCGAAGGTCTCCAGCGGGGTGCCGAAGCGCTTCATGTGCTCGATCCCGGCACAGCCGAAGATGCGCAGAGCGGCGGGGATTTCTGCCGCACCGGCAACGCCTTTGTCGCACTGATCGAGGAACAGCTCCAGCGGGCTGGGACGGTCGGCGAAGGCGCTGGGAATCGCACCGGGGACCATCTGTTCGAAGCCGAAGGCCAGCACGATGTCGACCATGCCGCTGGCGATCGCCTGGTTGGCCAGGAACAGCGCGGTCGAGCCGCTGGCGCAGTTGTTGTTGACGTTGATCACCGGGATGCCAGTCATGCCGACGTTGTAGAGCACGCGCTGACCGGAGGTGGAATCGCCGAAGACATAGCTGGCGTAAGCCTGCTGGATCGACTCGTAGCCGACCCCGGCGTCAGCCAGGGCGATGCGCACCGCCTGCTCGCCCATCACCGGATAGGTTTCGCTCTGGCCGGGCTTGGTGAATGGAATCATGCCGACACCGGCGACCACGATTTTTTGACTCATTTGCTTCTCCTCAAAATCACTCATCCCAGCCGAGGTGCCATAGCAGCCACGGAAAGCCGTTTCGAGCTTCAGGAATATTCACGTTGCGGGAGCTGCCGCCCCTCAGGACCTAGATAGAAAACGGCGGCCATGGCGACATCCGCCAACACCACTCCAAGCCAGGCGGACTCAGGACATGAATCGCGCCGTGCCGCGGTACAGCAGCCCTTCCTTGTCCCGGAAACGTCTCACCGCCTCGCTGTTGTAGCGGCTGCCTACGCAGAGCGACTGCGCCATCGCCTCGAACTGGGTCATGGTTTCGCGGTCACTTTCGAAGCTGCGGTTCAGCAGGGTCTTCACCAGGCCAAGGGCCTGCAGCGGCGCATCATCGAACTGCCGGGCATACTCCAGCGCCCGTTCAACCAATTGTTCGGCTGGCACCTGCACCTGGGCTAGGCCCAGCTCAAGCGCCTCCTCCGCGCCGACAGGGCGGGCCGAGAACAGGATTTCCTTGGCACGCGACAGACCAATCAGGCGTGGCAGCCAGTGGAGCAGCGATAGATCCGGTACCAGGCCCAGGCAGAGAAAGCTCGATTGCAACCGGGCTTTAGGAGTGACGAAGACGAAATCCGCCATCAGCGCGAGGGAGAAGCCGGCGCCCGCTGCTGCACCATCCACCGCAGCGATCACCGGCTTCTCCAGCTCCTGCAGCTCACGGAGCCAGCGGTGAAAATCCAGCACGGCTTCGCGCCCTGCGAAGACGGGTTCGTCACTACTCACCGATCCGTCCAGATCGAAACCGGAGCAGAACGCCCCACCTGCGCCAGTCAGCACCACCGAACGCACCGTGCGGTCGGTGCGCGCGGCGCGCAGCACCTCCGGCAGCGCCTGGCAGATTGCCTGATCGAGGGCGTTCTTCTTCTGCGGTCGGTTCAGGGTGATGACCGCGGTCTTGCCGACCTTTTCAAACAACACTGCGTCGTTCATTGCGCTTCTCTCTCCAGTTACGCGGCGGAAGCCCAGCGGGCTCTCCATGGCTGCAGCATGCGAGGAGGGTGGACGGGACACGCCTATCTTCAGGGTAGGGGTAGGTAGTGGGCGAGGACATGGTGCCGCTGGCCAAGGGCGGGGCGCAGCAGCCACAACACAAAACGCCCGATGCGGCACATCGGGCGTTTGGTCGGCGGGGAGGTCGGAGCGGGGCCTTGCAGGCCAGCACTACTTCAACGAAGCAGCCCCTGCTGGCGCGCCATGGACACGGCGGCGTAGCGGCTGGGCACGCCCAGCTTGGTGAGGATGTTATTCACATTCCATTTCACCGTTCCCAGAGTGAGATTGAGCGTGAGGGCAATGCGCTTGTTGGACATTGTCTCGGCCATCAGCCGCAGCACCTCCATCTCGCGTGGCGTCAGGCTGACCGGGTGGCCGCCGGCGAGCAGGCGGTTGAGCGGCGGCGTTTCCGCGGTTTCCGCGGCTGGCCCGGCCGGCGCATCGCTGCGCCACATTTCGGTGAGGTAACGATGGCAGCGCTCATCCAGCGTCTGTGTCTCGCTTAAGCGCTGCAGCAGGCCGGCCAGACGTGGGCCTTCGTCCAGCAGGGTACGGCGCAAGCCGCACTGTACGGCGTCGTCCACTGCCTCGCGTAGGCACGCCATGGCCGAGTCCTCCTGGCCCAGGTCGGTATGGGCGAGCGCCGCGAGGAGACGCGCCTGGACGTGGGTCTGGCGCCGCCCATAACGCTCAGCGAAGCGGCCGACCAGGGCCAAGGATTCGAGCGCACGCGCCGGTTCGTGCTGCGCCAGGGCCAATCGGGCACGGGCCAAGGCGAGGATGATCACGACTTCATCCTGGCAATCGCCGCGAAAGCGCTCGACCAGCCCTTCCAGCCGCTCCAGGCGTTCGGCGGCGTGGCGGATCTTGCTTTGGGCCAGCCAGGCCTTGACCTGCTCGGCCAGCATGAGCGCCTGCAGCCGGTCCAGGCCCAGTTGCTGAAAGTGCGCCGCCTGGGATTCGAGGAAGTTCAGCAGCACCTGGGGGGGCTCGCGCAGCGCGGCGATGCGGGCGCGGCACAGCGAGGCGAGGATCATCACGTCGGGCATGGCCGCCTGCAGGATGCTACCGCGGTTGACCAGCACCGCCAGGGCATCGTCGATACGGTCCAGTTCGTAGTACGCAGTACACAGCGGGCCGGCGCACACGTTGGCCGCAACCGAGCCCCGCCCGTAGCCCGCTTCGGCACGCGCAAGCAGAGCCGCTCCCAGCCGCGTCACCTCGTCGACGTCGCCATTGCGCATCTTGGCCAGAATCAGGGTGCTCTCATAGACCAGGGCCATGTCGCTCGCGTGGTCCTCGCCGGCGATGGGGTATTCCACGTGCAGCCGCTGCACATCCGCCACTCGGCCCACCAACAGGTAGGCACAGGCCAGCGTCGTCAGACTGATGTAACGCAGCGGGCGGTTGGCCAGCACCGCCTGCAACGACGGTTCCAGCAGGCTGATGACCCGCCGCGGGTTGTCGCGTTGCAGGGCGACGGTGGCGTCGACCAGGGCAAAACTTGAGGACAACGCCGGAATGCGCGCCGCCTCGGTGCGGCGGATCTGTTCCATCCAGCGGGCGGCCTGCTCCGGGCGGGCGGTGAAGGCATAGGTTAGGCAGCCGAGGATGAACAGCCGAGGATGGGCGAACAGGGTCTCCTGAGGCAACAGTTCGAGCAGGGTCAGCATCGGGCTGATATAGGCCATGCTCCATTGCGCGTTGCCGACGCGTTCCATGGCGGCGACGGCGAAATCCAGGTCGTGGCACAGGTTGGCGTGACGCAACGCCTCGACCAACAGCTCGCGCTCGGCAAACCATTGGCTGGCGCGCCGGTGTAGCGCGTCCACCGCCGCCGCTTCGCGCTTGGCCAGGCGCTTCGCGAGGAACTCACTGAACAGCGGATGCAGGCGGTACCAGGGCAGATTGTCCGCCGAGTCCACCCGATAGATCAGCAGGTTTTCCAGCTCGGCCCGCCGTATCAGCTCCGCGGCCTGATCGTTGCCCGTCACGAATGCGGTCAGATCAGCGTTGAAGCGGCGAAAGGGCGACAGCTGTTCCAGCAGCTGGATCAGCTCCGGCGCCAGGCAGGCGAGCACATCCTCTTCCAGGTACGCGTGCAGATCACTCGATTTCAGCACTTCGCGCAGCCGGGTCCGCGACGCCGGGCGAATACGCAGCGCGGTGGCAATCGGCTGCAGACTGGCCGGCCAGCCGCCGGTGAGCGTGTGAATCTGCTGTTCCTCGTCGGCGCTCAGCTCCAGGCCCGCCAGGTTGCGCTCGAAGAACACCCGCGTCTCGGCCACGTCGAACGGCAGTTCGGCAAAGTTGATCTCCGCCGCCTGCCCTTGCATGCGCAGCCGGCCGAGGCTCAATGGCAGCGCGCTACGCGAGGCGACGACCAGGTGCAGGTTGGCTGGGCCGTGGTCCAGCAGTTTCTGCAACAGGCGGTGCGCCAGCGGGGACTCGACATTCTGGTAATCGTCGATCAGCAAATACAGCTCGCGCATGGCCTGCTCAGCCAGGCGCGTGACCGCCGCGACCAGGATGTTGAGCGAGTACTCGCTGGGTTCGCCGTCGACCAGGCCGCTCTCCACCGCGATGCCCAGGCGCTGCAAGGCCGCCACCAAGTAGGCGCTGAATCCGGGGTAGTCGCGATCCTCCTGGCTGAGCGATAGCCAGACCACGTCGAGCCCCTCCTTGAGCAACATCTGGCGCCACTGCGCAAGCAACAGGGTCTTGCCGAAGCCGGCAGCGCCGGAGATCAGCGTGAGCTTGCCCTGGCGCACCTCGTTCAGCCGCTCCAACAGCTGAGTGCGCGGGATATGCCGGGCGTTCAGCCGCGGCGGAGAAAACTTGGTCACGATCAGCAGATCGTCGGAGTTCATCGGAGACGCTTGCATCCTAGTTATTTCGCTCTTTCTCGCCCGTCGGCCAGTCCGACATCGTGCAGCACCGGCGACAACTTCTGCCAGCGGTCGGCAACACGCTTTACTGACTCCTGCCCCATCCTCCACCAGCCAGCGGAGCCGCGCAACGGCCGAAAAGATAGGGAGCAACCGCGTCGGCATCCGGTAAGTTCCAGGTGGACTACTGCAGCGCCGCAGCCTGAGCTGGACAACGCATCGACGAGCAGGGCACGGACGCCCGCAACAGGCGCTCAGCCATTCGCCACACTAAAAACCTGAGGAACAAGACATGACCATTCGCTTCGATGACCGCGTCGCCATCGTCACCGGCTCCGGCAACGGCCTGGGCCGCATCCACGCCCTGGAACTCGCCAAGCGCGGTGCCAAGGTGGTAATCAACGATTTCGGTGGCAGCCGTGACGGCATCGGCAGCTCTTCCGAGGCCGCACTAGCGGTGGTCGAGGAAATCCGTCAGGCCGGCGGCACCGCCATCGCCAACGGCGCCAACGTTGCCGACTACGAACAGGTTCAGGCTATGGTCAGGCAGGCCGTCGAGGCCTTCGGCCGCGTCGACATCCTGATCAACAACGCCGGCATCCTGCGCGACAAGTCCTTCGCTAAGCTGGAACTGGACGACATCCACGCGGTGATCAACGTCCATCTGATGGGGGCAATGTATTGCTCGAAGGCTGTCTGGGACCTGATGAAAGAGCAGAACTACGGCCGCATCCTGATGACCACATCGGCCGCCGGCCTGTTCGGCAACTTCGGCCAGGCCAACTATGGTGCGGCCAAGATGGGCCTGGTGGGCCTAATGAATATGCTGGCCGTCGAAGGCCGCAAGAACAACGTGCACGTCAACACCCTGGCACCAATGGCCGCCACTCGCATGACCCAAGACGTGCTGCCCGCGGATCTTCTGAAAATCACTGGCCCCGAACTCGCCACGCCGGCGGCACTGTTCCTGGTCAGTGAACATGCTCCCACCAAGCTGCTGCTGAGCGCCGGCGCCGGCGTATTCTCCGGTGCCCGTATGGAAGAGACCGCACCGGTATTCCTCAGCACCGAGCCGACTCCGGAAGACGTGGAAGAACATCTGGCGCGAATCACCGACTGGAACAGCGCGGCGCCACGCACCGACGCTGGCCAGCAGGTAGGCATGTTCGTCGAGACCGCGCTCAAAGGCATTCAGGCCGGCAACAACTGAGACATATTCCGGTTCAGGGCTGCTACTAAGTGACGCCAACTGTTGCCGCGGTGGCAGCCGCCTTGATTGCTTCTGAAATTATGGGCTGTTGATAACCGTGGCTGGCCGGATAGCGACGGCTTGAATTCGACCGCACCTGTGCAAGCATGGTCATAGAAAGCATTGTGCGTGAGCCCGCCATGAACTGCCGGTGAGGGATGTCCGCCTCTGGCCCAGACTGTGTAAAAACGTTGGCACCGACCTTGCTGTGATTTGATGGATTCAAATCAGCGGAGGATGCCGATGAAGCGTTTTATCCAGGGAGAGCATCGAGGCCAAAGCGTGCTGCTCCCCGAGAGCCTGGATGACTACGTAGCGGACACCAACCCGGTACGGGTGGTCGATGTTTTCGTCGATGAACTCGACCTCGGCCCGCTTGGTTTCGACGGTGTCGTCCCGGCGGAAACTGGCAGACCTGCTTACCATCCTGCCGATCTCCTGAAGATCTACATCTACGGCTATCTCAATCGCATCCAATCCAGTCGCCGGCTGGAGCGAGAGGCGCAGCGCAATGTCGAATTGATGTGGCTGACCGGACGTCTGATGCCGGACTTCAAGACCATCGCCAATTTTCGCAAGGATAACGGCAAGGCAATCCGCGGCGTCTGTCGGCAGTTCGTGGTGCTGTGCCAGCAGCTTGGTCTGTTCTCTGAAGCGCTGGTGGCCATCGATGGCAGCAAGTTCAAGGCGGTCAACAATCGCGACCGCAATTTCACCAGCGCCAAGCTTCAACGGCGAATGGCTGAGATCGAGTCAACCGCTACCTGACGGCGCTGGACACCGCAGATCGTCAGGAGCCTGCCGTGGCGCAGGTCAAAGCTGAGCGCCTTCACGACAAGATTGCGACCTTGAAAGCCAAGATGCAGGAGCTCAAGGAAATCGAGGTTCAGCTCAACGAAACACCGGATAAACAGATCTCCCTGACCGATCCCGATGCCCGCTCAATGAAGACGCGTGGCACCGGAATGGTCGGCTACAACGTGCAGGCGGCGGTCGACGCGAAGCACCACCTGATCGTGACGCATGAGGTCACGAACGACGGAGTCGATCGAGACCAACTAAGTTCAATGGCCAAGCAAGCCCGAGAAGCCATGGGCGTCGAGGAACTCTCGGCGGTCGCAGACAGGGGGTATTTCAAAGGCGAAGAAATCCTGGCTTGCCATGAAGCTGGAATCACTGTTTTCGTACCCAAGACGCTGACCTCGGGAGCGACAGCGGCTGGCCGCTTTGGCAAAGGTGATTTCATCTACGACGCAGCAAAGAACGAGTACCAATGCCCTGCTGGGCAACGCCTGATCTGGCGTTTCTCAAGCATCGAGAAAGGCCTGAAGCTGCACCGTTACTGGAGTTCGCATTGCCAAGGTTGCGCGTTGAAAGAGCACTGTACGCCTAGCCCCGAGCGACGAGTGAGCCGCTGGGAGCATGAGTCCGTACTCGAGGCGATGCAGAATCGTCTGGATCAAGCTCCTGAGATGATGCGAATCCGCCGTCAGACGGTCGAGCACCCGTTCGGCACGCTGAAGTCCTGGATGGGCGCCACCCATTTCCTCACCAGAACGCTCGACCGGGTGAGTACCGAGATGAGCCTGCATGTGCTCGCCTACAATCTCAAACGCATACTGCGCTTGATGGGTAGCGATGCCTTGATGGCGGCGATGAAGGCCTGAGGCCTGTTTTACGACTCTTGCCGCCCTCCAGCAGGCGCGCCGAAGCCGAAAGTACCATAACAACCAGAATCATCGATTGCGCTTGATTGGGCCTCCGGCGGCCTCCTGAACACTGAGAAAATCCGCCGACAGTTAATTGCCATCACTCGCTACGTTTTTACACGGTCTGGGCCGATAGCGACCACCACATCCAACGACCATCCTTGTTCTCCCTCATGTGGAGGACAAGCCATGAACATCACTACTACCCACAACCATCAGCCCTGGAACAAGGGAAAGCTGGTCGGGCAGAAACCCCGCTCCGGCTCAGAGATATTTGGGCAATCCGGGTAAGGCTACAAATTGCGGAGAGAACCCGGGATCTGGCTATTTTCGATCTGGCCATCGATAGTAAGCTGCGAGCCTGTGACTTAACCAAGCTTCGTGTGCGAGATGTATCGCATGGAGAGCACGTGTCGTCGCGAGCAATCGTGATGCAGCAGAAAACCCAGCGACCGGTGCAGTTTGAGATCACAGAGCAAACTCGGGTGGCCTTGGAAACCTGGATACATCAGGCCAAGCTCAGCAGCGAGGAGTGCCTCTTTCCGAGTCGGTTGCATAGTTCAGATCATCTCTCCACCAGGCAATACGCTCGGATCGTCAAATCCTGGGTGAGAGTCATTGGCCTTGATCCGGCCATGTACGGCACACACACGATGCGCCGCACGAAAGCATCCCTGATCTACCGCAGGACGAAGAACCTGAGAGCGGTACAACTCCTACTCGGCCATACAAAGCTTGAAAGCACTGTCCGATACCTAGGAATTGAGGTCGATGACGCCTTGGAAATGTCGGAACAGACCGAGGTCTGACCCTGCATGGCGACGGCCGAAATCGGACCGTCGCTATCCGGCTAAAAGCGAGCGTTCAGGGTAGGCAAAATTAATCTGCCACCTTTCCAGTCCTACTTCTTGCTGCCTCTGATATTGCCCACCACGCCACCGGCGACGGCACCGACCGCGGCGCCGGTCCAGCCGCTACCGCCAGCGATGGCAGCAATGCCGGCGCCAGCGGCGGCACCAATAGCAGCACCGCTCAAGGTGCCCTGCTGCTGGGAACTCATCGAGGTGCAGCCGATCAGGCCCGCTGCGACGAGGACGGCGGCAAACGCTAGGAACCCTTTCATGTTCATCTCCGCTACTTGTTCTGCTGCAAGCCGGGCACGACCATCTCGAACCAGATGGTCTCGATGACCGGCCGGTTCACGCGGTCGGGGTTGGCGGCATACCACTGGTCGAGCCCATCGCGCACGGTGTCGAGCGTGTGGCCCTTCAGGCCCCTGCCGAAACGGGGAATCAGGCTCTGCTCATCGGACGGCGGTTTGATTGCGTGGTAGGCCGCCTCCACGTGGAACGCGTTGGCGATACCGATGAGATAGGCTTTCTTGAGTTCCAGCGATGATTGCGTCCATTGCTCGCCGGTAATCATGGGCACCTCGTCAGCACCCCAAGCCGTCGCCAGGGTCACGCTCAGCGCCAATGCCAGCATGCCCATTCGAACTGTCTTCATCGTCTCCTCTCCTCGTCAGGCTGAACCTCACGTCGTGGCACGGCCTCCATGCCCGACCACTGGCAGGGAGGCCGTATCGATGACTCAGTAAGTGTAGGTGGCGGGATGCAAACCGCCGCAGCCTTCATTCAGACCATTCCCGGCCGTCACTTCCGGGTCGATCAGTTGAGTCCGCAACCCAAAGCTGCCGGTGGCGAAAGGCAGCAACCGGATGAATCCGCAGCTGTCATTGAAAAACACTCCCGTGAGCTGGTTAAAGCTGAAGTCGAACAAAACAAACAAGCGCTAGCGGTCTGCAAACAGGCGCGCCAGCACCACTCCCGCAGTGTCTCGTACCGAGCATTGCAGGCAGTGGTGCATTGTTAATGGCGGTGGCTTTTACCAACATGGGTGTGGCCAACATCTGGAAGCACACTGACACCGCCAGTCGTGTTCAGGCGCTGAAGGATTCCACACTCATCTACACCCCGCCCAAAGGCGCAGCGGTGTCGCAACTCAACCAACTGTTGTTGCAGTGCCAGCAGGTTGGTCACGCGCTCTTTTACATGCTCGATGTGCTCATCCACTAAGCTATTCACACCCTCACAGTTTTCCTCTGGCCGATCCATCAGCGCCAGCAAGCTTCTGATCTCGTCCAGGGTCATGTCCAGTGTTCGGCAGTTACGAATAAACGTAAGCCTCTCAAGATGTTCACTGCTGTACAGGCGGTAATTACCCTCGCTGCGAGCCGGGGCCGGCAATAGCTCCTCACGCTCGTAGTAGCGAACCGTTTCAACCTGGCAATCGGCAAGCTTGGCCAGCTCTCCAATTCTCATGAATTACCTCTTCGACAAACGCTTGACCCTGTAGTGGCTTCAGGGTGTTCACTCTGCATAACTGATCAATGAGGATACCCCCATGGCTGGCTGCTGCGGTGACGAACACAAATCTGAAGCGGTTCCAACGGATGTCTGCTGTGACCCCAGCGAGACGATTCAGTGCTCCGCCACAGCCGCCTCAACGGGAAGTGTCCTAGCCGGCTCCAGGCTCAGCAGCTTTCGCATTGAGCAAATGGACTGCCCTACCGAACAAACGCTGATTCAGGACAAACTGAGCAAGCTCGCAGGCGTAGATAAGCTCGACTTCAACCTGATCAATCGCATTCTTGGGGTATGGCACAGCTTGCCCTCGACCTCGCCTATCGAAGCGGCGATCTCGTCTCTGGGCATGCAAGCAGAACCACTATCTGCTGACGGGCAAGCCCGCATCAATATTGAACAGATGGACTGCCCAACGGAAGAAAAGCTGATTCGCGACAAGCTGTCCTCACTACCGGGCATCAGTGAGTTGGAATTCAACCTGCTTCAGCGCGTACTGACGCTTCGTCACACAGCAGATGCACTGCCAGTAGCGCTGGCAGCTATTCGCGGCCTTGGTTTCGCTCCGGTGGTTGAGGGTTCAGGAACACCAAACGAAGAAGTGCAAGGGGCCCCTAGCAAGAAGACCTGGTGGCCTTTGGCACTATCGGGCGTAGCCGCCGTATTGGCTGAATTGTTGCACTTCGCCGAGCTTGCTCCCGAATGGGTTGTGGCTGGCGTGGCACTGCTCGCCATTCTGCTGTGCGGCCTGACGACCTATAAAAAGGGTTGGATCGCCCTGAAGAACCGAAACCTGAACATTAATGCGCTGATGAGCATCGCGGTAACCGGTGCGGTACTGATTGGGCAATGGCCAGAAGCGGCCATGGTCATGTTCCTCTTTGCTGTCGCCGAGCTGATCGAAGCGAAGTCGCTGGATCGGGCTCGCAACGCCATCCGTGGCCTGATGGATCTGACCCCGGAGCGCGCCACGGTGCAGCAGGCCGACGGCTCGTGGCTTGAAGTTGACGTCAAAACCATCGCCGTAGGCGCGTTGGTCAGGGTTCGACCTGGCGAGCGAATCGGCCTCGATGGCGAGGTAACTTCCGGCAACTCCACCATCAACCAAGCGCCCATCACAGGGGAAAGCCTGCCCGTAGAGAAAACCATCGGCGCCCCGGTTTTTGCTGGAACCATCAATGAAGCCGGCTCGCTGGAATACCGCGTCGTGGCCGCCGCTGCCAACACCACCCTGGCCCGAATAATTCACGCGGTCGAAGAGGCGCAGGGCTCACGCGCGCCGACCCAACGCTTTGTCGATCAATTCGCCAAGGTATACACCCCTGTCGTATTCCTATTCGCCCTGGCTGTCGCCATAGTGCCACCGCTGTTTATGGCCGAGCCCTGGTACGACTGGATCTATCGCGCTTTGGTACTGTTGGTTGTCGCCTGCCCTTGCGCCTTGGTCATCTCGACCCCCGTCACCATCGTCAGTGGCCTGGCTGCGGCTGCGCGCAAAGGCATCCTGATCAAAGGCGGTGTCTACCTGGAAATCGGCGGCAAGCTTGGCTTCCTGGCACTCGACAAGACCGGAACCATTACCCACGGCAAGCCGGTGCAGACCGATTACATGCCGTTGGTTGAGCAGGACTCAGAACTCTACCGCGCACATTCCGCCAGCCTCGCCAGTCGGTCTGACCATCCGGTTTCGCAAGCGATAGCCAAGCATGCCACTGAGAATGGGCTGACGTTTGCCGCCGTTGAGGGGTTCGAAGCCCTACTGGGTCGAGGTGTACGAGGCACCATCGAAGGCATGGATTTCCACCTGGGTAACCACCGCCTGGTGGAAGAGCTTGGCCTCTGCTCACCAGAGCTGGAAGCGATACTCGAACGCCTTGAACGCCAAGGTAAAACAGTGGTGGTGCTGTGCAGTCCACAGCGTGCCATTGCCATGTTCGCAGTTGCCGATACCGTAAAAGACTCCAGCTGCAAGGCAATTGAGGAGCTTCACGCGCTCGGGGTGAAGACTACGATGTTGACCGGCGATAACCCGCACACCGCAGAAGCCATCGCAAAGCAGGTAGGTATCGACGAGGCACGCGGCAACCTCCTCCCGGTTGATAAGTTGCAAGCCATTGAAGCATTGCAGGCGCGCGGCTATGTCGTCGGAATGGTCGGCGATGGCATCAACGATGCACCGGCGCTGGCAAAGTCTGAAATCGGTTTCGCCATGGCCGCCGCCGGCACGGACACCGCCATCGAAACTGCGGATGTAGCGTTGATGGACGACGACCTGCGCAAGATCCCGGCCTTCATCCGCCTATCCCAACAAACCGCAGCCATCCTCAAGCAGAACATCGTGCTGGCGTTAGGGATCAAGGCCCTGTTTCTCGCCATTACCCTAACGGGTCAGGCCACCATGTGGATGGCCGTCTTTGCAGACATGGGCGTAAGCCTACTGGTGGTGTTCAACGGCCTGCGCCTTCTTAAAAAGTAGGACAGGAGGATTGGAGATGAACGCAGCACTGCAACTTGCGATTGAACAAGCCCTTCAACAGGCCGAGCACGCCATGCAGGAAAGACGCAGTGCAGATGCCTTTCGATGGCTAGAGCGCGCGCACATCCTGACCCAGCGCCAACCCTTGCTGCATGCCAGGTCACACTGGCTGATGCTCGCGCTCGGCTGGCAGATCGGCGATTATCGCGAGGTCGCGGGGCAAATACCCCGCATTTTCGCGGCCCTGCTGTTCTCCAAAATTTGGGTGCCTATCGGCAATACAGGGCGTTCCAAGATCAGTGCTTTCAGGCCCATGCCGGTTCCTGAAGAATTACAGAAATTGCTTGTAAACGACGACCAAAACCCATCCAGTCGGTGATTGTGCCTATACAAATCGATCTCGCCACCCAGCCTCCTTGCTCACTTGCTTAGGTGATCGCCCAGTCCGAAGTGGTGATCTCCATTAGCCCGTTCGTTGAAGCGCGTGATTCAAGATAGGTCTCTGTCGCTGTAGCCCGAGTACCAGTGAGCCGCTGCGCTAGTCAGGTTGGCTTGGTCAGGTGCTGCCGTTTAAGGTCCGTATATGGACTCCCCTCATTGCAAGCCCCCTTCGCTTTGGCGCCCGTGGCAGTGGGTCGCCCACACGCAAGAGATCCGCGACTACAACTCAGGGCGCGCCGAACAGCATCGTCCAATATATTCCCGCGGCGCTACGCGATTGCGCTGCATAGGCCGCGCCAACCTGGGTAAACAGCGGGGTCATCAGGTTGGCGCAATGCCCGGGGCTGGCCAGCCAGCCTTCCAGCGCCTGGCTCGATGAGCCTTGTCCGGCGGCGATGTTCTCGCCGATCTGCCGGCCACGGTAGCCGGCGGCCCGCGCCCGATCCGCCGGCGAATCACCGTCGGGGTCCTGGTGTGCGAAGTAGTTGCCGTTGGCCATCGCCCGACTGTGTTCCTGGGCCGCCGCCCCCAGGGCGGAATTCCAGGTCAATGGCCGTGCGGCGGCGAAGCGCCGACGACCACACAGGCGCGGCTTCGCCCGTGCCGCGTTGACCTGGACCAGCAAGGCCTTGCCCGCCGCCCTCCAATCGCCCAGATGGTTATCGAACAAGGGCCGTGCCAGTACCACCCGCCACTTGCTTCTTGTGCGACTGACGCCGATATCGGCGAATTGCGTATCGAGCAGGGCCCTGCAGTAACCGCGCCGGAGCATGGCAAAGGCTGCCTCGGCATCCTCCGCCCCGACCAGGCGGATGGTCCGCACCGTCATCGTCTGATAGCCGGAAGCCTTCAACGCTTCCCGCAAACCGCCGTTAAAGCCGACCGGCAAGGCCAGGCTCGACTTCAGCGCCAGCGGCGCCAACGCCTGGACCGTGCGTCTCTCGCAGCGCTGGGGTTGGGCGCGGTAATCGTTGATGGCCGCCAGCAATTGCCTTTCCCCGCTGGCATGGGCGGGACTGGCGAACAGAGGGAGCAACGAAATGAGGCAAAACGAGACAATGCGGGAGGTACGGGCGGATTGGCGCATGAACGGCGAACAGCTCTGATGGGATGACGACGGCATTGGCGATAAAGGCGAGGCAGAAGACCGGGGAAGCGCCTTGCTGAAGTTGCTGGCAACTGGACTTCGAGACCGGGCTAAGACTGCGGGCCGCAACGCAAGGTTCACGGGCAAAGGGGACAAATTTGCGATTGGAGCGGTGTGTCCGTTTCTGACCCTGCATAGCGACGGTCTGGCTTCAACCGTCACTATGCATGGTCAGGCCTCGGTCTGCTCCGCTATTTCCAAGGCGTCATCGACCTCAATTTTTAGGTATCGGACGGTGCTTTCAAGCTTCGTATGGCCGAGCAGGAGTTGGACTGCCCTCAGGTTCTTCGTTCTGCGATAGATCAGTGATGCCTTCGTACGCCGCAGCGTGTGGGTGCCATACATGGCTGGATCAAGGCCAATGGCTGTCACCCAGGCTTTGACGATTCGAGCGTATTGCCTGGAGGAGAGATGATCTGAGCCGTGCAGCCGGCTCGGAAATAGGCAGTCCTCGCTGCGGAGCTGGGCCTGATGTATCCAGGCCTCCAAAGCCGCCCGGGTTGCTCAGTGATCTCAAATTGCACTGGGCGCTGAGTTTTCTGCTGCATCACGATGGCTCGCGACGACACATGGTCTCCATGGGCTATGTCCCGCACACGAAGCTTGGTTAAGTCGCAGGCTCGCAGCTTGCTGTCGATCGCCAGGTCGAATAGAGCAAGATCCCGGGTTCGCTCCGCGATCTGGAGCCTTACCCGGATGGCCCAAATATCTCTGAGCCGCAGTGGGGCTTTCTGCCCGACTAGCTTTCCCTTGTTCCAAGGGCAATGGTTGTAGATGGCGCTGGATTTCATGGCTTGTCCTCCGTGTTGAGGGAGGGCAAGGGTGGATCAGCCACGGCACATGGTCGCTAACCGGCCATGAACTGCCCTTCGAGTCGCCTCATCAGCACCTCACGCGACATTGAGGGCGCTGGCTAGCAGTCACTCGCGCACTTTGCCGGTGACTGGATTGATTGGGCGACTCGATGCCGAGCGCGAGTGACTTTAATCCACGATCTGTTCTGCAGCGGTATCGGCGGCGGGGTCCTGTACACGCTCTTTCGGCTTTGACTGAATACGTCGCGCTTGTCCGCGCTGCCGCTTTGCCTGCTGCTTCGCATGCAGCACCTGAGCCGCCGTCACCGCGCCAACTGCCTGGCCGCTCAAGTCCAAGCGCGGCGCATTCTCCGTCATGCTTGCCCAGTATCGACTCCCCCGGCACCAGGTCGCGATGCCCAGTTTGAGCTGCTCGCTGGAGATTCCGAGCAGCTCCAGGTGTTGCTCGGCATCCTTGAAAATGCCCTCCTTGAGCGGAACCTTAGGGGCTGGATTGACCGGGAAGGCTAATGGAAAGTGCTTCTGTAATCGCCAGATCGCTTCAACCGCAGGATCTTGCTCACGAGGCTTCGCTTGCAGGGAGGACTTCCGTTTGCGCGGCTTCGTGCTATCAGTCTTTACCTGCTCATTTTCAGCCCGCAGGCGGTCACGTAGCTCAGCTAGTTGTTCAAAACCCATCGTTCAGTTCGCAGTTTCATGGTTGATTCGTTGCGCAAGATTATCCCATGCAGTCTTTGGGATCAGCCTAATCAGGCCGGCGCCTCGCCTGGGAACGCCGGCAGCCCGTACGTCAACGCAAGTTCCAAGGCCAGTTACAAGGGGTATAACTACCAGAACAAAAGGCGGGTCACCCAGAATAGGCCCTCCAAAGACAGCGCCCGGGCTAGGCGGCCCAGGCCTGATCGGCGCCTGCGGCGCGGAGCGATGTGATGAGTTTCAGAGCATGGCGATGGGCTCGCAAGAGTCTTCTTGGCTGCATCGAGCTGGCCTTGCTGGTCGCGCCACTGTGCGCCAGCGCCATGTTCAAGTGCCAAGCCAGGGACGGAGCCATCAGCTACACCAGCCAAGCCATCGCCAGCGGCCGCTGCACTCGCCTGAATGGCATGGCGGGTGTCGGCGCCAAGGCAATGGCCCTGCCACGGCTTGTGCGGGACGACAACTCAAGCGCGATGCGGATTCGGGTGTACACCTTCGTCCACAAGGGTATTCGTCAATATGTGAGCCGGCGCCCAGTCGGGATCTCCGCACGGGTCGATATCCTTGAGCTCTATTACATCAAGGGCTGCTATCTGTGCATGGCGCCGAAGGATTTCAAGGTCGCCTCACTGCGCCTGGACACCCATTCCTATCGTCGGGAGATTGAAGCCGCTTCGGGTCATTATGGTGTCGACAGGGCGCTGGTCCGCGCAGTGATCCATGCCGAATCGGCGTTTCGCCCCAACACCATTTCCGAAGCCGGCGCCCAGGGGCTGATGCAGTTGATGCCAGCCACCGCCGAGCGCTTCGCCGTGGACGATCCGTTCGACGCACGACAGAACATTCGTGGCGGCGTGCGCTACCTGGCCTGGCTGCTCAAGCGCTTCAACGGCAACCAGGTGCTGGCGTTGGCAGGTTACAACGCCGGAGTACAACGGGGTGCCTCCCTACGCCGAGACGCAATCCTACGTCACCCTCGTGCAGTCCTTGACCGAACGCTATCGCAACCATCGCTAGTACCGTAGGGCGCATAACCCGGTACGCGAAATGTGCGAAAGTTATCCGAGCTAGCTTGCATAGGACTCGAGAGAGAGCACCAGATTTGATCGTTGATTGTTCGGCGCTTGGCACTCGAAACGCTTTCACACAGCCTGGGCCGATTGCAGCCGGTCGTTACTACGGTGTGACTGGTTAAACCGCATGCAAGCGGATGGTCGACACGAATGCAAATACTTGGTCAGGAGGGATGCAATCGGGTGGTCAAGTCAGTGCAATTACGCAGGCTGCCGACGAAATCACTTTCAAGGTCGTCAAGACCGGCACCCTCAGCCACGAACGATTAACCATGGAAACCGGTGCTCGAGGCGTCTAGTACCAGGCCGCTACCCTTCTCTACGACGCCCGGGCCTTGAGTTACAACCAGGCTGAGCTGGGGGACCTGCTGATGGTGGCGCTGCCAAATCGACCGTCCACCAGCATTCTCCGCAAGATTATCGAGGCGCGCCGGGTGAAAGAATGCGACTACCGCTTGTTCCGCTCGGCGTGCGACGAACACGGCCAGCGCTACCCAAAAGACAAACTCCCCCTGGTCTTGCAGCGCATCACCGACAAGAAAATACGAACTATTCAGCCGTTCCCCGCCCTGGCTGCGAATATGGCTAAAGAAGCTGAGCAACGCGGTACTACGTACAACTTCTCAAAACCACAAAACCCAGCAATTCCGGGGCCTCCAGAGCAGTTCTCAGAGTAGTTTTAAGCAGAAAATCAGGAGCTGGTTAATACTTAAATCGTAGGACTGATTACAGGTGACCGCCCCAGACGAGAGGGCGGGAGTCAGAATTAGCGGCTTGTCCGGGCCTTTTTCCTCTCTTTTGTACCAGGAACTTCGGCCCTTGGTTTTCAGGGGTACGACTAGGGCGCCCAATGAAAAATAAGAATCGTCCCTGCACCACCCACCAGCAGCGGGTGGCTGCATGAGCACAACACAAACAGACGACGAACTATGGCAAACCCGAGTGCATCATATGGGCAACCTCAACTTGATACGCTCCGCCAGCAAAAACTGGAACGAGGCTACCCGTGGATGCGGCGAGCACACCCAGGTCAACCTGATGCAGCAGATCGATGCCCTTGACGACGAACTGGCCATGGCCGGAAAGTCTATGGCAGGTGCGGCATGAATACTGCCTTCCTACTGATGGCCCAGTACAACGGCCAAGCAATCATCCCGCTTGAGCGCGTCTGTGCTGACTATTTCAGCCACCTGACGCCAGAGAAAATGAAACTCAAGGTCGCCGCCGGACAAATCGACCTGACACTGGTACCGATGGAGAGCAGCCAGAAGTCAGCGCGAGGCGTTCACCTGTCTGATCTGGCTACTTACCTCGACACCCAGCACAGCAAGGCCAAGGCGGAGCACGACAAATTGATGGGGCGAGGCATACGTCGAGTGTCCTAACCCAACACGGCCCCAATCACGGGGCCCGTTACAACCCTCTCCAGCCATGGCCAATCCTTGTACGGATCGCCATTCCCCCGTAGGTGCGTGTAGCGCCGCATCGAGTTCCAATCCCGATGGCCCGACACGCTGGCCGCTTTCGGAATATCCCAACCCATTTCAAAAAGCCGACTCACGCCGTCATGGCGCAGGTCGTGAAAATGCAGATCGTCAATCTCCAGAAAACTGCAGGCACGTGTAAACGACGCGGACACTGATCTGGCGTTATAGGGGAATACCTCGTCAGCAACCCGAGGCATTGACTGCAGGATGCGCCAAGCCTCATCTGGAACCAGGCACCACACGTCATTGCCGTGCTTCTGGCCTGGATTCTTCATATCGGTGATCAGCACCCGCTGGCCTGGCTCATCCATAGCACCCCAGCGAATGCGCGTGATCTCCTCTTGCCGGCGCGTTGAGAACAGCGCGAACACGGTTACTCGCACCATGTCGATCTGTTGCTTGCGGCGGTCGCGCATCTCGGAGAAGTAAGCCAGCAGCTTGTCCAGTTCATCCAACGTGGGCCGGCGCGTCCTTTCCTTGCTCTTGGTCACGGCACCCATCTTGCGCAGGACCCGGCGCGCGTCAGGCATCGCCATCGGGTCAATGTCATAACCCCATGCTGGCCTTGCTACAGAGAACACTGCGCCCAGGTGAGCCAGGTCATTGCCGAGCGTCTGCGCCTGAATGCCGTCCTCTTGCATCCGGCGATTGCCGTACTCGACCAACCGCTGGCTGGTGATGTGCGAGTCTTCAAGTTCGCCCAGCCATGTCTCGCTGATGGCCTTGAGCGTGGCGCGCTTGGTCTTGCCCAGCGGCTTGATCTTTTCATACTCATCAAGGTAGCGCTTGATCATTTCCTTGACCGTCACGCCCTTGCGATTTGCTTTAGCAATGGCGCCTGGCTCAGCCAATTCCGTCTCGCGCCGCTTGACCCAGGCCTGCGCGGTGGCCTTGCGGTCGAAGGTCTGGCTTTCCTGATAAACTGTTGCGCCCTGCTGCATGATCCTGATTTGCGCGGTATACCGTGCAGACCCGTCCTTGCGCTTGCGGATAGTTATAGAGCCCATGATTTTGCTACACGACTGATTTGCGTTGCTACATTGTAGCAACGCACTCTCAGAAACGAGCAAAAATAAGCGAAAACGGTAGCAAATGAGCGAAGCAGAAAACCCCACAAATACAGCTACAGCGCCCATAACAGAGCGGCCAGAGCCAAATAGGAGGTTTTCTGTTGCGCCGATGATGGATTGGACTGATCGACACTGTCGCTTCTTCCTGCGCCTGCTGTCCAAACATGCCCTGCTGTATACCGAGATGGTCACCACGGGCGCGTTGCTGCGCGGGGATCACGCGCGCTTCCTGCGCCATGATGAGAGCGAGCATCCGCTGGCGCTACAGCTCGGCGGTAGCGTGCCTGACGAGCTGGCCGCGTGCGCGCGGATGGCCGAAGAGGCGGGCTACGACGAGGTCAACCTCAACGTCGGCTGCCCCAGCGACCGGGTGCAGAACAACATGATCGGCGCCTGCCTGATGGGCCATCCGGCGCTGGTGGGCGACTGCGTCAAGTCCATGCTGGATGCGGTGGCGATCCCGATCACGGTCAAGCACCGCATCGGCATCGATGGCCGCGACAGCTACGCCGAGCTGTGCGACTTCGTCGGCCAGGTGCGCGACGCCGGTTGCCGCAGTTTCACCGTGCATGCGCGAATAGCCATCCTCGCCGGTCTGTCGCCGAAGGAGAACCGCGAGATCCCCCCATTGCGCTACGACGTGGCGGCGCAGCTCAAGCGCGACTTCCCGGATCTGGAGATCATCCTCAACGGCGGGATCAAGACCCTGGAGGAGTGCCAGAACCATCTGCAGACTTTCGACGGCGTGATGCTCGGCCGCGAGGCCTATCACAACCCTTTTCTGCTGGCGGAAGTGGACCGCGCGCTGTTCGGCGGCGACGGGCCGATCATCAGCCGCGCCGAGGCACTGACGCTGATGCGCCCGTACATCGAGCGCCACCTGGCCGAGGGCGGGGCGATGCATCACATCACCCGCCACGTCCTCGGCCTGGGCACCGGTTTTCCAGGTGCGCGACGTTTTCGGCAGATGCTGTCGGTGGATATTCACAAGAGTAAAGAGCCGCTGGCGTTGCTCGATCAGACCATCGAACTGCTGCAAGGGCGATAACCACACACGTAGTTCCGTAGGGTGGAAGGCCACCCCGTGGAAAACCGCGAAGCGTTTTCCACCCACTCTCCACGGGCGGATGAGCAGACTGCGGAGAGGGCTCGACCCGCGGTGGATGTGCTGCGCGACATCCACCCTACAAGATCGAGCTGCCCCCCGGAACTATGGAACCAGTACCACTCGCCCGCCCTTCGGGCAGCCTTCCATATAACGGTGGGCTTCGGCGGCGGCTTCCAGTGGCAAGACTTTCCCGACTTCGGTGGTCAGCAGTCCGTCGCGGGTCATCTGGTTAATTGCCACCAGCGCGCGCTGCAACGCCACTTCGTCCTGAGGAATGCTCAGCTCCGGCTTGCCGGTGAAATTGCCCAGACAATGGACGAAGAACTGAATGTTCTTCTGGAACGCTGCACAGGCCGGGAACGGCGTTTCGTTGCCGCCCTGCAATCCGTACAGGACCAAGCGACCACGCGGGGCGAGCACATCTCCGAGCAGACACATCTGCGGGCCACCGAGGCCATCGAGGACGATATCCACGCCGCGGCCATCAGTGATCTTGGCGATGCGGCCGACCAAGTCTTCTTCCTCGGTGACGATCACCTTATCGGCGCCCAGCGCGAGTAGGGCTTCGCGGTCATCCGCATCCTTGGTGGCGGCGATCATCCGCAAACCGAGCGCCTTGCCGAGCTGCAACATGGCCGGACCGCCACAGTGCGCGGCATCGGTGAGCAGTACGCTTTGCCCGGTTTCTGCACGAGCCAGGTCGACATAGGCGAAATAACCAGTCAGCAGAGCGGTGTAATGCACCGCGGCTTGCTGGGCGCTGAGCTGTTCGGGGTAGCGGGTCAGCGAACTGCGCGGCATGACCAGTTGTTCGCCATACGCCGGATAGTCGTTGGCGCTGTGTGCCGGGAAGCTGGCGACCTTATCGCCTACCGACAGATCATCAACACCCTCGCCCACCGCCAGCACCTCACCGGCCAATTCGTGGCCGATGCCGGCTGGCAAGCGAGCCTGGCTAGGTGCCAGGTTCTGCCGCCAGAGCACGTCATGCCAGCTCACGCCAATCGCTTCGACGTGCAGCAATACTTCGCCCGGGCCAGGTTGGCCGGACTCTACCTGTTCTATCTTGAGGACTTCGGCAGGACCAAATTGGTGAAAGCGAATCATGCGGGACATCACGAACCTCGCCGGTTATTTCTAATGGCCCGGACTTTATCCGGGCTTTGAGATTAAGACTACCCGCTGCCATCGATAGTGCACATAGACAGCGATGATGCAGCGACTTGACGTGACCAACCCGCCGCTTCAATCCTATTCGCCTGCGAAACCGAGGCCAGCCGAATGAACCGTAACGATCTACGTCGCGTCGACCTCAACCTGTTGATCGTCTTCGAGACGCTGATGCACGAGCGCAGCGTCACCCGCGCGGCGGAAAAACTGTTCCTCGGTCAGCCGGCGATCAGTGCCGCCCTCGCCCGTCTGCGCAGCCTGTTCGACGACCCGCTGTTCGTCCGCACCGGCCGCAGCATGGAGCCTTCGGCGCGCGCCGTGGAGATCTTCGCGCTGCTTTCGCCGGCGCTCGACTCGATTTCCACCGCCGTCAGCCGCGCCGCCGACTTCGATCCGGCCACCAGCACCGCGGTGTTTCGCATCGGCCTCTCCGACGACGTCGAGTTTGCCCTGCTGCCGGCGCTGCTCAAGCGTCTGCGCGCCGAAGCCCCAGGGGTGGTGCTGGTCGTGCGCCGGGCCAACTATCTGCTGACGCCTAGCCTGCTGGCGTCCGGGGAAATTTCCGTGGGGGTCGGCTATACCATCGAACTGCCGGCCAACGCCAAGCGCAAGGTGCTGCGCCGCAATAAACCCAAGCTGCTGCGCGCCGATAGCGCGCCAGGCGCGCTCAGCCTCGACGACTATTGCGCGCGGCCGCATGCGCTGGTGTCCTTCGCCGGTGACCTCAGCGGCTTCATCGACGAAGAGCTGGCCAAGCTCGGCCGCAGCCGCCATGTGGTGCTGGCCGTGCCGCAGTTCAACGGCCTCGGCACCCTGCTGGCCGGTACCGACATCGTCGCCACAGTGCCGGACTACACCGCCGCTGCCCTCACCGCCGCCGGCGGTCTGCGCGCCGAGGACCTGCCGCTGGAGACCGGCAGCTTCGAACTGCACATGGCCTGGCGCGGCGCGCAGGACAACGATCCGGCCGAACGCTGGTTGCGCTCGCGCATCCAGATGTTCTTCGGCGATCCCGACAGCCTGTAGGATGGGTTGAGCGCAGCGATACCCATCAATCCGATCCCGCATGGGTATCGCCTACGGCTCAGACTACGCGTCCCGACCCATCCTACGTCCACGTCGATACAACACCGCCTTCCATCATTCAGATTGATATTCAACTTCGCCCGGTTCGATTCGTCCTCGACAAACCCGCGTCGCAGACTGCGCCAATCCTAAAAAACGATTGGCGGAGTCACCCATGGAACAGTCATCCAAGGCCTTGCGTTATCCCCTCGCCGCGCTTTCCCTGCTGATTCTTGCGGCCTGTGGGCGCGCACCGGAACAGGCCGCGGCCACCCTGCCCGCCAAGGTCAGCGTCGCTACCGTGATTGAGCAACCGATCAACGAGTGGGACGAGCTCACCGGCCGCCTGGAAGCGCCGGAATCGGTGGTGGTTCGCCCGCGGGTGTCCGGCTACATCGACCAGGTGGCCTTCAGCGAAGGGTCGCTGGTGAAGAAAGGCGATCTGCTGTTCCAGATCGACCCGCGCCCGTTCGAGGCCGAAGTCCGCCGCCTGGAAGCTCAGCTCCAGCAAGTCCGCGCCAACCTCAGCCGCACCGAGAACGAAGCTCGCCGCGGCGAGCGTCTGCGCGCCAGCAACGCGATCTCCGCCGAACTGGCCGATGCCCGTGCCAGCGCAGCGCTGCAGGCCCGTGCCGAAGTCGCGGCGATCCAGGCTGGCCTGGAAGCGGCGCGCCTGAACCTCAGTTTCACCCGCGTCAGCGCGCCGATCGACGGCCGCGTCAGCCGCGCCGATGTGACCACCGGCAACCTGGTCAACGCCGGCGAAACCCGCCTGACCAGCCTGGTCTCCACCGACAAGGTGTACGCCTACTTCGACGCCGACGAGCGTGTGTTCCTCAAGTACAACCAGCTGGCCCGCCAGGGCAGCCGCGGCGACACCACCCCGGTATACCTCGGCCTGTCCGACGAGGACGGTTTCCCGCACCTGGGGCAGATGGACTTCATCGACAACCAGGTCGATCCAAAGACCGGCACCATCCGCGGCCGCGCGGTGTTCGACAACCGCAACGGCGAGTTCACCCCGGGCCTCTACGCGCGCTTGAAGCTGGTCGGCAGCGCCACCTACGACGCCGCGCTGATCAAGGATTCGGCCGTCGGCACCGACCTCGGCAAGAAGTTCGTCTTGGTCCTCGCCGAGGACGACAAGGTCGCCTACCGCGCCATCGAACTCGGTCCCAAGCTGGAAGGCCTGCGCATCGTGCGCAGCGGCCTGGCCAAGGGCGAGAAGATCGTGGTCAACGGCCTGCAGCGCGCCCGCCCGGGCATGCCGGTCAGCCCGGATGCGGTGCCGATGGCAGATGCGGCCACCCTCGCCGCCCTCGCCGAACAACGCAACGCCGTGGCCGCCAGCAATCCGCCCCGAGTTGCCGAACGCCAGCCCGTCAACCGCCCAACCACGCCGCGCGGCTAAAACCAGCCCGTCTTCCAGCCCCGTTTCGGCGGGGCGACGGGACGGTTTTGCCTGAGAATCCTGAGGGACCCAGACGATGAACTTCTCGCAATTCTTCATTTCGCGGCCGATCTTCGCCGCCGTGCTGTCACTGCTGATCCTGATCGGCGGCGCGATCTCGCTGTTCCAGCTGCCGATCAGCGAATACCCGGAAGTGGTGCCGCCCACCGTGGTGGTGCGCGCCAACTTCCCCGGTGCCAACCCCAAGGTGATCGGCGAAACCGTCGCCTCGCCGCTGGAGCAGGCGATCACCGGGGTCGAGGGCATGCTGTACATGTCGTCGCAGGGCACCGCCGACGGCAAGATGACCCTGACCATCACCTTCGCTCTCGGCACCGACCTGGACAACGCCCAGGTGCAGGTGCAGAACCGCGTGACGCGCACCATGCCGACCCTGCCCACCGAAGTGCAGCGTCTCGGCGTGACCGTCGACAAGGCCTCGCCCGACCTGACCATGGTCGTGCACCTGACCTCGCCGGATAACCGCTACGACATGCTCTACCTGTCCAACTACGCCGCCTTGAACATCAAGGACGAACTGGCGCGCCTGGACGGCGTGGGCGACGTGCAACTGTTCGGCCTCGGTAACTACTCGCTGCGCGTGTGGCTCGATCCGAACAAGGTGGCCTCGCGCAATCTCACCGCCAGCGACGTGGTCAACGCCATTCGCGAGCAGAACCGCCAGGTCGCCGCCGGCTCCCTAGGCGCGCCGCCGGCACCGGGCGATACCAGCTTCCAGCTGTCGATCAACACCCAGGGCCGGCTGATCAACGAGGAAGAGTTCGAGAACATCATCATCCGTGCCGGTGAAGATGGCGAAATCACTCGCCTGAAAGACATCGCGCGCATCGAGTTGGGCTCCAGCCAGTACGCCCTGCGCTCGCTGCTCAACAACCAGCCGGCGGTGGCCATCCCGGTGTTCCAGCGCCCCGGCTCGAATGCCATCGAAATCTCCGATGCGGTGCGCAAGCGCATGGGCGAGCTGAAGCAGAGCTTCCCGCAGGGCGTCGACTACGAAATCGTCTACGACCCGACCATCTTCGTGCGCGGCTCCATCGAAGCGGTGGCACACACCCTGCTCGAAGCCATCGTCCTGGTGGTGCTGGTGGTGATCCTGTTCCTGCAGACCTGGCGCGCCTCGATCATCCCGCTGGCCGCCGTGCCGGTGTCGCTGATCGGCACCTTCGCCGTGATGCACATGTTCGGTTTCTCGCTCAACGCGCTGTCGCTGTTCGGCCTGGTGCTGGCCATCGGCATCGTGGTGGACGACGCCATCGTCGTGGTAGAGAACGTCGAACGGAACATCGGCCTCGGCAAATCACCGGTGGAAGCCACCAAGCAGGCGATGAAGGAAGTCACCGGGCCGATCGTTGCCACGGCCCTGGTGCTCTGCGCGGTGTTCGTGCCGACCGCGTTCATCTCCGGGCTCACCGGGCAGTTCTACCAGCAGTTCGCGCTGACCATCGCGATCTCCACGGTGATCTCCGCGCTCAACTCGCTGACCCTGTCGCCGGCCCTGGCCGCGGTGCTGCTGCGCGAGCATGACGCGCCGAAAGACCGCTTCTCACGGGCCCTCGACAAGCTGTTCGGCGGCTGGCTGTTCCGTCCGTTCAACCGCGCGTTCGAACGTGCCGGCAAGGGCTACGTCGGCGTGGTACGCCGCGTGCTGCGCGGCAGCTCGGTGGCGCTGGTGGTCTACGCCGGGTTGATGGGCCTGACTTACCTTGGTTTCTCCAGCACCCCGACCGGCTTCGTGCCACCGCAGGACAAGCAGTACCTGGTGGCCTTCGCCCAGTTGCCGGACGCCGCCACCCTCGACCGTACCGAGGCGGTGATCAAGCGCATGTCGGAGATCGCCGGCAAGCACCCGGGCGTGGAGAACACCGTGGCCTTCCCCGGCCTGTCGATTAACGGCTTCACCAACAGCCCGAACAGCGGCATCGTCTTCACCCCGCTCAAGCCCTTCGACCAGCGCAAGGACCCGGCGCTGTCCGCCAACGCCATCGCCGAAGACCTCAACGCGCAGTTCGGCGAAATCCAGGACGCCTTCATCGCCATCTTCCCGCCGCCGCCCGTGCAGGGCCTCGGCACCATCGGCGGCTTCCGCGTGCAGGTGCAGGACCGCGGCAACCTCGGCTATGAGGAGCTCTACACCCAGGTGCAGAACGTCATCGCCAAGAGCCAGAACGTGCCGGAGCTGGCCGGGCTGTTCACCAGCTACCAGGTCAACGTGCCGCAGGTGGATGCCGATATCGACCGCGAGAAGGCCAAGACCCACGGCGTGGCGATCAGCGACATCTTCGACACCATGCAGGTCTACCTCGGCTCGCTGTACGCCAACGACTTCAACCGCTTCGGCCGTACCTATCAGGTCAACGTGCAGGCCGAGCAGAAGTTCCGCCTCGCGCCTGAGCAGATCGGTCAACTGAAGGTGCGCAACAACCGTGGCGAGATGGTGCCACTGTCGACCTTCGTTAAGGTCAGCGACAGCGCCGGTCCCGACCGGGTGATGCACTACAACGGCTTCCTCACCGCCGAGATCAACGGCGCCGCCGCCCCGGGCTACAGCTCAGGGCAGGCCGAGGCGGCGATGGAGAAGCTGCTGAAGGAAGAGCTGCCCAACGGCATGAGCTACGAGTGGACCGAACTGACCTACCAGCAGATCCTCGCCGGCAACTCCGCGATCTTCGTCTTCCCGCTCTGCGTGCTGCTCGCCTTCCTGGTGCTGGCCGCGCAGTACGAGAGCTGGAGCCTGCCGCTGGCGGTGATCCTGATCGTGCCGATGACCCTGCTGTCGGCCATCACCGGGGTGATTCTGGCCGGTGGCGACAACAACATCTTCACCCAGATCGGTTTGATCGTCCTGGTCGGCCTGGCGTGCAAGAACGCCATCCTCATCGTCGAGTTCGCCAAGGACAAACAGGAGGAAGGCATGGACCGCGTCGCCGCGGTACTGGAAGCCTGCCGCCTGCGGCTGCGGCCGATCCTGATGACCAGCTTCGCCTTCATCATGGGCGTGGTGCCGCTGGTGCTCTCCTCCGGCGCCGGTGCGGAGATGCGCCACGCCATGGGCGTCGCGGTGTTCAGCGGGATGATCGGGGTGACATTCTTCGGCCTGCTGCTAACCCCGGTGTTCTATGTGCTGATCCGCGGTTTCGTGGAGAAACGCGAGGCGCGCAAGGCCGCGAAAGTCGAGTCACTCAAGGAGCTGCACGCATGACCATCCAGAGCCGATCGTTGCCACGCTCCCGCGTGGCAATGCAGCCCAGGACGCTCCGCGTCCGCCCCCTGAAAGCCTTCGGCATCAGCCTCTTGGCCCTGGCCATCAGCGCTTGCGCGGTCGGCCCGGACTATCAGGCGCCGCAGACCGAAGCCGCCCGCGTGACCAGCGCCGATAGCGGCAACTATGACCGCGCACGCTTTGAGACGCTGTGGTGGCAACAGTTCGACGACCCGACCCTGAACCAGCTGGTCAGCCAGTCGCTGCAGGGCAACCGCGAGCTGCGCGTGGCTTTCGCCCGCCTGAAAGCGGCGCGCTCGATCCGTGACGATGTCGCCAACGATCAGTTGCCCACGGCCACCAGCCGCGCCAGCAGCGAAATTGGTAAAGCGCAACAGCCCGGCGTCACCGAAGACCGCGTCAATATCGAACGCTACGACCTCGGCCTGGACATGGCCTGGGAGCTCGACCTGTTCGGCCGCATCCAACGGCAGATAGAGGCCAGCGACGCCGACATCGGCACCGTCGAGGCCGAGTTGCAGCAATTGCAAGTCAGCCTGATTGCCGAACTGGTCGATGCCTACGGCGAACTGCGCGGCGCCCAACTGCGCGAACGCATCGCCCGCAGCAACCTGCAGAACCAGCAGGACTCGCGCAACCTCACCGAGCGCCTGCGCGAGGCCGGAGTCGGCAACGAACTCGACGTCCTGCGCGCCGACGCCCGCCTGGCCGCCACCGAAGCCAGCCTGCCGCAGTTGCAGGCGCAGGAAGTGCGCGCCCGTAACCGCATCGCCACCCTGCTCGGCCAGCGTCCGGAACAGTTGCAGGTCGATCTCAGTCCGCGCGAACTGCCGGCCATCAGCAAGGCCCTGCCGATTGGCGACCCGAGTGAGTTGCTGCGCCGCCGCCCGGATATCCGCAGCGCCGAACGCCGGCTGGCGGCGGCCACCGCGAATGTCGGGGTGGCCACGGCGGACCTGTTTCCACGGGTCAGCCTCAGTGGTTTCCTCGGCTTCACCGCCGGGCGCGGCTCGCAACTGGGCTCCTCGGCCGCACGCGCCTGGGCCATCGCCCCGACTATCAGCTGGGCGGCGTTCGACCTGGGCAGCGTGCGCGCCCGTCTGCGCGGTGCCGAGGCCGACGCCGATGGCGCCCTGGCCAGCTACGAGCAGCAGGTGCTGCTGGCCCTGGAAGAGTCGGAGAATGCCTTCAGCGACTATGGCAAGCGCCAGCAGCGCCTGCTCTCGCTGGTGCGCCAGAGCGAGGCCAGCCGTGCCGCGGCCGAACAGGCGGCGATCCGCTATCGCGAGGGCACGGTGGACTTCCTCGTGCTGCTCGACGCCGAGCGCGAACGCCTGGCCGCCGAGGATGCCCAGGCGCTGGCCGAGGTCGAGGTGTATCGCGGCATAGTCGCCATCTACAAGGCGCTGGGCGGTGGCTGGCAACCAGCGGCCTGACAACCTAGGTTCTGTACGAAAAGTCGCCGAGCGAAGGTCAGGCAAGGCAAAAAGTGGCGAGGACGCGGAGTTTACGAGTTGTAAATGAGCAGTCCGAACCACTTTTTAACGCAGCATCACCGAGCGCAGGCAGTTTTCGTACAGAACCTAATGCTCCCCTCGCCCGCGGTTCAGACTCCTGACCGCGGTTTTTTTTACCTTGCTCGCGCTACTCCGCGACTGGCCGCTGCATGGCGCGCGCGTAGCCGTGCGGGGCGAAGCGCAGCGTCACGCCGAGCATCAGCACGATGGACACCGCGAGCAGCAGCCAGGACGTCTGGAAGCTGCCGGTGACATCGCGCAGCCAGCCGGTCACGTAGGGAATGATGCCGGTGATGATGAAGCCGATGCCTTGGACGAATGCGGCCAAGCGGCCGGCGGCGCCGGGGTCAGGTAAGTGGTCGAGGGTGAGCGTCAGGCTGAGCGCGAAGCAGGCGCCCAGGCCATAGCCGATCAAGGCCACCCACAGGCCCGGCAAGTACAGCGGCGCCAGCAGCAGGCCGGCGAAGCCGCCAAGCTGCACCAGCAGCGCCAGGCAGAGCCAGGGGCGGCGGTCCGCCGAGCGACGGCTGAGGATCGGCATGCTCAAGGCGGCGAGAACCTGGAAGATGGTCATCAAACCGATCAGTTGGCCACTCGCCTCGGCGCTCCAGTCCAGCTGCCGGTAATAGACCGGCAGCCAGGCAACCATGCTGGTATAGCCACCGTTGATCAGGCCGAAATAGATCGCCAATAACCAGGCCCGGCGGCTGGCGAAGAAATGCCCGCCGGCCTGCGCCTGCACGCCCGCAGCCGGCTCTCGTGGCCGCCCCAGCCCCCATAGCAGCAGGCCGAACAGCGCCGGCAGCAGCCAGATGCCGAGGCCGCTCTGCCAGCGCCCAAAATGCTCGGCGACGACCGGCGCCAGCACAGCGGCACTGCCGCCACCGGCCATCAAGGACGCCGAATACAGGCCCATCGCGGCCGGCACGCGTTGCGGAAACCAGCGCTTGATCACTCCCGGCACCAGCGCCTGGATGATCGCCACGCCGGTACCGGCCAGCACCGCGCTGGCCACCAGCGCCAGGCCGCTGTCTAGCAGCAGGCGCCATAGGCAGGCGACGGCAATCGCCAGCAGCCCGCAGACCATGCCCCGCCCCTCGCCGAGCCGAGGTCCGAGCCAGGGCAGCGCCAAGGCGAACAGGCCCATGCACAGCACCGGCAAGACGGTCAGCATCGACGCACCCTGGAAGCCCAGGCCAGTCGCCTGGCGAATCTCGGTGAGCAAGGGGCCAATCGAGGTCAGCATCGGCCGCAGGTTGATGCCCAGCGCGACTATCACCAGCAGGCCCAGCGAGCCCACCTGGGCGCGCGTTCCGCTCTCGCGTAGCGCCGACTCGCAACCGCCGCCACTCATCCCCGAGTCGCTTGCCAGAAGGAGTACAACCCCTGCTCGCCCTGGGGCAACAGTGGCCGCAAGGGTAGCGACTGCTCCTGCGGCGGGTGCGCCATCTGCACGTAAACCGCCGCGGTCGACAGCCCGAAGGCCGCGCCGTCCTCGTTCGAATAGGCGAAATAGGCCGCGCTCACCCCGCACAGGTGCATGGCCGCCAGGCACATCGGGCACGGATGGCCGCTGGCGTAGATCACGCAGCCGTCCAACCGGGGACTGCCGAGCACCTGGCTGGCCCGGCGGATCGCCAACAACTCGGCGTGGCCGGTCGGGTCCTGATCGAGGTGGATTTCGTTGGCGGCGCGCGCGATGACCCGGCCATCGCGGACCAGCACGGCGCCGAACGGTCGCCCGCCAGCGTCGACATTGGCACGGGCCAAGGCCACGGCTTCGCGCATGAAATCTTCGTGTTGCATGAATGTCACCGACTCTGCTGCAAGTCAGAAAATTATGCCCAGGCGGCCTAGTATGTTGAAATTAAATGGTGAAATGCTTTCCAGTGGGAATCAGAATGCTCGACCCGACTTTGCTGCGCAGTTTCGTCATGGTGGTGGATGCCGGCAATTTCACCCGCGCCGCCGAACACCTGCACCTGACCCAATCCACCGTCAGCCAGCAGATTCTCCGTCTGGAACAGAGCCTGGATTGCCGCCTGCTCGACCGCAGCCAGCGCCAGATCCTGCCCACCGAGGAAGGCGAACGTCTGCTCGGTTATGCCCGGCGCATCCTGCAGCTGGGCGAGGAAGCCCGCGTAGCGCTGAACATGGAACACAGCGAAGGCGTGCTGCGCCTGGGCATGCCCGAGGACTTCGCCGGCGAACGCATGATGCCGCTGCTCGCCGCGTTCAGCGCCCAACGCCCGCGCCTGCGTCTGGAGATTTCCAGCGGCCTCAGCCATGAACTGCTGCGCCAGTATCGCAACGGCGAGCTGGACCTGTTGCTGGTCAAGCAGTGGGGCGCCGACAGCGACTGCCTGGCACGCTGGCCCGAACCTCTGTGCTGGCTGGACAGCGCTGCGCAGCCCAGCGCCGGGCGCGATCCCCTGCCACTGGTGGTATTTCCGCTGGGCGCCCTGTATCGCCAGGAGATGATCCACGCACTGGAGGGCAACGGTCGCCGCTGGCGAATCAGCTATTGCAGCGCCAGCCTGGCCAGCCTCGCCGCGGCGGCGGGCGCCGGCATGGGCGTGAGCCTGTTGCCGCTGCGCTGCCAGCAGCCTTCGCATCAGGTGCTGACGGCCGAGGAAGGTTTCCCGTCGATCGACGGGCTGGAACTGGTGCTCTATGCGCGCGCCGAGCTGGGCAGCGCCGGCCGCAGCCTGTGCGACCAGCTCCGTGCGCTGTGCGGGCAGACGGCAGCCGACCAACTGCGCGAATAACGGCTTATTGCCACTGCTGGCAGAAAGCTCCCGTTGAGGGGCAGATTCAGCTCGGGTAAGGTCATGGCATCCGCCACGATAAGGCTTCGCCATGACCTCCAAGCTGGATCAACTTAAAGCTTTCACCACCGTGGTCGCCGACACCGGCGATATCGACGCCATCGCCCGCCTCAAGCCGGTCGACGCCACCACCAATCCCTCGCTGCTGCTCAAGGCCGCCGCCCTGCCGCGTTATGCGCAACTGCTCGACGATGCGGTAGCCGGCTGCGACGGCGATCTCGGCCTGGCCTGCGACCGCTTCGGCGTCGCGGTCGGCGGGGAAATCCTCAAGGTGATTCCCGGGCGCATCTCCACCGAGGTGGACGCCCGTTTGTCCTTCGATACCCAGGCCACCCTGCAACGCGCCGAACGCCTGATCGGCCTCTACGAGCAGGCCGGCATCGGCCGCGAGCGGGTGCTGATCAAGATCGCCGCCACCTGGGAAGGCATCCGCGCCGCCGAACAGCTGGGAAAAGCTGGCATCCAGACCAATCTGACCCTGCTGTTCGCCTTCGCCCAGGCCGCCGCCTGCGCCGACGCCGGCGTGTTCCTGATCTCGCCCTTCGTCGGGCGCATCTACGACTGGTACAAGAAGGCCGAGGGCCGCGATTTCGTCGGTGCCGAAGACCCTGGCGTGCGCTCGGTGGCACGCATCTACGACTACTACAAGGCCAACGGCTACCAGACCGTGGTGATGGGTGCGAGCTTCCGCAACCTCGGCCAAATCGAGCAACTAGCGGGTTGCGACCGTCTGACCATCAGCCCCGAGTTGCTACAGCAACTGGCTGATGACCAGGGCTCGCTGGCGCGCAAACTGGCACCTGGCAAAACTGGCGAGGCACGCCAATCGCTCGATGAAAGCCGCTTTCGCTGGGGCATGAACGAGGATCCCATGGCCACCGAGAAACTTGCTGAAGGTATCCGCCTGTTCGCCCGCGATCAGGAAAAACTCGAAGCGCTCCTCGCCAGCAAGGCGTGAAGTCGCCCAACAAAAAACGCGCGCCCTAGGGCGCGCGTTTTCATTTGAAGCAAACCGATCGAATCAGTGGCGCTCGAGCGCGTTGACCAGATCATGGAAAGCCTCGCGATTGGATTCATTGAGACCCATGAGGATCTTATGGGCTTCCAATACCTTGGCTTTGACGATGTCTTCGGATTGCTCTTGCGACGGCAAATCATCCAGGCAATCCGGACACGGAATTCCTGGGCGATCGACAATATTGAATACCTGATCGAAGCCCATCGACTGCAGCAAGCGCGTAATGTCTTCGTGAGTGGTAACCACAGTTGGCAGCAATCCGACTTTCTGCCGCGAAAGAATCGACAGTTTGGCCAACAAGCCCAGGGTGGTGCTGTCGATGCTGCGGGTTTCGGTGAGATCGATGATGATCGCGGAAAAATTCAGCGCGGAAAAAATCTTCTCGATCGTGGCGTCCAGTGCCGAACATAGGGTCAGACGGACTTCACCAACGAATTTGAGGATGAAAGTGCCATCCTGCTCGGCGAATTGAATTCTACCGGTACTCATGCCACGCCTCTCATGCTGTTGCTCACGCAAGGTTCCTGCTCAATACCAGCAGGGCAATATCGTCAGGCATATCGCCCAAATCGCCCAGCCCAAGCACCTGGCGTAGCCCTTCCAGGCTTCCGCCTGCCTGACTTACCAGCTCAGGCAACGCTAGCTCTTTCTCTTTGAGTGTGTCGCCCGGCAAAAGGTCCAGAATGCCATCGGACAACAGGGTGAGACTGAAGGAAGCAGGCAAATCCATCACCTGGTCCGAGTATTCAGCCTCGTCGAATAATCCCACCGGCAAGCCCTTACCGTTCAGGTAGTGGGCTTTTCCTTCGCTAAACATGACCGGTAGCGGCAAATGCCCGCCAATGCTGTAGGTCAGCGTGCCCTCGACCTGGTCGATAACGCCGCCAAGCATGGTCACATGCTTACCGAGCTTGCAGTTGATCAGCCCACGGTTGATGTGCCCGAGTACGTCCGACGGTTTGAACGCCGGCAAACGTCCACCACGGCGCGACTCATACAACAGCCGGGTGGTCATGAACTTGAGCAGCACAGTCACGAACGCGGAAGACGCGCCGTGTCCAGAGACATCGGCCAAATAAAACGCCACCCGCCGCTCATCAATGCGGAAGTAATCGACGAAATCGCCCGAGAGATATAAAGAAGGAATGATCTGATGAGCGAACTGCAGGTCATCGGCAACCCAAGGCGTCACCGGCAGCATATTCATCTGTACCTGGCGACCGGCGTTCTGGTCCTCCTGCAACAAGTGCAGACTGGCCTCCAGCTCGCGATTGGCCGCTTCCAGCTTCTCGCGATAACGGCGGTTTTCCAGGCGCAGGTGCGCACGATCCAGCGCGCGGCGCACCGAATGCTCGAGCACCGCAAGGTCTTCCAACGGCTTGATCAGGTAATCGGCAGCCCCGAGACGCAGGGCTTCGACAACATCGCCCATGACGCCGGCGCCAGAAACGACGATTACCGGCACTTCGACTTCCAAGGCGTTAATTCGACGAATCAGCTCAAGGCCATCGACCTGAGGCATGCGCAGATCACAAACGACAATATCGGGCTTTTCTCGCTCGAATACCTGCAATCCCTGAAGGCCATTACTGGCTTGCAGCACATGGAAACCGCTGTCTTCCAGATAGGCCGCAAGGCTTGCGCGCACTACGTCGTCGTCATCAATTATCAGCAGCGAGGCACTGGAATTGTGCATGGGGTACCAGGCAAACGGCGCCAGGGAATTGGCTTAAGCGTTGAGCGTGAGATCCTGAACGCGTGTACTCGGCTCACATTAAGGCGCAGACGGTACTCCCATCCGTGCCCTGATTCAAGCTTGGCCCGATTGGCGCGCCCGGCACCTTTACACCCGAAAACGGTGGGGACTATAAGAGGCAAACACGTCATAACAAGAGGATCAAGGCATGACCCAAAACGATCGGGACTACAGTGAGAAACGCGACTTCATCCGAATGCGCCTTGAGGCCCCGGTCACTTTGGTGCACGGCGGGAGGGAGCTCGGAGCCATCTGCCTGGACCTTTCGAGCAACGGCATGCACCTCGAAGCGCCTACCGCACTGAAGATGGGCGACCGCGTGCGAGTGTTGATCCCCTCCTCCCATCGCGAACTCAAAGGTCTGGACGTAGAGGCGGAAGTGGTTCGCGTCAGCTCGCTGGACGAGGGTGGTCAAGCACTCGGGCTGTCCATCGTGGCGATGAACTAACCGCGTTCTGAATCAAACATGACAAAGGCGGCCTAGGCCGCCTTTGTCACATCTGGAAGCAAGTTCGACAGCTTTTAAAAGTCGTCTTCGACCTGGCCGTCCTGCACTTTGAATTCGCGGTTCTGCAGGTAGACGTTGCGGATGAACACGTATTTATCGCCGTTGATCATTTTCTCCGCCGACAACAGGTTCGCCCGGGTATCGATCACGTCCACACCGCGGGTCACGTTACGGGTCGGCACATGATCGATGTACGGATACGGGCCGAGGTAACTATCCGGAATCATTGCCGGCGCATCACGCACGGTGCTCGGACCGAAGAACGGCAGCATCAGGTACGGACCGCTACCTATGCCCCAGGCGCCGAGAGTCTGGCCGAAGTCTTCATCGTTGCGGTTCAGCCCCATTGAGGTGCCGACATCGAAGAAACCAAGCAACCCGAACGTGGTGTTGAAAATCAGTCGGCTGCTATCAACACCGGCATCATGAATCTTGCCTTGCAGCAGGTTGTTGGCCAGGTTGCCCACGTCGCCAACGTTGTTGAAGACGTTATGCACGCCATCTTCGAGAAATTGCGGGGTGATCGTCTGATAACCCTGCGCAAGCGGCTTCAGCGCATAGGTATCGAGGGTATCGTTGAATCGGAAAATTGCCCGATTGAAACCTTCCCATGGGTCTTCTTCTGCGGCCTGTGCAGCCAATGGCACCAGTGCCAGACTGGCGAACGCCATAAGGCATACCAGACCCTCGATCCACTTTGCAGCGAAAACACGCATTGCAGTTTCTCCATGAGAAAAAGTACTTTGGCGAGCAGGCGACCGCCATTTGGCTGCGCAGTATAAAGCCTCGACCCCACTATTTCGGCAGCATAGCGAAACCTTTTATGACAGAAAAACGCTTAGTTTTCACCGCGCGGATTCCAGTGCGCTGGGGCGACATGGATAGCCGCCAACACGTCAACAACACCACCTATATTCAGTACACGGAAGAGGCGCGAGTACAGTGGTTCCGCCAACTGGGCCTGGATTTCAGCGAAGTCGGGCCGGTGGTATTGCAAAACATGCATACCTACCTGAAGGCGGTGGTTTATCCGGCGACGGTGGTCGTCGAGCTATATCTCGGTGCAGCGGGCCGCAGCAGTTTGACCCTCGAACATCGCATGACCACCCTGGAAAACCCGCAAACAGTCTACGGAGAAGGCTTTTGCAAAGTCGTCTGGATCAATCATCGTGAGGAGCGCAGCGTGCCGATTCCCGACTCGGTGCGCCAACTATTTGCCTGATGCGCGCAATGAATATGCCCGGATGTTGGCGTAACCTGTCAGTGAGGCGTGGACCTTTCGCCAGCCTGGCAGGTCAATGCCTGTAATTACTATGGAGGGATACCCCATGCCTGCTCGTGAATTGCAGCAGCAATTGAATGAACTGCGCGAACAACTCGATAGCGGTACCACATTGACCGCCGAAGAGCAGACGCATCTGCAGGATTTGATCAGTCAAATCGAACTGAAACTCGAACTGGAAGCCGTCACCCCGGACACGGGGTTGGTGGATGGCGTTAATCTCGCGGTGGAACGCTTCGAGGTCGAGCATCCGACGCTGGCCGGCACATTGCGCAACATCGTGCAAAGTCTCGCCAACATGGGTATTTGAGCCCTGTACAACTAAAAAGCCCCGGCATCGACCGGGGCTTTTGCGTTACTGGCGGACCAGTCGGCGATTGTCCGGCGTAATCGGCGCCGTACTGCGATACGGATTGATATCCAACCCGCCGCGGCGCACATAGCGCGCATAGACAGTGAGCTTGGTCGGCGCGAGCAATCGCTGCAGATCGAGGAAAATCCGCTCCACGCATTGCTCGTGAAAATCGACGTGCTGACGAAAGCTCACCAGATAAGCCAGAAAACTGGCGGGATCTAGCCGCGCAGCGCCCTGATACTCCAGCGTCACACTGCCCC
Organism: Pseudomonas sp. LS44; assembly: GCF_024730785.1. Taxonomy (NCBI): domain Bacteria; kingdom Pseudomonadati; phylum Pseudomonadota; class Gammaproteobacteria; order Pseudomonadales; family Pseudomonadaceae; genus Pseudomonas; species Pseudomonas sp. LS44. The sequence goes on from NZ_CP102830.1 coordinate 2,518,925, forward strand.
AGTCAGGCTGACCGGTGACCGGGCAATTGGATTTAAGCAAATGGCTGTGCAACGCCTCATCTACCGAGCCGCACGGTTCGCAACGCAGCAATTCGGCTTGCGGATGCTCGTAGCGCGACACCTGGATATCCAGTTCGTCGATGCACACGCCAGGCAGCGGCGCCACGCCTTGCGCCTGCACATCGGCCAGGCTGCGCACCCGTACTGCCACCGGAGCACCAGCGGCAGCCGAGAGATCCCGAGTCATGACTGTTTCAAGCGCGGCAGCATCGCTGAAGGTGCTCTGGTTCAGCGAGTTGAGATACAGCTTGAAGGACTTGGATTCGATGATATTCGGCGAGTCTGCGGGAATCGCGAATTCGCCAATTGCTACTACTGGCTTACCAGACGGCAGCAGCCAGGACAGCTCATAGCAATTCCAATAATCGACGCCCTGATAGGGCAGGGTTTGCGCGGTCAGGCCCAGCTCCGCCCACTTGGTCGCGCGGGCAATGGGGAACAGCAGTTCCGGGCTGTAAGTGGCGATGTATTCGCTGGATTTACCTAGCGGCGAATGTTCGGCAGGGTGCTGCATGGCGAAAACCTGGAAGGAGAAAAACGCGGCAAGTGTATACAGTTTCCTCGGTGCTTTCAGGGCCCCTGGACCACTGGCGCGCGCATTTCCGCCCCCAAAAGTATGGATACGCCTTACAACCAGAATCGCAGGCCGACCACCCAAGCACCCTCCTCGTCATCCTCGCCCGCCTCACGTAGCCAGTCGCTGCTGCGGCCGTAGGTCTTTTCCCACTGGTAGCCGACATAGGGAGAGAACGCCGGGGTGATCCGATAGTGCAGGCGCAAGCCGGCTTCCAGGGTGCTGCCCCCGGCGCCAATGTCCAGATCGCGGTCGTCGGCCATGGCCAGGTCGTATTCCAGCTTCGGTTCGAGCACCCAGCGCTGACTCAACAGCCACTCGTATTCGGCCTCCACCCGTAGCGAAGGATCGCCCTGCTCGCTGACGAACAGGTTGGCGTCCAGCTCAATCCACTGTGGCGCCAGCCCCTTGAGACCGAGCACCGCGTAGCTGCGTTGCGGCCCTGACTGGTCGTCATAACGAAGGCCGGCCTGCCAGTCGAAGAACGTGCTGGCCTCCCGACGGTAGAGCAATTGCGTCTGGCTCGACTGGGTCGGACCGCCGGCATCGCGTTCGCCCTCGCTTTTGAGCACCAGCTTGTGACGATCGTTGCCGTACCAGCCCTCGGCCTCCCAGGCCAGTTGCTGATCGTCGCCGTGAAAACGCTGTTCCAGACGATCGACAGCGAAATGGCCGACCGGCATGTCGTCCATCTCCATGGCCAAAGCCGATAACGGTAAGCCGATCAGCACACCGGCTAGCACTCGTTCATTAATGCGCATGGCCGCCCTCCTCCCGAGCCGCGGGATAGAACGGCTGGCTGCCGCCATCCGGCGCCTCGACGATGACCTTGCGGAACATGCCGCTGGCCATGTGGTAGATCAGGTGGCAGTGGAAGGCCCACTCGCCCTTGGCATCCGCCGGCACGTCGACTTCCAGGGTCTGCCCCGGTGCGACGTTGACCACATGCTTGAGCGGATTGAATCGACCGTTGCCTTTGTCCAGCTGCATCCACATGCCGTGCAGGTGCATCGGGTGGTTCATCATGGTCTGGTTGACGAAGCGGATGCGCACCCGCTCGCCATACTTCAAGCGGACCGGCTCGGCCTCCGAGTATTTCTTGCCGTCGAATGACCAGTAATAGCGCTCCATGTTGCCGGTCAGCTTCAGCTCGATAGTGCGGTCCGGCGCGCGATAGTCAGCGAACGGACGCATCGCTTTGAGATCGCCATAGACCAGCACCCGACCACCATCAACCGGCTCGGGCGCGATACCACTGCCAGCGGCGTAGTCTGGGTTGCCGACAGGCATGGCGTGACCCATCGCCGCGTGATCCATGCCGGCCATCTGGTCGTGATTCATTCCAGCCATGTCGCCATGCCCCATCCCCTCATGAGTCATGCCCGCATGGCTGGCCCCCATGTCCGCCATGTTCAGCAGGCGCGGCTCACGCAGCTTTGGCACCTCGGCCTGCATTCCCGCACGCGGGGCCAGCGTGGCGCGGGCATATCCGCGACGGTCCATCGACTCGGCGAACAGGGTGTAGGCTTTGTCCTCCTTGGGCTGGACGATCACGTCATAGGTTTCGGCGACGGCAATGCGCAACTGGTCGACGGTCACCGGTTGTACGTCGTTGCCGTCGGCCTGCACCACGGTCATCGACAGACCGGGGATCCGCAGGTCGAAATAGCTCATTCCCGAACCGTTGATGATGCGCAGGCGCACCCGCTCGCCGGGCTTGAACAGTGCCGTCCAGTTCTGCTCGACATCCTTGCCGTTGACCAGGAAGCGGAAGCCGCTGACATCGGCGATATCGGTCTTGCTCATGCGCATGTCGCCCCAGGCCCAGCGGTCCTTGACCGTTGCCCAGAAGCCGTCGCGGCCCGCATCACGGAAGAAATCACCCGCCGTCTGCTGCTGGTCGTTGTAGTAATCAGCCTGTTTTTTCAGATTGCTGAGGGTGCGTTCGGGCTTTTCGTCCTGCCAGTCGAACAGCAGCACCGTGTACTCGCGGTCGTAGCGGTACGGTTCGCGGCCCTTGGGCTCGATGATCAGCGGGCCGTACAGTCCTTCTTGCTCCTGGAAACCGCTGTGCGCGTGATACCAGTAAGTGCCGGCCTGCTGAATGCGGAAGCGGTAGGTAAAGGTTTCACCCGGCTTGATCCCGGGAAAGCTGATGCCCGGCACACCGTCCTGGGTGTAGGGCAGCAGGATGCCGTGCCAGTGCAGCGAGGTGTCGCGATCCAGGCGATTGGTGACGTTGAGCACCACCTCTTCGCCTTCCTGGAAGCGCAGCTCCGGCGCCGGGGTCTGGCCATTGACGGTCAGCGCCGCACGACTGCCGTCGCTCAGGTGCAACTCACCCTCGTCGATCACCAAGTCATAGGTGCCGGCGTGCACGGAGAGGCTACCGCACAGCAAGCCGGCAGCCAGCCACAGGCGGGTCACGGCGTGATCTCGATGTTGCCGACCATGCCGGCCTGATAATGGCCGGGGATATTGCAAGCGAACTCCAGGCCGGTGGCCTGACTGAAGGTCCAAGTCAGCTCGGCAGTCTTGCCTGGCTCGACCAGCACGCTGTTGGCGTCGTCGTGTTTGATCATTGCCGCATGGTCCGCGCTGCCCATGTCGTGCCCCATCTGACTGTGGTCCATCGCGCCCATGTCATGCTTCATCCCGGTTGGAGTGAGCATGCCCATCTGCTGCATCATCAACATCCGCTTCTGGTGCTCGGCATGCATGCCGGCGTCGCCGAGGTTGATCTCGTGCAGCAGGCTGCCTTCGTTCTTCAGCACGAAACGTACGGTTTCACCGGCCTTGACCTGTACGCTGGCCGGCTCGAAGTACATGTCGCCCATGACGATCTCCACCGTCCGGGTGGCGCCTGCGGATTTGGCCGGATGGCCGAAGGAGTAACCGCCTGCCGGGGTATCGGCGAGCACGGGAAGGGTAAAAACAGCGGCCAGGAGCGGCAGGATGCGCAAGGACATGAACACGATTCCAGTTGTGGTCTAGGCCGCCATCCTACGAACCGGCAACTGGCATCCAGCTGACCGGTAGATTACAAATCTGTCAGGAAGACATTCCTGACAATCAGGCCCGGGTATAAATGCGCCCTTTATAGGAGCGCGACACAGTGCTGATGGAAAACCCATGAAATTGCTGATCGTCGAAGACGAACCCAAGACCGGCCACTACCTGCAACAGGGACTGGGCGAAGCAGGTTTCAGCGTCGAGCTGGCGCGTGACGGCATCGAGGGCCAGCATCTGGCCCTTTCCGGCGACTATGACCTGCTGATCCTCGACATCATGCTGCCCGGCCTCGACGGCTGGCAGATCCTCGCCCGCGTGCGTGCGCAGGGATTGCCGCTCCCGGTGCTAATCCTTACCGCCCGTGATGCGGTGGACGATCGGGTTCGCGGCCTGGAGTCGGGGGCCGACGATTACCTGGTCAAGCCCTTTGCCTTCACCGAGCTGCTTGCCCGGGTACGCAGCCTGCTGCGACGCAGCCAGTCCGGCCCGCAGGAAACCCAGCTGCAACTGGCCGACCTGCACCTCGATCTGCTGCGTCGCCGCGTCGAACGCGACGGCCGGCGCATCGACCTGACCGCCAAGGAGTTCGCCCTGCTCGAACTGCTCCTGCGCCGCCAGGGCGAGGTACTGCCAAAAACGCTGATCGCCTCGCAGGTCTGGGACATGAATTTCGACAGCGACACCAACGTCATCGAGGTCGCCATCCGCCGCCTGCGCGCCAAGGTCGACGAAGGTTTCGCCGCGCCATTGATCCATACCGTGCGCGGCATGGGCTACGTGCTGGAGGTGCGCGAGTGACCCCCCGCCTGTCCCTGGCCAATCGCCTCGGTCTACTGTTCGCCGCCTGCACGGCGGCGGTCTCGCTGCTGGCCGGAGTCCTGTTCAACCGCGCCAGCGAGGCGCACTTCATCGAACTGGACCAGCAACTGCTGAACAGCCGCGTCGCGGTATTTCGCAGCCTGCTGAAAAACGTCGACAGCCCGAACGCACTGAACGCCCATCGGCCGGCACTAGACGTCGAACTGCGTCACCACCCGGACCTCAGCCTGCAAATTCTGGGGCATGACGGCAGTACCTGGTTCGCCAGCAGCGCCGCGCAAGTCGAACTGCCCGCATTGCACACCGGCCTGCACGACCTGAAAGCCAATGCCACCGACTACCGCGTGCTGGATACCCCGTTGCACGAGGGCCAGCGCGACTCGCCGCGCCTGCGCCTGCTGCTCGACATCACCCATCACCAGCACTTTCTGCAACGCATGCAGCAACTGATCTGGCTAACCGTCGGCCTCAGCGCACTGGCCACCGCCCTTCTCGGCGCCTGGGTAGCCCGGCGCGGCCTGCGCCCGTTACGGCAGATGACCGAACTAGCGAGCAGCATGTCCGCCTCATCGCTGACCCATCGCCTGGACGAGCACGACGCGCCGGTCGAGCTGACCGAGCTGATCCGCGCCTTCAATGCCATGCTCGCCCGCCTGGACTATGCCTTCGTGCGGCTGTCGGCCTTTTCCGCCGACATCGCCCACGAGCTGCGCACGCCGCTCTCCAACCTGTTGACCCAGACGCAGGTAACCCTCAGCCAGCCGCGCGACCTCCCGAGCTACCGCGAAGCCCTGCACTCCAACCTCGAAGAGCTTCAGCACCTGGCCCAGATGGTGGGCGACATGCTGTTCCTGGCGAAAGCCGAACACGGTCTGCTGCCCACCCGCCGCGAACCGCTGGACATGGGCCCGGAGCTGCAGGCGGTGGCCGATTACTTCACACCGCTGGCCGAGGAAACCGGCGTCGGCCTGCGCGTCTCTGGCTCGGCGCCGCTGCAAGCCGACCGCAGCTTGTTGCGCCGGGCCTTGTCCAACCTGCTGGACAATGCGTTGCGCTTCACTCCCGCTGGCGGCGAAATCCATCTGACAGCGGAAACCGGCCCCGACGGCATCCGCCTGATCGTCGCCAACCAGGGTGAATCCATTCCCGCCGAGTCGCTACCGCGCCTGTTCGATCGCTTCTTCCGCGCCGATCCGGCCCGCCGCGAAGGCCAAGCCGAACATGCCGGCCTGGGCCTGGCGATCACCCGCTCGATCGTCCATGCCCATGGCGGCAAGATCCGCTGCCTGTCAGCCGATGGCTGGACGCGGTTCATCTTGGAGTTTCCCTCCAGCGCCAACTATTGATCAGGCCCGCTGAAGTTTGAGCTTTCAGCCGGCACTCCGCAGTCGTAGGGAGGGTTAGCCGCGTAGCGGCGTAACCCGCCATGGATGTCGGCAGGCATCCCTGAGGCCGGCCGGTGGGTTACGGCCTGCGGCCTAACCCACCCTACGAAAATGAAGACATCAAAGGGCCGGATCAATAAACGCCGCTTCTCCGGCCACCGGCCGTCACCTGGACGGCAGTAAACCGGCGCATCGTCCGGGCCCAAAACCTCGGCTACCTATACTGCAGAAATTCTGCAAGCGGAGGTGCTCATGGCGAACTATTCAACCGATGCCATCCGAACAGTCGCCCTGGTCGGTCAGGGCGACAGCGGCAAGACCAGCCTGGCCGAGGCGCTGCTGCACCGCAGCGGCGCGATCACCAGCATGGGCACGTTGGAGCGCGGCGATACGGTCTGCGACTTCGACCCCATGGAGCGCGAATACCACCACTCCCTATCCTCGGCGCTGGCGCATTGCAGTTACGCTGGCGCCGAGATCAACCTGATCGACACTCCCGGCTTTCCTGACTTTATCGGCCAAGCCATCGCCGCGCTGGCGGCGGTGGAAACCGCACTGGTGGTGGTCAATGCGCAGAGCGGCATCGAACTCACCACCCGACGGATGATGGATCTGGCCGCCGAGCGCGGGTTGTGCCGACTGTTGGTGGTCAACAAGATCGATGCCGAGCGCGTCGACCTGCCCACGTTGCTCGCCGAGCTGCGCGCCACCTTCGGCAAGGAAGTGCTGCCGCTCAATCTGCCGGCCGACGGCGCCAGCCGGGTGGTCGACTGTTTCTTCGAGCCCGCCGGCAATGCCGACTTTTCCTCGGTGGAAGACGCCCATCAGGCCCTGGTCGACCAAGTCGTGGAAGTCGACGAGGAGCTGATGGCGCGCTATCTCGACCAGGGCGAAATCAGCCCCGAAGAGCTGCACGAGCCCTTCGAACGGGCGCTACGCGAAGGTCATCTGATTCCGCTGTGCTTCGTCTCGGCGCGCACTGGCGCCGGTGTGACGGAACTGCTGGATATCCTCGCCAAGCTGGCGCCGAACCCGAGCGAGGGCAACCCGCCGCTGTTCATCAAGGGCGAAGGCGCCGAAGCGCAGCCATTTCGCGCCCAGCCTGATCCGCAACAACACGCGCTGGCCCACGTGTTCAAAGTGGTGATGGACCCCTTTGTCGGCAAACTCGGCATCTTCCGCGTCTATCAAGGCACCTTGCAGCGCGACATGCAGCTGTTCGTCGGTGATGGCCGCAAGCCGTTCAAACTCGGTCATCTACTACGCCTGCAAGGCAAACGCCACGAAGAAGTCGGGCAACTGATTCCCGGTGACTTTGGTGCCCTGACCAAGGTCGATGAAGTCGAATTCGGCGCGGTCTTGCATGACTCCCACGATGAAGACCAGATCCACCTCAAGCCGCTGGACTTCCCCGAGCCGATGCTCGGCTTGGCCATCGAGGCCAAGCGGCGCGGCGACGAGCAGCGGATTGCCGAGGTCCTTGCTCGTCTGCAAGCCGAAGACCCCTGCGTCAAGCTCGACTACCACCCCGCCACCCAGGAAACCGTGCTGCGCGGCATGGGCGAGTTGCACTTGCGCTACCTGCTCGATCGCCTGGCCGGCAACTACAAGCTGGAAGTCGAAACCCGCCCGCCGCGCGTGCCGTATCAGGAAACCATCACCCGAGCCGCCGAAGGCCATAGCCGGCACAAGAAGCAGACCGGCGGCGCCGGCCAGTTCGGCGAGGTATTCCTGCGCGTCGAACCGCTACCGCGCGGCGCCGGCTTCGAGTTCACCGACGAGGTCAAGGGCGGGGTGATTCCCGGCCAGTTCATTCTCTCCGTAGAGAAAGGCGTGCGTTCGGTGCTCGACAGCGGCCCGCTGGCCGGCTATCCGGTAGCCGATGTGAAAGTCACCGTGTATGACGGCAAGAGCCACGCGGTCGACTCCAAGGACGTGGCGTTCCAGGCGGCAGGCCGCAAAGCCATGCTCGACGGTTTGCGCGCCGCCGGCTGCATTGCCCTGGAACCGATCATGACGATTGAGATCACTGCCCCCGAAGCCAAGCTGGGCGACATCACCACCGACCTGATCGGTCGGCGCGGCCAGGTGCTCGGCACCGAGTCGCTATCGCAGGGGGTGACGCTGATTCGCGGCCAAGTACCGCTGGCCGAGCTGGAAGGCTATGCCGGCCGGCTCAAGTCGATCACTGCCGGCCAGGGCGCGTACGGTATGCAGCTCAGCCACTACAACAACGTGCCGCAAGAGGTGCAGCAACGGCTGAAGGCCAGCTACAAGGCGGTGCTGGAGGAAGACTGAGCCGATCTGGCGAGTCCCAGCGGCTTTGTAGGTTGGTGGGGGCCGCCTAGGCTGAGCGCAGCGATACCCAACAGGGCTCCCGATGGGTATCGCTGCGCTCAACCGTTTCCTACGGTCGAGCGATAGTTGGGCAGACTACTGACGCATCCCGCGCCCGCTGATCAACAGGCGGATGCATACGACGTAAAGCACCGCGGTGGCGACCAGCATGAAGCTGATGGCGATCCCGATACGGATATCCGACACCCCCAGAATGCCGTAACGGAAGGCGTTGACCATGTGCAGAATCGGGTTGGCCAGCGACACCGTCTGCCAGAACGGCGGCAGCAGGCTGATCGAATAGAACACCCCGCCCAGATAGGTCAGCGGCGTCAGCACGAAGGTCGGGATGATCGAAATGTCGTCAAAGTTGCGCGCATACACCGCGTTGACGAAACCGCCGAGCGAGAAGATCGTCGCCGTCAGCAGCACCACCAGCACGGTGACGCCCAGGTGATGCACTTGCAGCTTGGTGAAGAACAGCGACAGCAAGGTGACGATGAAGCCCACCGCCAACCCGCGCAACACGCCGCCGATGGTGTAGCCGAGCAGAATGGTGTGCGGCGACACCGGCGACACCAGCAACTCCTCGACCGAACGCTGGAACTTGCTGCCGAAGAAACTCGACACCACGTTGCCGTAGGCGTTGGTAATCACCGACATCATGATCAGCCCCGGCACGATGTACTGCATGTAGGTGAAGCCGCCCATGTCGCCAATCTGCCGACCGATCAGGTTGCCGAAGATGACGAAGTACAAAACCATGGTGATCGCCGGCGGCAGCAGGGTTTGCGGCCAGATGCGCACGAAACGGCGAATCTCGCGGTAGACGATGGTGTTCAGCGCTACCCAGTTGGCGCGCAGCTCGGAATTGATCAGCTCGGTGTTCATACGGCCACCTTCGCCAGGTTCTTCTCGACCAAAGACACGAACAGCTCCTCCAGGCGGTTGCTTTTGTTGCGCAGGCTGAGCACTTCGATGTTCAGCAGCGCCAATTGGCGGAACAACTCGGTCAAGCCAAGGCTTTTCTCCACCTGCACCTCAAGGGTGTGATGGTCGAGCATCTGCGTCGGGTAGCCGTTCAATTGCGGCGCTACCGGCAGCGAATCCTTGAGGTCGAGCAGGAAGGTTTCCACGTGCAGCTTCTTCAGCAGCTCCTTCATGCTGGTGTTCTCGACGATTCGCCCGTGGTCGATGATGCCGATGTTGCGGCACAGCTGTTCGGCCTCTTCCAGGTAATGGGTGGTGAGGATGATGGTGATGCCCTGCTGATTCAGATCGGTCAGGAAGCTCCACATCGAGCGGCGCAGCTCGATGTCCACCCCGGCGGTTGGCTCATCGAGAATCAGCAAGCGCGGCTGGTGGACCAGCGCGCGGGCAATCATCAGGCGACGTTTCATGCCGCCGGACAATTCGCGCGAGGCGTTATTACGCTTGTCCCATAGGCCGAGTTGGGTGAGGTACTGCTCAGCGCGTTCCTTGGCCAGCTTCGGCGGGATGCCGTAGTAGCCGGCCTGGGTCACGACGATGTCGAAAACCTTCTCGAACTGGTTGAAGTTGAACTCCTGCGGGACCACGCCGAGGCAGCGCTTGAGCGCATAGGGTTCTTTGTCGAGGTCGTGACCGAACACGTTGACCGTGCCGCTGGACTTGTTCACCAGGGTGGACAGGATGCCGATAGTGGTGGATTTGCCGGCGCCGTTGGGGCCGAGCAAGGCGAAGAAATCACCTTCGGCGACATCCAGATCGATGCCGTGCAGCGCTTGGAAGCCGTTACCGTAGGTCTTGGTCAGCTGCCGGATGGACAAGGCGGAACTCATGGGAGGCAGGTACTCAGCGAAATGAAGGTGGCTTTGATAAAGCTTGGGCCGGCCAATTGCAACGGTCTGTTTCAAAGTGATGCTGTAGGAGCGATGGCGAACGAGCTCTGACCTGCACCCTAGCAGGTGCGGCTCAGGAGAAAAGCCACAAATCCCGATATCAGCTATCGACGGCTTTCATACGCAGGGCTTCGGCCAGCAGGTCGCCGCCGAGGAATGGCGAGTCGGCCGTGAACAGATGCGGGTAGCTCTGTTCCAGATGGCCGAAGAACAGCGCCTCGGGGAGATCGGCGAACTGGCCGTGATCGGCGAGGTATTCCATATAGAGCTCGCCGTTGTCGTTGAACCGATGAAACACGCTGTCGTGCAAACCATCGAACTCCAGCGGCGCCACCTGGAAAGCGCGGCACAGCTCGCGGTTGAACGCCGGCGTGGCCTTGACCCAGCGCCCACGCAGGTACAGCTCGGTGTAGCCGTGCATGGCGAAGATCTCGCTGCGCAGCATTTCCAGCAAGCGTGGGGTAGCCAGGTGATTGCGCACGTCAGCCAGGCCGATACGCGCGGGAACCCCGCAATGCCGGGCGCAGGCGGCCAGCAACAGGGCCTTGGGCACGCAATAGGATTCGCCGGCCTGCAAGGCGTGACTGGCGGTCAGATGGTCCAGATCGATGCTGAAGCTGTAGGGGTTGTAGCGGATCTCATCGCGCACCGCGAAGTACAGACTGACCGCCTGGTCGAGTGGATCGGCGCTAGCGCCACGCCATAGTTCGGCGAACTCCACCACCCGTGGGTGGTCACTATCGATGAAGCGGCCGGGCTCGAGGTATTCGCGCATGAGGATTCTCCTGAGAGCCTGTTTACGATCTAGCGAGCTAGAGCCATGCAAGATAAAAACAGGCGAAGAAGCGGAGTTTACGGGCTGTAAATGAGCATTCTGAGCCTGTTCTTAACGCAGCAGGGCCGACGCGCAGCAGATCGTAAACAGGTTCTGAGGCTCGCCGGCCAGTCTATCGAGACCGCCACCGCATCGCTCACGACGTTTCGGCCAAGCTCACCGCCCATGTCGCCATCTTGCTGAATGCAGTTGGCTACGCTCTTCAGTAAGCCGCAAGGCTTGCCGTCATATCCACGGAGGAATGCGCATGCTGCTCGTGTGGTTACTGGTGCTAGTTCTCGGCGTGGCCTTTTTGGCCCATCGCCGCACCGCCCCCTTGCCAGCCTTTGGGGTGGTCGCGGTCTTTCTGATCGCGATGATCGTGTTTGGTCACGCGCCAGGTTGGCTGATGCTCATCCTCGGTCTGCTGTGGCTCGCCGTGGCCCTGCCGCTGGCGCTTCCCCAGCTGCGTCGCCAACTGATCAGTGCCCCGCTGTTCCGCTGGTTTCAGAACGTCCTGCCGCCGATGTCGGACACCGAACGGGAAGCCATCGAGGCCGGTACGGTGTGGTGGGATGGCGAACTGTTCAGCGGCCGGCCGGACTGGAATACCCTGCTGAACTATCCCAAGGCGCAGCTCAGCGAGGAGGAAAAGGCCTTTATCGATGGCCCGACTGAAGAGCTCTGCGCAATGGTCAGCGACTGGGAGATCGGCCAACAGATGGACCTGCCCGAGCAGGCCTGGCAGTTCATCAAGGACAACGGTTTCTTCGCCCTGATCATTCCCAAGGAATACGGCGGCAAGGGCTTCTCCGCCTACGCCCACTCGCAGGTGGCGATGAAACTGGCGACCCGCAGCGGCGATCTCGCCTCCACGGTGATGGTGCCCAACTCGCTCGGCCCGGCCGAACTGTTGCTGCACTACGGCACGGATGAGCAGCGCAAGCATTACCTGCCGCGCCTGGCCCGCGGCGAAGACATCCCCTGCTTCGCCCTGACCGGCCCGCTCGCCGGCTCCGACGCTGGAGCTATGCCGGACACCGGCATCATCTGCAAGGGCGACTGGCAAGGCGATCAAGTGCTCGGCCTGCGCCTCAACTGGGAGAAGCGCTATATCACCCTCGGCCCGGTCGCCACCCTGCTGGGCCTGGCGTTCAAGGCCTACGACCCGGAACATCTGTTGGGCGACGAGGAAGATCTGGGCATCAGTCTCGCGCTGATTCCTACCGATACCCCCGGCGTGGATATCGGCCGGCGCCACCTGCCGCTCGGGGCGGCCTTCATGAACGGGCCAAACTGGGGGAAAGACGTGTTTGTGCCGCTCGAATACTTGATAGGCGGCCCGGAATACCTCGGCAAGGGCTGGATGATGCTGATGAACTGCCTGTCGGTGGGCCGCTCGATTTCTCTGCCCGCTGTGGGCACCGGCGCGGCCAAGTACACCAGCTTGGTCACCGGCCAATACACGCAGATCCGCGAGCAATTCAATGTGCCGCTGGCCGCGTTCGAGGGCATCCAGGAAGCCCTGGCGCGGATCGGTGGCAATGCCTGGCTGATGGACAGCGCGCGCATCCTCACCGCCAGCGCGGTGGATCTGGGCGAGAAACCCTCGGTGCTGTCGGCGATCCTCAAATACCACCTGACTGAACGGGGCCGCGAATGCATCAGCCACGCCATGGACGTGCATGGCGGCAAGGGCATCATCCTGGGCCCCAACAATTATCTGGGCCGTTCATGGCAGGGTGCACCGATTTTCATCACGGTCGAGGGCGCCAACATTCTTTCGCGCAACCTGATGATCTTCGGTCAGGGCGCAATCCGCTGCCATCCCTACGTACTCCAGGAAATGGCCCTGGCCAGCCGCGAGGATCGCAATCAGGCCCTGGTCGAATTCGACGATCTGCTCATGCGCCATGTTGGCTTCGCCGTCGGCAATGCCGCCAGCAGCCTGATCCTCAGCCTATCGCTGGGCCTGTTCGGAAACGTGCCTGGGGACAATTTGAGCCGACCGTACTTCCGCGCGCTGAATCGCCTGGCAGCGGCCTTCGCCCTGCTCGCCGACTTCAGCATGATGCTGCTCGGCGGCGAGCTGAAGCGCCGGGAACGTCTGTCCGCGCGTTTAGGCGACGTGCTCAGCCATCTTTACCTGGCATCGGCCGCGCTCAAGCGCTATCACGACCTCGATTATCCCGAGCATCTGCAACCCTCGGTGCAGTGGGCACTGGAGGAAAGCCTCGGTAAGGCCGAGCAGGCGCTGAACGATCTGCTACACAACTTCCCCAATCGCCTGTTCGGCTGCCTGCTGCGCATCGTCGTGTTCCCGCTCGGGCGCCGCCACAAAGGCCCGTCAGATCGACTGGACGCCGATGTCGCCAAGATTCTCGGCCGTGCCAAAGGCGACCCGGCCCTCGAGGCGCTACTAGAAGGCTGCTACCGACCCACCGATCCCGATGACCCGGTCGGCGCGCTACAACACGCCGCGACCTTGTTGGCGGACAGCCAGACAGAGCAACAGAAACTGCACAGCGCATTGAAGTCCGGGCAAATCCACCCGGCTCCCGGCCAGTCGCTGCTGGATGCCGCGCTGGCTGGCGGCGTCTTGCAAGCCGAGGAGGTACAAAAGCTACGCGCCGCGGAAAACGCGCGCCGCAAAGTGATCGATGTCGATGATTTCGCCAAGGAAGAGCTGACCGTGAATCTGGGTAAAGTTCGCTAGACGGCCGTTGAAAAATGTAGCCGAGGCAGCCGAGACAAGGCAAAAACGGCCGAAAAAGCGCAGTTTACGCGCTGTAAATGAGCATTTTGAGGCCGTTTTTAACGCCGTACCGGCAACGCAGGTAGTTTTTCAACGGCCTGCTAGACGGCCTGCGGACGACAGCGGCTGTGGGGGGATTTATACTCCCGCGCCCGTTTTGCTTTTCAGGATCATCATCATGGCCACAGCCTACCTCGACCATCACCTCGCCCTGCTCAACCACCTGCGCGGCATCCTGGTCGCGCTGGGCGAAGCCGAACAAGTGGAAGACGATACCCACGCGCTCTTCCTCGAGCGTTTCGACGAGCTGCTCCACGAGCTACCCAAGGATCCGGAAAGCAATCTGTATCTGGGCCAGGACCTGATCAGCCAGATCTTCCACCGCTATCCGCAGATCGCCCATCTGGTGCCGCGCGACCTGCTGTGGTTCTTTGGTGGCGACTGCCTGCATTTCATGCCGGACGAAGAGATCGAACTGTTCCAGCGCCTCGACGAGCGCCGCTACGAAGCCGAAGAGAATGATGAACCGTTCGATTGGAGTCAGGAAAAGCAACTGTTGTCGTTGCCGCAGGCAAGCAGCAAACACTGATACGAAAGGCCCGTCGATACCGTGCGGGCCTTGTTTTGAGGCTTTTCCAACACAAACAAAAACGCCGCTCAATGAGCGGCGTTTTTGTTTATTTGGAGCGGGAAACGAGACTCGAACTCGCGACCCCGACCTTGGCAAGGTCGTGCTCTACCAACTGAGCTATTCCCGCATACAACTTGGTGCAACCAAAATGGCGTCCCCTAGGGGACTCGAACCCCTGTTACCGCCGTGAAAGGGCGGTGTCCTAGGCCACTAGACGAAGGGGACAAACAACGCACTTAAGCATCGCTTATTAAACTGGAGCGGGAAACGAGACTCGAACTCGCGACCCCGACCTTGGCAAGGTCGTGCTCTACCAACTGAGCTATTCCCGCAATACAACTTGGCAACCGAAATGGCGTCCCCTAGGGGACTCGAACCCCTGTTACCGCCGTGAAAGGGCGGTGTCCTAGGCCACTAGACGAAGGGGACTCAGGCACAACAGCTTGACGCCTATTTCGGCTTTCGATGCGGGCTGTTTGCCTTAGCATTGAAAGTGGCGCGCATTCTATGAAGGCTTTTAAAGTCCGTCAACCCTCAATCAATTTTTTTTCAAAATCAAAGACTTCTGAGCGAAAACCGGGCTTCCTCTATGAGCCAGGAGTGGATGTCTCTACACTCGCGAGAAACAACAATATCCGAGGTGCCCGGTGTCTTCACTTCTAATTACCCTACTGATTGTAGGCGGCATCGTTATCTTGATCGCCATCGGTTATATCAACCACATTGTTGAACACAACAAACTCGAGAAAGCGCGACGCAGGGCTGACCTTTCGGACCGCGTGAGGCGCTGTAGCGAGATTTCTGAAGCGCTTCCCGGCCAGCTGATGTCGCCGCAGCTCAAGCTCCTACTGGCGCGCCTGCAACTGCATGGCAGCGAGCGATTGCTGCCGCTGGACAAACACAACAACGCCCTCAAGGTGCGCATCGCAGAGCTACGCGGCTTGATCGACAATGGCGAATCGATTGCGATCAGCAACCCACCACAAAAAGTCCTCAGCGAAGCCCAAGCCAAAGACATTCGCTATCTGCTGGAAAACCTTCACGGCCAGCTGAGCCGTGCGGTAAAAGAAGGCGTACTGCCCGAACAGCAAGGCAAATATTGGGCAAACGAGATTCGTCAGATGCTGGTGAATACCAACATCGATCTATTCAACAACCTTGGCCAGCAAGCCCTGCTGCAGAACCAGCCCGGCCAGGCGCGCTTGGCTTTCGAACGCGGCGTGCAATATCTGCGCAAGCAGACTGACCCCACGCCTTACCAGGCAGCCTTGAAGCAATTGGAAATGCAGCTGGCCCGAGCCAACTCGATGGTGCTGGATACCATCAAGCCGGCGGAAGAAGAATCATACGAGCTGAATGACGGCCTCAAGTCGCTAGACGAAGAGGACTGGAAGAAAAAGCAGATCTACGACTGACCCCAAAACACCAATATCAGGACAATTTTCATATGAGCCTTATTGTGTATGGCGCGCCATTGTCACCCTTTGTCCGTAAGTTACGGCTTTACCTCGCCGAAAAGGGCCTCGACTACCAACTCGAAGTGGTCATGCCTGGCGATCGCTCCGAGAGCTTCCGGGCAATCAGTCCGCTGGGGCGTATTCCTGCTTTTCGCGACGACTCGGTGGAGCTTGCCGACTCCAGCGTCATCTGCCAGTACCTGGAAGATAAGCATGCCGAGCGCCCGCCCTTGTACGGCCAAGGAGCGGAGCAGCGCTCCAAGGTGCGCTGGCTGGAAAAGTACGCCGACTATGAACTTGCACCTCTGACCACGTTTACCGTGTTCCGCAACCGCATCGTCAAGGCAACTCTCGGCCAGCAGTGCGACGAGTCCGCCGTGCAAAGCGCCTTGCATGACCGCCTGCCGCAGCACTTCGATTATCTGGAAAAGACCCTCGGCCAAGCCGAATACTTTGTAGGCGGCAGCCTGAGCCTGGCCGACCTCGCCATTGCCTCGCAGTTGATCAACATGGAGCACGGTGGCGAGCACCTGGATGAACAGCGCTGGCCAAGCTTGAGTGCGTTTCTGGTCCGAATCAAAGCCCGCCCTTCGGTGCTGGCAGTGCTACCCGCCGAACAGGCCACGGTTGCCAAAATGCGCGAACGGGCAAAAGTCGAACAGTGAAAGAAAAAGCCCGGCAAATGCCGGGCTTTTTCATACAGCGCATGCCAGTTGCAGAAATGTCATCTGCATTCGCTGCCGGCCTCGCGCTCGAAAATTTGCTTATCCGCGCACATCCAGCAAGCAAAGGCCAACCCAGTAACGCGCGAATTGGTAGGCGCAGCGGCCGTTACGATTGCCCCGCCCCGTCGCCCAGCGGATCGCCTCTTTTTCCAGCGCCTCATCCCAGTCCCAGGTCAGCTTGGCCGATGCAGCGAGCACCTCGATCCAATGCCGCACGACATCGAGGAAGTGTTCTTGAGTGAACGGATAAAACGACAGCCACAGCCCAAACCGGTCGGACAGCGCGATCTTGTCTTCCACTGCCTCGTTGGGATGGAGTTCGCCGTCAACCCTCTGCCAGTTTTCGTTATCGCTCTGCTTCTCCGGCACCAGATGGCGGCGGTTGGAAGTCGCATACAACAGGACATTATCAGGCGCCCGCTCCAGAGAGCCATCGAGAACGCTCTTCAGCACTCGGTAGTCGCCCTCGCCCGCTTCAAACGACAAGTCGTCGCAAAACAACACGAATCGCTGCGGCAACTTGGCCAGCTGCTCGACCACTCGCGGCAGATCAGCCAGATGGTCCCGCTCGATTTCGATCAGGCGCAATCCGGCGGCCGCATGCTCGGAGAGCAAAGCGCGCACCAGCGACGACTTGCCGGTCCCCCGCGCCCCCCAAAGCAAGGCATGGTTGGCCGGCAAGCCATCGACGAACTGCCGGGTATTGCGTGCTAGTTGATCGCGCTGCCTATCCACGCCAATCAAATCGTCGAGGCCGGTATCCAAGCTGACTTCCAGAGCCTGCAGATACCCACTGCGCCCTTCGCGATGCCAGCGCGATGCCAGGCTACGACTCCAATCGATGTCGACCCGCAGCGTCGGCAACAACGGCTCCAGACGAGCCAATACACTCTCGGCACGTTCGAGAAAAGCATTCAGACGGGAATCCACCATGTACTCCTGAGGGATAACTTCGGGTAAGCGCCGATTATGCCAGCGCACCACTGGCGGGCAATCGTTGATTACCTGCCGTTACGCACCAATCTCGGCGTACCGCTGACCGCTAAGGCATTAACGCGAGCCGGTCCAGCAAGCCGCCCACCGACGTGCGCAACTCACTTAGTTGCTGCGGATCGACCTGACTATCGCAGATCAGCCTGGCTTTGAGCGGCAGTACGCGGTCGCGCAACATCGAGCCGGCTTCCGTCAGCCCCAGGTGGACTTCACGCTCGTCCTCGATACCCCGCTGGCGCCGCACCAAGTCCAATTGCTGCAAGCGCTTGAGCAACGGTGTCAACGTCCCGGAATCCAGCGCCAAGCGCCGGCCCAGAGCTTTCACCGTAGGCTGCGCAGGCGGTACCTGCTGCCACTCCCACAGCACCAGCATCGCCAGGTACTGCGGGTAGGTCAGACCGAGATCGTCAAGCATCGGCTTGTAGGCGCGGATAATTGCCCGCGAAGCCGCATACAACTTGAAGCACAGCTGCTCATCCAGCAGCAGCGAGCTCAGCTCAGCCGGCAGTGATGACTGCTCGCTCATCTCAGCAGTGCTTCGATCTCAGTAGTGAGATCTTCCGGTTTGGTGGTGGGCGCGAAACGCTTGATTTCCTTCCCGTCGGCGTCGAGGAGGAATTTGGTGAAGTTCCACTTGATCCGCTTGCTGCCCAGCAGGCCCGGGGCGCGCTGCTTCAGCTTCACATACAGCGGATGGGTGGCGGTTCCGTTGACATCGATTTTCTTGAACAGCGGGAAGCTGACTCCGAAATTCAGCTCGCAGAATTCACTGATCGCCCCTTCATCGCCTGGCTCCTGACTACCGAACTGATTGCACGGGAAGCCCAGCACCACCAGTCCTTTATCCTTGTACTGCTGCCAGAGGCTTTCCAGCCCCTTGTACTGAGGAGTAAAGCCGCACTTGCTGGCGGTATTGACCACCAAAAGCGCCTTGCCGCCGAAATCCGCTAGGGTCTTCTGCTCACCTTTAATGGTGGTGCACGGGATATCGAGAAGGGAGTCACTCATGCCTGTTCGCCTAATGAAGTTGGTTAGCTGACAAGATAGACAGCAATTAAATTGCGCACAATCTAATTACGGAAAACTTCCTCGCTCTACCCCGGACTTCTATGACAGGCAGCGCAAGCTAGCCTGCGCCCACACCGACGACTAAGAACGCGGTTCCAGCTTCAACGACGCTGAGTTTATGCAATAACGCAGCCCCGTCGGGGCCGGCCCATCGGGAAACACATGGCCCAGATGCGCATCGCACTTGGCACAAGTGATTTCGATCCGCTGCATGCCGTGACTCGAATCGTTCTTACTGGCGATTACCTCAGCGGAAACCGGCTGGAAATAGCTTGGCCAGCCGCTGCCAGAGTCGTACTTGGCATCTGAATCGAACAGCGCCGTGCCGCAGCAGGCGCAGCGATAGACGCCGGGAGTTTTGGTGTCGTAGTACGCACCGGTAAAGGCGCGCTCCGTGCCACCCAACCGGCAGACCTGGAACTGCGTGTCGGAGAGCTCTTCGCGCCACGCTTCCAAGGGTTTATCGAGCTTGTCCATAGGCTACCTCAAGTTCAAAAAGCCGAGCGATCTCTCTTTTCCAAGAATCGGGCCACACGTATGATTGCGGCACTTTTCGACCCCAGTCTGTCACCCAGGTTGCAGGCTGCCAAGCGGCTCTCGGCGGACTCTTTTCCAGCCTTTTTCTGCGGCGTTCGCTCATTTCAGGACTTCATATATGCAGGTCAGCAAATCCAACAAGCTCGCCAACGTCTGCTATGACATCCGCGGCCCAGTACTCAAGCACGCCAAACGTTTGGAAGAAGAAGGCCATCGCATTCTCAAGCTGAACATCGGCAATCCAGCGCCGTTTGGCTTCGAAGCGCCGGATGAAATCCTTCAGGACGTGATCCGCAATCTGCCTACCGCCCAGGGCTACAGCGACTCCAAAGGCCTGTTTAGCGCACGCAAAGCGGTGATGCAGTACTACCAGCAGAAGCAGGTCGAAGGCGTTGGCATCGAGGACATCTATCTCGGCAACGGAGTATCCGAGCTGATCGTGATGGCCATGCAGGCACTGCTCAACAATGGCGACGAAGTGCTGATCCCGGCTCCTGATTACCCGCTGTGGACCGCATCCGTGGCCTTGGCCGGCGGCAAACCGGTGCATTACATGTGCGACGAGCAGGCCCACTGGTGGCCGGACCTCGAAGACATCAAGGCCAAGATCACCCCGAACACCAAGGCCATGGTGATTATCAACCCCAACAACCCGACCGGCGCCGTCTATTCCAAAGAAGTCCTCGAAGGCATGGTCGAACTGGCCCGGCAGCACAATCTGGTGCTGTTCTCCGACGAGATCTACGACAAGATCCTCTACGACGAAGCCGTGCACATCTCCACCGCCTCGCTGGCGCCGGACGTGCTTTGCCTGACCTTCAATGGCTTGTCCAAATCCTACCGAGTGGCAGGCTTTCGCTCTGGCTGGGTGGCGATTTCCGGGCCGAAACACCGCGCGCAGAGCTACATCGAAGGCATCGACATCCTCGCCAACATGCGCCTGTGCGCCAACGTGCCGAGTCAGCATGCGATCCAGACCGCGCTGGGTGGCTACCAGAGCATCAACGATCTGGTATTGCCCAACGGTCGCCTGCTGGAGCAGCGCAACCGCACCTGGGAATTGCTCAACGACATCCCGGGCGTCAGCTGCGTCAAGCCGATGGGCGCGCTGTACGCCTTTCCGAAGATCGACCCGAAGGTCTGCCCCATCCACAACGACGAAAAATTCGTTCTCGATCTGTTGCTGTCCGAGAAACTGCTGATCGTCCAGGGCACCGCCTTCAACTGGCCGTGGCCGGATCACTTCCGCGTGGTCACCCTGCCGCGCGTGGATGAGCTGGAACAAGCCATCGGGCGCATCGGCAACTTCCTCAAGTCGTACAGCCAGTAACCCCCGGCGGCGCCCGAATGGACCTGCAGATCGACGACTTCTACAAGGATTGTGCGGCAGGCCTGCTGATGCTTTACCAGGCCTTCCCGCGCAAAGTCGGGTTGTACGTAGAAGACTTGATTGGTCGCGAAGAGCCGGATGAGTTCGGCCTACCCAGCAAGCGTCACCAGAGCTGCCTCGGCGCCCTGCTCTGGCTGGCGGATGAAGGTTACCTGCGCTACGAATCGACCATTCATTACGACGCACTCGATCAGGCAGTGCTCAGCGAGAAAGGCTTTTTGCGCCTGTCACGCGCTGTCCCACATGCACTGCAGACGGACGAGACGCTGCCACCAAGCGTACGCCGCGTACACGCCACCCTCGCCCATCAATTACGCGAAGCACTGGCCAGTCGCCACAGCGAGCGCACCGCACGACTGACTCGGCTGTTGTTCGAAGCCACTCCCGCAGGCCAAGCGACATAGTTTGAAATAGTCGCCAGGTTGAATAGGCCTGTAGCCCGCCCTTATATAGCCCGCATACTGAGTACATCTGTCTCGTAAGGAGAAGCTTTAAACCATGATGCGCATTCTGTTGTTCCTGGCCACCAACTTGGCGGTACTACTCATCGCCAGTATCACCCTCAAGCTGCTTGGGGTAGACCGCTTCACCGGCCAGAACTACGGCAACCTGCTGGTTTTCTGCGCCGTGTTCGGCTTTGCCGGCTCGCTGGTGTCGCTGTTCATCTCCAAGTGGATGGCGAAGATGAGCACTGGCACCCAGATCATCACCCAGCCGCGTACCCGCCACGAACAGTGGCTGCTGCAAACCGTTGAAGAGCTGTCGCGCGAAGCCGGGATCAAGATGCCCGAAGTCGGTATCTTCCCCGCTTACGAATCCAACGCCTTCGCCACCGGCTGGAACAAGAACGACGCGCTGGTTGCAGTCAGCCAGGGCCTGCTCGAGCGCTTTTCGCCAGATGAAGTGAAGGCCGTGCTGGCCCATGAAATCGGCCACGTCGCCAACGGCGACATGGTCACCCTGGCGCTGATTCAAGGCGTCGTGAACACCTTCGTGATGTTCTTCGCGCGGATCTTCGGCAACTTCGTCGACAAAGTCATTCTGAAGAACGAAGAAGGCAACGGCATCGGTTTCTACGTCGCGACCTTCATCGCCGAAATGGTTCTGGGCATCCTCGCCAGCACCATCGTCATGTGGTTCTCGCGCAAACGCGAATTCCGCGCCGACGAAGCCGGCGCCCGCTTGGCCGGCACCAACGCAATGATCAGCGCCCTGCAGCGCTTGCGCTCCGAACAAGGCGTACCGGTGCACATGCCGGAAACCATGAGCGCTTTCGGCATCAACGGCGGCATCAAGACCGGACTGAAAAGCCTGTTTATGAGCCACCCGCCGCTTGAAGTGCGCATCGAAGCACTGCAACGCCGCGGTTGAGCGATTGCCAATAAAAACGGGCGGCTTCGGCCGCCCGTTTTTATTGGCTGAAAAGAACTACTAATTCGATCAAATCGCTCGAAAATTTATACTGGTAGTCGATATGTCTCCGCCGGATGATGGCACCCGTCACCGGAGGAAACCCCTGATGCTACCCAGCCTGTTTATCTCGCACGGTTCACCGATGCTGGCCCTGCAACCGGGCGCCAGCGGACCCGCACTGGCTCGCCTGGCCGCCGAATTGCCAAAACCGCGCGCCATCCTGGTGGTATCCGCGCACTGGGAAAGCGACGATTTGCGACTCAGCAGCGCCGCCCAGCCAATCACCTGGCACGACTTTGGCGGCTTCCCTGCGGAACTCTATCGCCTCGATTACCCAGCCCCTGGCTCGCCGCAACTGGCCGAGCAGATTGCTGACTTGCTAGAAGAACACGGCCTCAGCGTCCGCCTTGATGACCAAAGACCGTTCGATCACGGCACCTGGGTGCCCCTGTCGCTGATGTATCCGGCGGCCGACATCCCGGTAGTGCAACTCTCGCTGCCCAGCCAGCGCGGCCCAGCATTCCAGACTCGCGTTGGCCGCACCCTCGCCAGCCTGCGTGCGCAAGGCGTGCTGCTGATCGGCTCCGGCAGCATCACTCATAACCTCGGCGAACTCGACTGGCATGCGGGCCCGGAAGTCATCACACCCTGGGCTAAGGCCTTTCGCGACTGGATGGTGGAGCAGCTCGCCGGCAGCGACGAAGCCGCCCTGCATGACTACCGTCGCCAGGCACCTCACGCTGCGCGCAATCACCCCAGCGAAGAACACCTGCTGCCGCTGTATTTCGCCCGGGGCGCCGGCCAGCGCTTCAGTCTGGTACACGAAGGCTTCACCCTCGGCGCGCTGGGGATGGATATCTACCGCTTCGACTGAGGCACCCAAACAAAAAAGCCCCGCACTAGGCGGGGCTTTTTATTTACGCGGCAACGGCGAGGATTAATCTTCGCGATAACGGCGCAGCTTCAGTTGCTTACCACCGACGCGAGTGTCCTTGAGCTTGCCGAGCAGGCGCTCCAACCCCTCTTCCGGCAGCTCGACCAAGCTGAAGGATTCGCGCACTTGAATGCGACCGATCTCTTCGCGAGTCAGGCCACCTTCATTGAGGATGGCGCCAAGCAGGTTGCGTGCAGCAATCCCGTCACGAGTTCCCAGCGCGGTACGGCAGCGGGCGCGGCCTTCGGCCAATGGCACCGGAGCACGACGCTCACGGACTTCGCCAGAACGCTCGGTGCGCGGCGCACGCGGGGCGCTGCTCGGAACTAGCGGCTGCTCGCGCTCGACCTGGGCCAAGGTCAGCGACTGACCATTGGTTGCCTTGAGCAGCAGTGCAGCGGCCAGGGCGCGCGGGCTGCAGCCGATATCGGCGGTCAGGCGATCAAGCAGCTCGCCATGGCTGGCCTCGGCGTCAGCCACCAGCGGTTGCAGGCTGGTGGTGAGTTTCTTGATGCGCGCATCCAGCACTTGCTGGGCGTTGGGCAGACGAACTTCGTCGACCTTCTGGCCAGTTACGCGCTCGATCACTTGCAGCATGCGGCGCTCGCGCGGGGTTACCAGCAGCAGCGCACGACCGGTACGACCGGCACGGCCGGTACGGCCGATACGGTGGACGTAGGATTCCGGGTCATACGGCATGTCGACGTTGAAGACGTGGGTGATGCGCGGTACGTCGAGACCACGGGCGGCTACGTCAGTAGCAACCACGATGTCCAGGCGACCATCTTTGAGCGAGTCGATGACGCGCTCACGCTGGTTCTGAGCGATGTCGCCGTTCAGCGCAGCGGCTTTGTAGCCCGCAGCTTCCAGGGCGGAGGCCAGATCCAGAGTGGCTTGTTTGGTACGTACGAAGGCGATCAGCGCATCGAACTCTTCGACTTCCAGCAAACGCAGGACCGCCGAGTGCTTCTGGTCGGCGTGTACCAGCAGGTGCGCCTGCTCAATGGCGGTCACGGTCTGGGTCTTGGTTTCAATCTTGACGTGCTTCGGATTGCGCAGGTGCTTTTCAGCGATGGCGCGAATCGAATGCGGCAAGGTGGCCGAGAACAGCACGGTCTGACGGGTTTCCGGCATGGCGGCGAAGATGACTTCAAGGTCATCCATGAAGCCGAGTTTGAGCATTTCGTCGGCTTCGTCGAGCACCAGATGCTGAATGGTGGACAACACTTTCTCGTCACGACGCAGGTGGTCAACCAGACGGCCTGGGGTCGCCACGACAATCTGCGCGCCATTGCGAATGGCTTTCAGCTGCGGGCCCATCGGCGCGCCGCCGTAAACGGCGATGACGTTCACGCCAGGCATTTGCTTGGCGTAGGTTTCAAACGCGGTGGCAACCTGCAGAGCCAGCTCGCGGGTCGGTGCCAGGATCAGGGCCTGCGGCTCGCGCTTGGCCGGGTCGATACGGCTGAGAATCGGCAGCGCGAAGGCGGCGGTCTTGCCGGTACCGGTCTGCGCCTGGCCGATCATGTCGTGGCCGGCGAGGATCACTGGGATCGACTGCAACTGAATCGCCGATGGCTCTTCGTAGCCAGTTGCAATAACAGCAGCAAGAATATTGGGATGAAGTTCGAGCGCGGCGAATCCGCCGGATACTTGGGTCATGGGTCTGCCTCTAAATCCGCAAAGACCCATGTTCCGAAGCTGCACATGCCATGAAAGACCCGAAGGTCACCCTGACAGCCTTGGTCGGCGGGGATTTGCGAAAACGTAAATGGATGATGGATCGTCAAGGGTAGTCCGCAGGGCGGACACGCTGCCGAAGGCTGGCTTCGGGGGAGATTGCATACCTCAAACGCGACCAGGTCACTGGCCGGCGCGCACTATACCGGAAAATCCTGACCCTGGCGCGAGTTTTTCCCTGGGTCGAGTTGTCTGCCGCCAAACGGTAAGCCCCTGCGCGCTGCTCAAACCTGCGGATCGAATGACTTGGACAAGCCATCATGCGCCGCGCTATACAAACCGTTCAGCCCACGCCAGCAGAAGGACTCTTGTCATGACTCAACGCTCCAGCAGCCGTGTCAGCCGTGAAAAACAGGGCCACATCATGTTGATCGGCATCGATCGCTCCGCCAAGCGCAACGCCTTCGATCTCGACCTGCTGAACGACTTCTGCCTGGCTTACGGCGAGTTCGAGCGCGACAGCGATGCCCGCGTCGCGGTGGTATTCGCCCATGGCGAGCACTTCACCGCCGGCCTCGACCTCACGCAGATCGGCCCCAGCTTCGCCGCAGGCTGGACGCCGCCGCCCGGCGCTTGCGATCCGTGGGGCGTGTTTGGCGGACCGCGGGTCAGCAAGCCGGTCATCGTCGCCGTACAGGGCTACTGCTACACCATCGGCATCGAGTTGATGCTGGCCTCGGACATCAACTTGTGCGCCAGCAACACTCGCTTCGCGCAGATGGAGGTCCAACGCGGCATCTTCCCGTTCGCCGGCGCCACGTTGCGCATGCATCAGGTCGCCGGCTGGGGCAACGCGATGCGCTGGCTGCTCACCGGTGATGAATTCGATGCCCACGAAGCGTACCGTATGGGCTTGGTTCAGGAGGTTCTGGCCAGTGAGGATCTGCTGCCACGCGCGCTGTTCTTGGCCGGACGCGTTGCCGCCCAGGCGCCACTCGGCGTTCAAGCCACTCTCGCCTCAGCACGCCAGGCGGTCAGCGACAGTGAGGCGGCCGCCGTGCGCAGCTTCGCGACAACGGTGCCGCAAATGATGGCCAGCGAGGACGCTCAAGAAGGCGCACGCGCCATGCAGGAACGTCGACCAGGCGTGTTCAAGGGCCGCTGATCGAATAGCCGCAGGATGGGGCGGGCCGCGCAGGTTGAGTGCAGCGATACCCATCGTCGACCGCTCGTTGGGTATCGCTACGCTCAACGCCAACCTACAACTCACGCCCGGAATGCACCCGAACCGCGCCTCAAGCCTCACGCCGACAAGGACGTCGACGTAACCCGGAATTGCCCAACCAATTGCTGCAACTTGCTCGCCGTATGCCGCACGGTTTCCGCACTGCTGTGCAGGATGCAGACGGTCTGCCCCATCTCCCCGGAAGCCTGATCGACGCCGCGGATGCTTTGCCCGTAGTGCAGGCTGCGCTGGTTGAGCTGCTGGATGATCTCGAACATGCGCTCCACCGTTTGGTGCAAATGCAGGTTCTCCGAGGACGCCTCCTCGGTGCGGCGCAGGTTGTTGTCGACGTCCTGCACGCCACTTTGCATGAAGGCCACGGCCTCCTGGGTCTCAGCCTGCAGGCCGGCGACCATATGGCGAATGTCCTCCGCGGCATTAGCGGTCCGCGAGGCCAGCGTGCGCACCTCGCCCGCCACCACGGCGAAACCGCGACCGTGTTCGCCCGCCCGCGCCGCCTCGATTGCCGCGTTGAGGGCGAGCAAATTGGTCTGATTGGTGATGTCGCTGATCAGCCCTACGATGTTGCCGATCTCGCCCATGCGCGCATCCAGCGATTGCACACTGCGCGCCGAACGCGCCACCACATCGCGAATGGTCTGGGTGCCCGCGCGCACCGCCTCAAATTGCACGCGGGCGCGCTCGACCACCTCGTCCATCGCCCGTTTCATCTCCTCGGCAGTCATCGAGGCCTGCTGAATCTCGCCCAATTGCTCTTCCACCAAGAGCAGCATGCGGTGCACCGCCTCGGTCACTTCGCGGGTGGTCTGACCGGCTTCGCTGCTGCGATCGAGCATCGTCTCGTTGGTCTGCCGGACGCTCAGCGATGCCTGAATGACTTGGCCGACGATGCCGTCGAGATTGTCGATAAAGCTATTAATCCAGCGCCCCATGTCCCCGGTCTCATCGGCTACCAGGCGATTGCTGTCGAGGCGCTGGCGCAAGTTGCCCTCGCCTTCGGCAATCGTGCGGATCACCTCGGTCATCGCGCCCATCCGTGCGGCCAGCCGGCGTGGGCCATAAGCGGCGAAGAACCAGGCGCCACCGAGCAACAGGCCGCCGTCGATCAGATCCAAGGCAAACAACGGTAAACCGCTGAAGTGCTGCAGAACGCTGCGGACGCCGAACAGCGTCAGCACGGTGAGCAGATAGGTTTTCATCAGGCTGAGGCTCAGAGAACGGCGGCGGTAGACCTCCTCCAGATCGGCCTCGCACATCATTCCCCAGCGATCCGGCGAGCCCGGCAACTGAAAGGTCACGCCTTTGCCAATCACCGGAATGTGCCGGTAATCGGAGTAGCCCGGATAGGTGACAAACAGGTTGGAACCGTTGCGAATGGTCTCGCGTACCCCCGGATGCAACTGCCCGGTGGCCGGATCGGTAAAGCGCAGTTCCAGCTCGGTGTGCTCGCGCACGCTGACCACGCCCCAGTCAGTATTCACGCCGCTTTTGAGGTTTTCGCCGTGGCTGAAGGTGTTGTCTTCGAAGCGCGAGCGCGACAGCGCGGTGCCCTGCTGAATCGCCCGATCGAACACCGAATCGACCATGAACAGATAGTTGTCGCCGGACTCCGGGAAAATGTGTCCGGCCTCGCGCTGGATCAGATCGCCCAGCACATCGTTCGGCACCCGCGCGCACAGACAACCGCGCACCACGCCGGCGACAGTGATCGGCTGATAGAACATCAACGTCACCGCATCATGGAAGCGCGAAGTCAAAGGCCCGATGCTCTTGGTCAGTGGGTCGATATATGGGCCATGCAGAAAGGGTCGCCGCAAACCTTCGGCCAAGGCGCGCGACGGCAGATCGCTGGCGTTGATATGCCCGGTATCGGTGGAAGCCAGCACCCGCCCGTTGCAACTCACGATAAACAGCTCGGAAAAATCCAGCGCCTGCTGGCGTTTGGCATGTAGCAAGGCACTGTCGTACTGCGGCGTTCCGCTGTGTGGGAAATCCCGCGCCAGCACCTCGGCAAGTTCACCGAGATGCTCCCACTGCGCACGGGCCCAGCTCTGCAGGATTTTCACCCGAGTCTGGGCGATGCCTTCGAAGGTCTGCTCGACCACCGGGTAAATCTGCCGGTTCAACCAGCAGGAACGCGCCATGGCAAATTTGCCGGTTTTACCCCACCAGGGCAGCCAGCCCCGCTCGTTTGCAGACAGTTGCATGGCATTGCTGTGCAGGATCGACATACTGGCCCCTACTTCTCGATATCAAGGTGATATCGCTTCAGCAATTACCAGGCCAGGCGTCTACAACGGGCATCTTCCAGGGGATAGCGAGCTCAGCCAGGCATCCCAGAATGGTGCGTGCAGGCAAAAGCGCACCACGAGCAGCTCGCTACCGGACATTCAGCCGCGTAGGGCGTGCTCGCCAGCGAGCATCGATTCAAATCGATCGGCGGACTGTTCGCTGCACCCCTGAGTCCGCCCTACCAGTGACCGGTGAGCGCTACAGTCAGGTCGCCGGGCGCAAGACGTCGATCAGCGGCTTCAGCGAATAGCCCAACTGCGGCGCCAGCGCAGCCGCTTTGCCATACAAGGCGGCGAGATCCAATTGCTGGTCGAGGTCAGCCGGCACCAGCAGGATCACGTTGCCCTCCTTCACCGGGCACTCCCAGTAATGCCGATGGAACAGACCGCGCAAGAGCGCCGCGCCAAGCGGTTTACCGTCGTTGCAGGCCCACTGGTTGATCACCAGCCAGCCACCTTCGTTAAGACGCTGCTGACAGGCTTCGAGGAATTTCCAGGCCAGATGGCCGACGCCTGGCCCGGTGTCGGTATACAGATCGACGAAGATCAGATCGGCGGTCTCCGCCGTGGCCAGCAACTCCATGGCGTCGCCGATACGAATGGTCAGCCGCGGATCGTCCGCCAGGCCCATGTACTCCATGGCCAGACGCGGCACATCGGGGCGCAATTCGATGGCCTCGACATCTTCCAACGGCAGGAACTTCAGGCATGCCTGGGTCAGATTGCCTGCGCCCAGGCCGAGAAACAGCGCGCACTCCGGCTGCGGATGCACCAGCGCGCCGAGCAGCATGGCGCGGGTGTAGTCGTATTCCAACCAGCTCGGGTCAGGCGTGAATACGCAGCTCTGTTCGATGGCCTCGCCGAACTCAAGAAAGCGGTAGTCGCCGACTTCCATCACCCGGATCACGCCAAACTCATCGCGCACTTCGGCGAGCAGGCGTTCCTCTTTCGGTTCTTCGGGTGAAGACACAGCGCAATTCCTCGTTCAGCAAGCGGGCATGACATCGCCGACCAGGCAGCGATGATGATCGGCGCCGATTGTCATTGAAGAGCGGTGGTGCGGTCACGGGATAATTCAGGCATACCAACAAGAAGGTTGAGGTTCCCTATGTTCGCCATTATCGGCGCCGGCCCCATGGGCCTATGCACTGCCAGGCAGCTGCACAAACACGGCATTCCCTTCGTCGGCTTCGAGCTGAACAACGACGTCGGCGGCCTGTGGGATATCGAGAACCCGCACAGCACCATGTATGAATCGGCGCACTTGATTTCCTCCAAGAGCACCACCGAGTTCAGTGCGTTCCCGATGCGCACCGACGTCGCGCCCTATCCGCATCACAGCGAAATGCGCCGTTACTTCCGCGATTACGCCACACATTTCAGCCTGTACGAGCATTATCAGTTCAACACCCGCGTGGTTTCGGTCGAGCGTCTCGACAAGGGCTGGAAGCTGACCAGCGAGCGCGACGGCGAGCGTCGCGAATGGCAGTTCGAGGGTGTACTGATCGCCAACGGCACCCTGCACAAGCCCAACCGACCGAAGCTGCCGGGCGAATTCAGCGGCGAGCTGATGCACTCCAGCGAGTACCGCTCGGCGGCGGTTTTCGAGAGCAAGCGCGTGCTGGTGCTCGGCTGCGGCAACTCAGCTTGCGACATCGCCGTCGATGCCGTGCACCGCGCCGCCTCGGTCGATCTGTCAGTGCGTCGCGGCTATTATTTCCTGCCCAAATTCATCCTCGGCAAGCCGACCGACACCTTTGGCGGCGCGATCAAACTGCCGCGCCCGCTCAAGCAGCGCCTCGACGGCTTGATGGTTCGCGCCCTGGTCGGCAAACCCTCGCAGTACGGTCTGCCCGACCCGGACTACAAGCTCTATGAATCGCACCCGGTGATGAACTCGCTGGTGCTTCATCATCTCGGCCATGGCGACATCAAGGCGCGCCGCGACATCGCCGGGATCGATGGCAAGCAAGTGACCTTCACCGACGGTGAACAGGCCGAATACGACCTGATCCTGCAAGGCACCGGCTACAAGCTCGATTACCCGTTCATCGACCGCGCCCACCTTAACTGGCCGGAGCGCGTTGGCGCGCCGCAGCTCTATCTCAACGTGTTCCACCCGCACTACGACGACCTGTTCATGATGGGCATGGTCGAAGCCTCCG